>CAYPAW010000082.1:0-11398 GCA_964408795.1 uncultured Mariniphaga sp.
GTATTCAAATTCCAGAATTCGATTCTCCCTCCAGTCGTTTTTTGTCTCGTCCCAAAAGAAATCACTATCAAGAAGGCGATTCCCGAATGCATCATAAACCAATTCATAGGCATACACGCCTTCCCACAGATCTGTTGAGTCGTTCCATTCATAGTATAAAACCCTGTATGAATCATCGTTGGATAAGTTCACCTTAACTTCTTTTTCCCGGAGTATCCAGTCGTTGGCTTCCTCATCCCATTCATAGTTTATTTCCGTCTGGCCAAAAGCATCGATTGTCCTTTCCTGTTTTCTTTGTCCTACCCAGGTACCCAGGTCAGGATCCCAATCATAGGTAGCTTTCAGTATTTCATTGTTGTTGGCGTCATAGCCAATAACTTGTTTCATATCAAACATCAATTCACCTGTTTGCCTATCCTTCCTTGAACGGATTTCCTGAATTTGCATTCCTGCAGCGTTGTAAGCATATTCAAAGCAAGTATACGGCTTCAGGGTATCGGTCTCTTCATCATACGAATAGTGTACCCGTTCCAATAAATGACCCAGGCTGTCGTATACAAATTTTTCCTGCGCCCAGGTCCACCAGACGGATGAATCGGGAAGCCAGTCGGATCGTTCATAAAGCACGAGCAATACGGTATCTGCAAACGGGGAATAGGTAGATACTCCTTTTTGGGTTACGATCCAATCTCCGGTGAGGGTATCCAATCCAAACCGTACTTCCTGTAATATATTTCCCAGACTGTCGTAAGCTCTTTCCTGCTTGAACCTTTTGACCCATTCATGGGTTTCTGTATCCCATGTATACGATCTGTACAGTGTATCGGTCCCTTCAGCATTGTAAGCATATTCGTCTTTCATCCGGAACCTCCAGTTTCCTGAAACGGTATCCCATTCATAGTACACAGCCTCTATTTTGTTATGGTTTTCATCATATTGATAGTCATCCCGTTTGGCTAAAGGCAGAGATCCTACCCAGGCATCTTTTTCGGCATCCCAACGCAGTATTTCATTCCTAATAATATCGCCATTGTCATTGAGTTCATAATGAAACAGCATCCGGTTTACCCACTCCCTGTTCACCTGATCCCATTCGTACGCAATATATTTGATCTGTTCGCCCTTCTCATTATAGAATGTTTCTGTAAAGGAATGCCCTTCCCAGTAATGGTCTTCTTCATTCCAACTATAAAAGACATAGCGTGTTTGTTTTCCCATTGCATTATACGCATATTCTTTCCGGAGGTATTCCGTCCAGCTTTGGGATTCTGTTTCCCATTGATATTTTAAATAGAAAGTTTCATTTCCCAGCGAATCATACACAAAGACCTCTTTGTAATAATTTTCCATCGTTCCGGTTTCGGGATTGTACTCAACCTGGAGGGTACTGTCGAGGATCATTTCTGCATCCGTCAATGCCTGGGATGAAACATAGTCCAGTACAGAAAAGAAAAGGATGATTAATACAGCGAACTTTTTCATTGTGGGTGGTTTTATGTTTTGCCTTTTAAAGATACGAATAAATGGATGTTTCTTTACGCCACGAAATGGGATTTTTTACGTTTAACAGAATATTTAATATACATAGGTTTCTTTATTCCAATTCTTCCATTCTTTTTTTCAGCCGTTCATAATGGGATCCTTTCCAATAGACCTTTCCGCAGGAAGAGCAGATAAAAAACTTGTTGTAGTATCTTGCTGTATTCTCGGGCAGTTTATCCAAGACTGTTTCTTTTTCAGCGGGAAGAATTATTCCATTGCAGACCGCACAGCGGGCAAAAGGTTTCATGTGGTTTTTCAGCTGGAAACGGATTACCGTCTCTTTCAATTGTTTAAAAGGATGGATATTCCGCAAAAAATAGCCATGGGTTACTTCTCTGCGCATCAGAAGGCCTCTGTCGCGAGTTAAAATGATCCGTTTTTCTTCCAAAGCCAGCCTGATCAGTTCTTCATCCCTGTAATCGTTCCGGTAGAGGGTATCGAAGCCCAGGAGCCGCAGCATACGTGCCAACTTACCCAGATGGGCATCAAGGATAAATCGCACCCTCCGCAAGGGTTCCGGGCGCAAATGAATCAAAGGAGAAATATCAAAGGATTCAAATACCGGATATACCGAAATACGATCTCCTTTTTGAAGACGGTAACTGAACCCTACCGACTGCCCGTTAGCCAGTATAAGATCCACTTCGCCATGGGGAATCCCCAGTTTTTCAATCGCATCCTTGACCGTCTGCCCGACATGATAATCCAGTGAAATCTCCTTCTTGCGAAACGCCGGTTTCAGATGATCATTCAGTTCCTCATAAAACCGAAACGTAAGGGTATCGTCTCTTGCCTGCTGCATAGTTTCCGTATAAACCATCCTGAAATTACCGATTTTTTCTGAATTCATTGCCCGAAAGAATTACTTCCGGGGAGGGAAAATGACCCACAATTGATATCTTTGGTTTTTAATCTTTCAGAAAAATATGATTCAGAAAGTAGTATCCCTGCCGGAAGTAGGGGATGTAATCCTGAAAAAGAACACCCGGTCAAAACACATTCGTCTGTATGTCAAACCCAATAAACAGGTGGTTGTATCGCTTCCGGCCAGGGCCTCGTTTCACAGTGCTGAAAAATTTGCCCTAAAAAACCTTTCCTGGATCATAAAACAACAAGCAAAGTACAATCCTGACGATACAAGATTCACCAAAAATGCCGTTTATTTCACCAAATACCATACCATTAAAATACAGGAAGATAGCGTTGAGAAGCCACAGGTAACGACGGACGATAAAACGGTAACGGTTTCTTTTCCTCAAAATACCGATACCGGGTTGATGCAAAAAGTTATGCAATCGGTGGTTACTGAGGTATACCGCTGTGAGGCAAAACAGTATCTTCCGGAGCGGCTCTCCTGGCTTGCCAACCGGTATGGATTCCGGTACAACAAAGTCACGGTAAGAAACAACCGGACCAACTGGGGCAGTTGTTCTTCTGCCAACAACATCAGCCTGAACCTGAATCTGATGAAACTTCCGGATGCTCTGATCGATTATATTCTGCTACATGAACTGACTCATACCGTTGTTAAAAACCACGGATCTGGCTTTTACCAGGTTCTCAATAAATTAACCGGGGGGAAAGCACGCGAACTGGCCAGGGAGATAAAAAAATATGCTGCTTATACTTACTAAAACGATATTTTTGTATCCATACGTAAACCAACGAAACATGAAGTTCTTATTTATCTCATTTTATTTACTCCCTTTCTGTGTTTTGTTAACTCAGGCGCAGCACAATTCTCCGGTTGAAGTGTATCAGTGGCAGAATGTTCAGATTGTCGGAGGAGGTTTTGTAGACGGTATTGTTTTTCATCCCAGTGAAAAAGGGCTATGCTATTGCCGTACCGATATGGGAGGGGCCTACCGTCGGAATTCGTCAACGCTCCGTTGGGAACCTTTGTTGGATTGGTTATCGTACGAAGACATGAATCTGATGGGTGTGGAGAGCATCGCTCTGGATCCCTCCGATCCCGACCGGGTATATCTTTCCTGTGGGACTTACACCAATGCGCGTACGCCCAACGGGGCGATTCTGAGATCCCGGGACCGGGGAGCCACTTTTCAGCGAACCCATGTGCCCTTTAAAATGGGAGGCAATGAAGACGGCCGCGGAAACGGAGAACGAATGGCGGTTGATCCAAACAATGGAAGCATTCTCTTTTTAGGAACCCGCCATGCCGGACTGTGGAAAAGTACAGACTATGGAGCTACCTGGAACCCTGTAGCCTCCTTCCCGGATATTCAGGAAGAAGTCCCTGAACCGCCAGCCAATACCGATGCCGGCAGACGGATGTTTGGATTTAACCGGGGCAGCGGAATTATTTTTGTTCTTTTCGATCCACGAAGCAGCTCTCCCGGAGAAGCCACCCAAACCATCTATGCAGGGGTTTCCCTCATGGGGCGAGCTCATCTTTTCTGCAGTACCGATGCCGGGAAGACCTGGAATCCGGTTCCGGGGCAACCCACGCAATTTCGACCAACCCATGGAGTGCTTACCCCCGGGGGAATGCTATATCTGACCTACGGCACTTCACCGGGTCCTTCGCAGATGCGTGACGGGGCAGTATGGAAATACAACACCCATACCGGGATCTGGACCAACATCACTCCTGACACACCCGATCCTGATAACAACAAATCCTTTGGGTATGCTTCCGTTTCGTATGATGCATCCCATCCACAGACGATCATTGTAAGCTCCTTCGGTCGACCCCGTGAGGCAGGGGGCGAAGACATCTTCCGAAGCACCGACGGAGGGACTACCTGGTCAACCATCTTCGGTGAAGGGGGTACGTACGACTGGTCGCTGGCTCCCTACACCCGATTCACCGGGATACACTGGCTTTTTGATATCGAGATCGATCCTTCCGATCCTGACCATGCTCTTTTCACCACAGGCTATGGAGGATATGAAACCTTTAACCTGACCCGTTCCGATCAGGGAAAGCCTACTCACTGGCAGATCATGAGCACCGGCATTGATGAAACGGTAGCCCTGGATATGCTCAGCCCCCCCAAAGGAGCTCCTCTGATCTCTGCCATTGGCGACTACGGAGGTTTTGTGCATTGGAATCCGGATCAACCGGCTCCTGAAGGCAATTTCTCCAATCCCCGTTTTGGCAATACCAACAGTGTGGATTGTGCATCACAGCATCCGGAGATTATTGTGCGGGTAGGACGGGCGACCAATGACAATCCCGGACAAACCATCGGATACTCGCTCGATGGAGGCAAAACATGGCAACCTACTGAATCGTTGCCTACCCCTACCAGCAGCCTGGGACACATTGCCGTTTCTGCTAACGGGGAAACCTGGATCTGGGCTCCCGAAGGAGGATTCCGCAGATTCCGGCAGGATAGCGAACAGGATCCCTTACGCGTCTATTACACAACCGACCAGGGCATTACCTGGAATCCGTGCAACCACATTCCGGGCAACACACGCGTCATTGCCGACCCGGTAAATCCACAAAAATTTTATGGCATGGACCTCTTCGAAGGAATCCTCTATGTCAGTACCAACGGAGGAAAAGAATTTGCAAGTCTCCCCCTGAACCTGGCCGATGGATTGCCTGAGGACAGAAGAAACCGCGGAGATTCACGCGGAGGCCAGGATCGAATATATGCAACACCCGGAATGGAGGAAGACCTTTGGATTGCTGCTTTTGACGGATTGTACCATGCTCGGAATAAAGAAGAAACCTTTGAAAAAACCGACCACGTGGAGGAGATCCATGCCTTTGGTTTTGGCAAAGGAAAAACCGAAAGCTCCTCTCCCGCCCTTTACCTGATTGGGATAGTAAACGGAACAAGAGGCATTTATCGCTCTGACAATAAAGCCTTTACATGGACCAGAATAAACGATGATGCACACCAATGGGGTCTTCTTCTTCATATTACCGGAGATCCCAAAAAATACGGAAGAGTGTATGTAGGAACCCACGGAAGAGGAATTGTTTACGGAGATCCGGCAGAAAACAGATAGAAAAAAAACAAGGGGGTCTCTACAGAGACACTCCCTTTATTCAATCTCATTCAGCTCTTGAAGGGTTTCCTTCAATTGAATCAGATAGTTCCCGTATAGTCGTCGAAATCCCCACCGGAAAAGGAGATAAAGACCCCCGGTCAGAATCAGCAAGCCCGCCAATCCCAACAGAAGGGTCAGGATCAGGCTCCCGGTGCTCATCTCCTGAAGGCTGATTCCATGGGTCCGGGCATTGTAGATAACCCCCTGGTACATGCCAGCAATGAAACCGGTAGCCGTAGATACTACAAGCACCATTATAGCCAGATAAAACATTTGCCGGTAAATATTCAGGGTATGAATGATTTTTTTCAGAGCCGGGGAAAGCGCTCCGGAGATGTCGCATTCCCTTTTTACCTTATAATAGCGAATAACAAAAAAGATAAAGGTGAAAACAATCAGAAGATTGGTGAAAATATCCAAAACAAAAACCCATTCAGGAACCTTTATTCCTTCTGAGATTTCATCCACCAGAACCGGAGTGATCAAAAAATCATCCACCAGAAAAAAGAGGATCAGGATGAAAATAATTACAAAGCCAATCCGGATGTTTCTTTCAATTTTCTCAATCATGCTTCGGGTTCTTCCCCGGAGTACTTCCCGTATCTCTTCCTCATCCAGTTCTCTCTTCTCAATAGATGAATAACGATTCCATGCTTTCTTCAGATCTTTTATATCCATTTATTTATCTATATTCATGAACATTCTCAACTTCTTCTTGATCCGGTTCATTTTTACCCGTACATAATTCTGTGTAATTCCGGTTATTTCTGCAATGGTTTCATAGTCTTTGTTTTCAAGGAATAGCAGGATGATCGATTTCTCGATTCCGGTCAGCCTGCTGATCGCTTTATGCAATAAGGCGATATTCTCTTCTGTTTCCTGATTCATTGGCTCATCCGGCAGCTGTAAATTGGCATACATCAGTGTATGCTGATCAGGTCTTCGTTTCTTTTTTTTAAACGAGGTGATCGCGGTATTCAAGGCTACGCGATACATCCAGGTTGAGAATTTAGCATCTTCCCGGAATGAAGGAAACGATTTCCAGAGCTGTGCAAGGATCTCCTGAAAAAGGTCTTTGCGATCATCTTCGGTGTCACAATAAAAACTGCAGACTTTGTGGATGATGCCCTGGTTTTTTTGTACTATTTTTAAAAATTCCTTCTCCAATCTGCAGAATATTTGTCTTTTGAGGTCTTAAGAATTACAGGTATAAGCGGTATAATTTATTGCATTTTCAAAAAATTCACCTCTTTATTTGTCAGAAAACGCCATTTTCCCCGGGGCAGATTTTTTTTAGTCAGGCCGGCATAATAAACGCGGTCCAGTTTTTTCACTTTGTATCCGAGGTGTTCAAACATGCGACGGACCACCCGGTTTTTCCCGGAATGGATTTCTATTCCCACTTCTTCTTTGTGATCGGGATCGATATAGCTTATGGTATCGGCTGCCATGATTCCATCTTCCAGGTCAATTCCTTCGGATATTTTCCGGAGATGATCTTTGATAACGGGTTTATCCAGGCTCACCTGATAAATTTTCTTATTTCGGTGGGATGGGTGAGAAAGGCGCTTTGCCAGGGTGCCATCGTTTGTGAGAAGCAGCAGTCCGGTGGTATTTCTATCCAGTCTGCCCACAGGATAGATACGCTCCCGGCAAGCATTCCTGACCAGGTCCATCACCGTTTTTTCAGCGTGGGGATCCTCGGTTGTGGTCATCACATTTTTGGGTTTATTTAAAAGAATATAAACCCTGGATTCAGGTTTCAACTTTCGTCCCTCCAGCTTAACAACATCCTGAGTGGTTACTTTCACACCCAGTTCCGTAACGGTTTTTCCGTTGACGGTTATCTTTCCGGATTTAATATAGGTATCTGCCTCGCGCCTTGAACAGACGCCTGAACTGGCTATATACTGGTTAAGCCGCATGGCATCGTATTTCACAGGACCATGGGAGGGATTTGACCTTTCCTTATGGGTCCGGATTCTTCCGTCCTGCTGTTTTTTTTCCGGATCAAAAGCCGAACTACGAATCGGACGGGATTTTCTCCGGATTCTGGGTTCTGCATCGTCTGGATCCCGTGAAATCCGGGGCCGGCGGTTTTCCAGTTTTTCTTCCCCGTTGAAATCGGTTCGGTAGGGACGGACTCCCGGTACCTTCTTCCCGGGTCTTTTTCTTTTGTTTTCCGGTTTATTGGGCCTGTTTTTCCCTGGCATCGTACTTTTTTGCGCAAAGGTCGGAAAAAATCAGAATATTCATCCAAATAAAGGGAATATTGTTATTTTTAAAGCCTGAAAATACTTCATTTAATCACTAAAACAGGAGTTTTTTTTATGCAATCACATGAAATAGACTATACGATTATCGGCCATGATGTTCAGTTGGTTGAGGTGGAACTGGATCCGGCCGAAACGGTCATTGCCGAAGCAGGTGCCATGCTTTACATGGATGACGGAATTGAATACACCGCCCGCATGGGAGATGGATCCAATCCTCAGGCAGGTTTTTTTGATAAGCTGCTCTCTGCCGGATCAAGGTTGATCACTGGCGAGTCGTTGTTTCTCACCCATTTTACCAACCAGGGATGGGGAAAGAAAAAAGTAGCTTTTTCAGCACCCTATCCCGGGACGATCATTCCCCTGGATCTGGCTCTGCTGGGAGGGCAACTCATTGTTCAGAAAGACGCTTTTCTGTGTGCTGCCCTGGGAACAAAAATATCCATCACCTTCAGCAAAAGATTGGGAGCCGGTTTTTTTGGAGGCGAAGGATTTATTCTTCAGAAATTGGTAGGCGACGGAAAAGCATTTGTTCATGCCGGAGGAACTGTCATTGAGAAAACGCTGAACAATGAAGTTCTGAAAGTCGATACCGGATGCATTGTGGGCTTTGAACCGTCGGTTGATTACAGCATTCAACAGGCAGGCAACCTGCGGTCGATGATCTTTGGCGGCGAAGGAATCTTTCTGGCTACCCTGCGTGGCACAGGAAAAGTATGGTTGCAAAGCATGCCAATCCGTAAATTAATAGCCCAGCTGTCAACGCATGGGCCCAACAAGCGTAAAGAAGCCAGGGGCGGTTTGCTGAACAGCTTCCTGGAAGGGTAACAGGATCATTTAACAACAAGATGAGACCATAGCTGATTTTTCTTATGACACTTATACATTCCATATCAGGGATCAGGGGCACCATCGGGGGGAAGCCGGGTGAAGGACTCAGCCCCGTCGATATTGTCAGGTATGCTGCTTCCTATGCCACGTGGTGCAGGAAAACCTCCGGGAAGAACCGGCCGGTAGTGGTCATCGGTCGCGATGCCCGGATCTCGGGGGAAATGGTCTCCGCACTGGTAACCGCCACCCTCAACGGCATGGGCTGCGATGTGGTTAACATCGGACGGGCTACCACACCAACCACCGAAATAGCGGTAACCGAAGAAAAAGCCGACGGAGGAATCATCCTGACGGCCAGCCACAATCCGAAACAGTGGAATGCCCTGAAACTCCTCAATGCACAGGGTGAATTCCTGAATGCCGCCGAAGGAGCGGAGATTCTCAAAATTGCGGATGCCGGAGATTGGGCATTTGCCGGTGTCGATTGCCTCGGCTCAACCCTTGAAAAAGAGTATACAGAAATCCATATCCGGAAAGTCCTTGGATTAAAGGGGGTGGACCCCGAAGCAATCAAAACGGCCGGCTTTAAGGTAGCTATTGATGCAGTCAATTCCGTAGGGGGGATTGCTGTGCCCCGTCTGCTGAAAGCCCTGGGCGTATCCGACGTGGTGGAGATCAACTGCGAGCCTACCGGCCATTTTGCGCATACTCCGGAACCTGTACCGCAAAACCTGGTGGATACAGCCCAAACTGTACGCGAGCATAACGTAGATGTGGGCTTTGTGGTCGATCCCGATGTAGACCGGCTGGCTATCATTAATGAAGACGGAACTCTTTTCAATGAAGAGTATACCCTGGTAGCTGTGGCCGATTATGTACTTTCCCAAACCCCTGGGAATACGGTTTCCAATCTGTCATCCAGCCGGGCCCTACGGAATGTTACGGAAAAATACGGAGGCAGCTATGCAGCCTCGGCTGTAGGAGAAGTAAATGTGGTGGCAAAAATGCGTGAAACCCACGCCGTCATCGGCGGCGAAGGAAACGGAGGAGTCATCTATCCCCAAAGCCATTATGGCCGGGATGCCCTGGTAGGAATCGCCCTCTTCCTGAGCCACCTGGCCAAAAGCAGACTCAAATGCTCGGAACTGCGCAAAACCTATCCCGATTATTTCATCTCCAAAAAGAAAATACAACTAACCCCGGAAATGGATGTGGATGCCATCCTGGAAAAGATGAAGGAAAAATACAAAACGGAAAAAGTAACGGACATCGATGGCGTAAAAATTGATTTCCCGGATGCATGGGTACATCTGCGGAAATCCAATACCGAACCGATCATCCGTATCTATTCCGAAGCAGGAAGCATGAAAGAAGCAGAGAAGCTGGCAAACAACATGATGGCAGAAATTAAGGGTATTCTTTAATCCACCTTTGCATTCGCTTCGGTGGACGAGAAGGTAGTGGTTTAATCAAAAAAATTCTCCGAGGCTATGCCTCGGGGTAGTTTATTCAAATCCCGATTTGTGAAATACTCCATTGCTATGCTACGGGAATAGTCAACTTTACGAATTTTTTTGCATGTCCTTTAAAATAGGATGTACCCCCCCTTTATTCGCAGCTGATATTTTCCACGAATACACATTATCTTGCTTCCCCAAAGGTTAAAAACGTTAAACTCCTTGATTTTCTGTTAAATATTTTATAATCTTATATGGAACATACGCTCCATACCATGAGTTTAAATAAGCCCACATCCATCGCACCGATTCATTGCTACACCCGGTAAATTTACAACTGTATTCCTTTTATTGGTGATTTTCCTTTTTACTTCCTGCGAAGACGACCCTTTTGAAGCCCGCTCCGGCACCTTTACCGACAAACGCGACAACCACGAGTACAAATGGGTTAAAATAGGTGAACAAATCTGGATGGCTGAAAACCTGGCTTATGCCCCATACTTATGTCCTCTTGATTCTCAATGCGGTATATGGATTTACGATTATTCAGGAACCGGGTCTTATGGTCAAAACTACCATTTATACGGTTGTTTGTATGATTGGGAAACTGCACTGGAAATATGCCCCGAAGGCTGGCACCTCCCTTCAGATGAAGAGTGGATGGAGCTGGAACTATTTTTAGGCATGGAGTATAACGATTTAGAAAAAGGGGATTTATGTGGACAAGAAGTTAATGTTGGGGGAAACTAAAGGAAACAGGGACACTTCACTGGCTGCATCCTAACATTGGAGCAACCAATGAAACAGGTTTTTCAGCATTACCTGGTGGAATGTGTTTTAAAAAATTTTACTCTCTATCCGAAGGTGCCTGTTTTTGGACTTCTTCTGAAGATAATATAAACCGAGCATTTACACGAATTTTTTTCCATGGTCATAATGGCAGAGAGAGAATGTTATGGAATAAAGATTATGGCCTTTCAATTCGATGCATTAAAAATTAATCCTATTAAATATTAACTTATACACTAGAAAAATGAAAAAACTATTTATCCTCCTAACTTTAATTTGTTACAATCTTTATTTATTTGCCCAACCTTCTTTTTTTTCATGGAAAAAACCTGGTACTGGTCCAAATAAAGGGAACAACTACATTTCTCCGGCAAAAAACCAGGGGGAACAAGGTCCTTGTTTTATTTTTGCATCTGTAGCTACCGTAGAAGCCATGTGTCATATTTATTATAATAAACCTTATACATCGTCAAACGG
>CAYPAW010000083.1:0-9632 GCA_964408795.1 uncultured Mariniphaga sp.
TACCTTTTGTTTTTTTAAACCCGAATAATTCATGAATGGTTCCTGTCTCCGACAGCGACTAAGATTCAGTAAAACTTTCTTCCAACGTTTAACTTCATCCAAGTCGGGGTTAACCTGAGCGTTATTCATATTTTTTAAAATTTATGAATAGCTCAGGCTAAAAACACCTGGCGAAGACGTTCGATTTCGAATTCCTTTCTTTCAAGGATGCATTCAGCACAGAAAAGGTTGCTTAGAGGATTCTTATACAATTACCAGCTCGTTGCCATCCATTGCTACAATGTCCAGTTCTTTGTGCCCGCAATGCCAGTTTCTGGCAGGGATTGCTATCCGCGGAGTATAAAGATTATGTCCTGGAAATGATCATTGAAGGGAATACGATCCATGTTGTTTGGACAAGCCGGGTGGGGAGCGGAGAAGTCTATTTATTTTACGGTCGTTCGACCGACCAGGGGGAACGTGGGTAAAGCCCACACAGATATACCGGTACAAAGCTGATGACAATGGTACTGATATAAAAGCACAACGATTGGCTGTCAGTGACGATAATGTTTATATTGGCATTGCCGATTACGATTATTACAACAATGGGACCGGTTATATTTACTTTGTAAAATCGGTAGAGGGAGGAGCACTTTTGGGGTAGTTATAGAACTGGTAAATTCCGGAGGGGGTTACCACTTTTGACTGTTTAATAGTCATTTTGGCAAATGACCATTTATATATTCCCTGAACATTCGAAAGGTTACCCTTATAATGAATTTAATTTTTGTGTTATTAAACATTGAATTAAACAGCTGAATGCAAAACACTTGAAAACAGAAAGCTTGATGCAGCTAAAAGGCGCATTGGCTCAGAAACGCATTTGTTTTAAATAATTTTTTGCTGTAATTTGCATTTAAAATATGTTACCCTCTGTCTCTAACCCAGACAGGAATATCTCGAAATAATGGAATTATTAACCCAATTAGGGAAAAACAAATTCAGCTAAAGAGCCTCCCAGGGGACAGTTCCAAGCTTTAAATTGTTCCCGGCCCGGAGAGGCAGGCAGTTTTGAAAATTGCCCATACAAAACTACTACTAGGGAACCGATTTTGCAAGTTGGCAGTTGCAAAAGTGGGGCATTGGCCTATTATTAAATTTAAATTTCATCGTTATGAAAAAAAGAGTTTTCTTAATTACTGCACTGTTAATTTTTATCTCAACTTTTTCATTTTGTTTGGCAGAAAATAGTTCTCTAAATGACCTTGCGAATGAAACCATCATAGAATATGTAGAAGAAGATGTTGTAATAGAAGGTTTAAGTATTAGCATTGAGATATTGGAAGGAGGATCTTGTACCGTTGCAATTGAAGGTAGTATTGGCTGGAATTCAACGTATGTAAAAGTCAGTGTTTCTTCCACTGCAGAAACTAGCGAAGAAGCTTTGAGTCAGGCATGGAGCGCATTTACAAAAGCCAAAGAAATGATTGAACGTCTATAGTAATTGCACTAAACAGGGTTTGCCAATAAGTACCGGTACTTTCCTTCGTTATGGAGGCGATGCCTTCTTCAGATAACCACCGGCAAAGTTGCTGGTGGTCTTCACTATAAACACCAAATTCTCTAACGTCCTGGGCATCCTGGCCAATGGCAACCCAATGACTTTTGCTTCCCACGCCAATTCCAGCTGCGTCTGGGTTGACTACTTCCAAACTCATTTGTTTTTTTCCTGGTTCCTGCTTCTTCTTTATACGGCTCAATCCTTTTTCAACCATCCTTGTGGCATGCCTTCCCTGTTTCATTCATACCGGTAACTTTCCACAGGGCTGTAAGTTCAATATATTCTTTGCATAAGTTAAAATCTTTCACGAGGGAACAGTTTTTTGGCGATCGGCTCAGGAATGGCATTCCGGTGGACCAGAACGGCTATGGTCTTGAGTCGTACGTAATCTTCTGAAAGGTATAGGAATCCACCCATGTTATTGCTTTTGGGACCCCACGAATTTTTTGTTTTAAAAAAGATCCGGCCATCCGGATCTTTTGCCATGCCGGTAATGTGCATCATGTGGTCGTCGGTAGTCTCCCGGTTGTAGAATGTTTCCTGTCTGCGTTTCTGGCTGATTTCTCCCGAATTTTCCCGGGGCAGGTCAGCGTAGCCTTTCTTGTGTCGAAAGGTCCGTTCGCTGGTGTCGCCGTCCCAGCAGAAGGTATAGCCTTCTTTCAGAGAGTGGGTTATGATCTGCATCAGTTCGTCAACGGGCACATTGTAGTACAGGTTATGCGACCAGTTGTCCGGCAACTCAAGGACGAATGCTGAATAGAAAGGGTGGTGTATGTAGGAAGTCAGTTCAATATAGTCGTTGGCATCGATCCCGAGCGAATCACGGAACATTTCCGGTGTATACCTCTCCCCATTCATTGTAAACTGCTCCGGTATTTTTCCCAGGTGCTCCTCTAAAAGGAGGTTCAGTTTTTTTGTTTCCGAGGCGTCAAAGTTATTTTTCTGTTGATTGGATTCTTTCACTGCTTCATGGAGGGCAAGGATCAACTCCCGGTGCTGAAATTTTCCTTTTACCTGTTTCCCGGGAAAGGCCTGGTCTGGAACGATCCCATGGTTTCTTACAACATCCAGTACATCGTGTGCCTGTCCTCCCTGGCTGAAGGTATTGTTGCCATGGTAAAGAAGATACCTGGTTGCTTTGTTTTTGTAGGCATAATAGACAAAAAACATTTCCGACAGGTCAAAACGGCCTTTGCCCTTTCGCAGTATTTCAGCTTCCAGGAAACTCGTGGTAGCAAAACTCCAGCAGGTGCCCGTATTTCCCTGGCTTTTTACCGGGGTCACCGGAAGATTGATCACATCCGTAAATTCTCCCTCGCCCGGATCCGGTGAAAAGCCAGCCATACCTGCACAGAGCAAACCACTCAAAAGGCTGAAAATCCATTTTTTTATCATTCTCTTTTCTTTAATTCCTGTTGTTTTATCTTGGGTAATCCCTGAACTACCCGTTCATATGATTCAAGGATCCATGATTTTATTTGCGCATCCGAAATGCTTCCGTCAACAAGAACCGTAATCCAGTATTTTTTATTCATGTGGTAACCTGGTTTTACAGCCGGGTATTCCTCTCTCAGGGTAAGGATTTTTTCCGGTTCATTCTTTATGTTTACGGCAAGATCTCCTTTCAGATCCGTCAGACAGAAAATTTTTTCCATTACCTTGAAAACCAGAGTGGTTTCATCGAAGGGAAATGATTCCGTAACCCCTTTTAGGGAAAGGCAAAACGTACGCAGGCTTTCAATATTCATGGGCTATGGATATTCCGTAAAAATAAACCATCTTCCTGAAATTAAAAAATTACAGATTCCCTCCGTCTGCAGGTGAAGGGAATCCTTTAGCTTACGGGGTTGGGAAAAATGCTTCTTTGAAATGTTCCAGTTCGTAATCCTCTCCGTAAAAGATCACGGTAATCACATCAAATCGCGTATCCAGGTCCATATCATGGAACTGGATATAAGCTTCGGCAGCGTTTACAATATGGCGTATTTTCTGTTGTGTAACGGCCTCGGAGGGGTGCTCATACTGATCGCTGGTACGGGATTTTACCTCTACAATGACCAGTTCGTTGCCATCCATTGCTACGATGTCCAGTTCTTTGTGCCCGCAATGCCAGTTTCTGGCTTTGATGGAATACCCAAGGCCTTTTAGGTACATGGCTGCCAGGTCTTCTCCTTTTTTTCCAATTTCTTTTTGTGGGGTCATGGGTTTTATCTTTGGGGGAGTTTTTTTTCAAACTCTGTGTAAAGATATCATTAATCGATTGAAAAACATACAAAACAGCACGCAATCATTCCCGAAAGAAGCTATTTCTCTCCGGATTGGTTGTCTGAAAATGTTTCGTTAAGGAGGTACCCTAAAGAGTCATGAGACGGATGAAAAACATGTTGTAGAACTATAAAAATCATTGCTCTGCAATACGTATATTTATTTCGGACTTTTTCAAAAATGCTTTCAATGAAAAATCATTGAAAATAAACTCTCTACAGGCTGATTATTGGAAATAACGATTAATACGAAAGGTATGAGAACAACAACGTATGCTGGCTATATGCTTGTTTTTCTTTTCTTCCTGAATACCCTGTGTAATTTTTCTGTTTATGCCACGAATCCACCCATCACCAAGAACCTGGTCAATCTTTCACAGGGATTGCTGTCTGCAGAATATGAAGATTATGTTCCGGAAATGGTTATAGAAGGAAATACGATCCATGTTATCTGGACAAGCCGGGTGGGTAGTTATGAAGCATATCTTTTCTATACCCGTTCAACCGATTTGGGAGAAACCTGGGAAACAGCCCGGCAAATCTGGCAATACAAAGACGTAAGTTATGCCACTGAAACGGTCTCGCAAAAGCTGGCTGTTTCAGGCAATAACGTATATATTTGCTTTGCTCATTTTGATTATTATGACAGGAATTCAGACGGGCTCTACCTGGTAAAATCTTCAAATAACGGGGAGAGCTTCAGTGAACCAGCCAGACTGGACCATGCCGGCACAGGAGTAAACCGCATCCGGTCCCGAAGTTTTATAAAAGCAAAGGGCAATGAAGTAGCCATTGTATACCGAATAGCCAATCATGAAAACAAAACAATAGCCATTAATACGCTTTATTCTTCTGATGGGGGAAACAATTTTAACCAATTTCTTACCCCCCTGGAAAATGATCTTTCGGATTTTTGGTACGATGGAGAATGGATGATCGTAGTTCAGGAATATATCGTTTATTCTTACGGGTTAAATACCGGAAGGGTATTTGTTTCGGTATCGAACGATAACGGCGCCAGTTTCACAACCCATAAAGTGAGTGTTACCTACACCGATGAATATGGAGAAAAAGAACGTTGCCGCTGTTACCACGATGCAAGGTATGTTCCCAAAGTAGCCAAAGACGGGAACAACATTCATTTAATTTTTACCGGAAACAACAAGGAAGGAATCTGGACCCTATTGTATGCCCGGTCTGTCAATAATGGTCAAACCTTTGAAGAAGCTGTGGATATCAACAAAGGACACATCAGCAATATTCAAAGCGCGCAGGAAAGCCTCGTAGCCAAAAACGGGCATGTGTACATGGAATACCTTTCAACCGGAGGCAAAGTTTATCTGGTCCGGTCAGAAGACAGCGGGGCTACCCTATCAGAACCGCAGGATTTGATGACTGATAACACCCATTATATCCAAACCACCTGGTGGCCTCAGTTGGTCATCGACCCTTCCGATAATACGGGGAAAACCGTTTATTTTGGCTCCGGTTCCATGTGTTCCAGAAAATCAACCAATGGAGGTGAATCATTTTTCAATACCACTTTTTTATTCCCTGTATTAGATGCCGATGTCAGGAATTCTGTCCTGCAAATCGATAATGAAGGGGGTATTCACTGGTTATCAAAAGCCCGCATAAAACATTATCCCAATTATGATTACGATATTTTTTACGGGAAAAAGAAAATTCAACCTGATCCGGGTATTGAAAATAAAGCATTCCATCTGGAAACCATAAGAAATGAAAAAAGAGAACTGGCCATTGTTCCTTCTTCACCTTCCATTGCCTTCGATTCGGTGATGACTGGCGAGGCATGGATAAAAATGAAGCCGGGGAGTGGACTTACCCAAAATATTTTTGCAAAAATAAACGGCTATGATGGCCCCTTCTACGAAAGCCCGGGTTATCACCTTATGTTTGATGATAATTACGGGAAAAGAAGGTTGACTTGTGGCGTTCAGACCGATAAAGGGGAATTTATCAATTGGTCGGGCACCAATGTTTTGGATACCTTATGGCATCATGTGGCATTTACCTATGATGCCAATGCAGGGCTAAATAACCTTAAATTATATATCGATGGTTTATTGATTGTGGAACAAACCGTAACCGGAGCCATTATTCCTGAAGATGGTTTGCTGATGATTGGCTCCCGGGCTGCATCAAATGCCGATGCCAATTATTTGATCGATGATATCAGGTTATGGAACCGGGCTTTAACTCAGGAAGAATTAATTGAAAACCAAACCAAGACTTTTACAGGAGAAGAAGACAGCCTGAAACTCTGGTTGAATTTCGACGATACATTCAAAGATGTTTCCGGAAACGGGAACGATGCCATTCCTCTTTATCTGGGTGAAATGGAAGATTCTGATTTTGATCCGCCACTCACAGCTTTCGATATGTACCAGGTAGCAAATGTAGTTTCGTTTAATAACAAAACTACCAATGCCACTTCGTGGTTATGGGATTTTGATGACGATGCAACTTCGGTGCAGGGGAACCCACAATACACTTATAAAACACCTGGGGAATACGATATTTCGCTTACAGCGCAAAACAATACTACCGTTTCATCAGCATTAGGACATGCAACTATAGTAGGATTAGACCGTGTTGAACCAAGTGAAGGGGGAAACTTCGGTTCTGTTTCAATAAACCTTTTTGGAGGAGGATTAAATGAAAATTCTTCTTTCAAATTGGTTAGGGGATCTGAAGAAGTCAGTGCAGATACCATGCAGTTAATAAAGCCCGGAAAACTTTTAGGTGTTTTTAGTTTGGATGGAAAATCTATCGGGGAGTGGGATGTAGTAATTAAAATAGGGAATAACAATTACACCCTTGAAAAGGCATTTAACATTACAGGAGGGCAGTATAAAAATCCTGGTATATATGTTACAGGCCGAGGCGGAGTATTGGTAAACAAGTGGTATAAACAATCGGTTACCATTGTAAATGATGGAAATATTGATCTCGTAAATGTTCCTGTTTTTATTGCTGTTTCAAATAATCCGGATATCGAACTGGAGTATATCAATTTTAAATTTATTACAAACCCCTATTGGATTGAAAATGGAAACCAGTCTATGGTAGATACCATTTCAGATACTTTTATATTGGAAGACTTTTTTTCTGACAAACCGGGGGAAAGGATTACAACGGATGCAATTATCCTTCCTATCATTCTTAACCGGGTGCAGGCTCATTCATCAGAAACGATTCACTTACGAATTAAAAGCAAGGATTCTTATGATTTTAATGCTTGGACCATTGGAGTAGAAAATAATCACTCTTTGAAATCGACAAAAGACGATGTTAGTGACTGCATATCTTCCGCAGCTATGTGGGGAGTGGCAAATATGTGGGCTGATGCAATTGCTGCGATTTCGGATGCGCTACCTATAGGCTGTGTAAAAACGCTCGGTTCCATTGTTTTTAATATTGGTTGGCGCGATTACTACGAAGAACAATACACCGTAACATCCTTTTCAAAAGACGTAGCTTCTGTTTTTTTGAATTGCGGCAGTGAATTACCTGTTTTTAAAACCGTTAAAACAACATTGCAGGGGGTGGCTTTTGGTTTTACCATAGCCGGTATTGCCATTGATATGGCCGACTGCCTGTTTATGAAAAATGAAACTTACAAAAGAATTAATACTTTTCTCTCTTTCGATCCAAACGAAATGGTTGGTCCTGCTGGTTATTCAGAAAAAAACTTTATCAGAAAAAGTAATGTGATACCTTATACGATTTTATTTGAAAACAAGAAAGAAGCTACGGCTCCGGCTCACATGGTTTATATTACCGATACGCTTGACATGGAAATTTTTGATATGAAGTATTTTGGTTTTAGTTCATTTGGTTGGAGTGACACTTTATTTAACCCACCTAACAAGAATATGAAAGAATTTTCAATGGACATTGACCTGCGTCCCGAACTGGAACTCATCACCCGCGTTTCAGCCAGGCTTGATACTTTAACCGGCATTATAAAATGGGAATTCCTTTCCCTCAACCCGGAAACCATGAACCTGGAAGAGGATCCCTTTATTGGCTTCCTTCCCCCGAATGAAACATCGCCCGAGGGCGAAGGTTTTGTGAGTTTCTCTGTCGGTTTAAAAGACGAACTGACAACCCATGCTGAAATCAGGAATCAGGCGACCATCATCTTCGATGCCAACGAACCCATCATTACGAATGAATACCTCAACACCCTCGATCTGACTCCACCGCAAAGCCAGGTATATCCGCTGGATGCAGAAATAAAGAGCAATTTCGATGTTGCATGGACCGGCTCCGATCAGGGATCGGGGATAAAGGACTACACCATTTACGTGTTGGAAAACGACACCCTGCTTTACCCCTGGCTTGCAAACACCGAGCTGGTTACCGATGTTTTCCATGGCGAGCTGGGTTCAACCTATAAATTTTACAGCATAGCCACCGACAATGTAAGCCTTATGGAAAGCGAACCGGGGCAGTATGATGCTGAAACCACCGTAACCGTGGATATCGAGGGATTTGAACTGGTCAAGGAAGAATTGACCGTTTTCCCGAATCCGGCCGATGATAAGATCCGGATTACTTTGCACAGCGCACCCTGCGGGATGTATGCCGTGGAAATGGTAGGCGTGAATGGCTCGCTTTACCATTCCCGCCTTTACGACGATTTTGAATTGCAGGAAGGCATAGATATCGATGTGAAAGATTATAGCCCCGGGCAATATGTGTTAAGAATGGTTTACGGGAATAAAACGGTGTCAAGAAAAATTGTGTTACAATAATGGATAAAGGATTCCTTCTTTTTGAAGAGATGGAATCCTTAATTTCCAGGGGTTACTGCATCAGTTATTAAGAACAATTCTTTATATTCTCTTTAATGAGCCAATTATTTATAGAAGTTATTCAATGTGTTTTACCAAAAAAATTTGCATTATGAAAATACAATTCTACCTGATTTTGTTATTAATTTGTGCCGGGAATGTTTTTACATCAAAAGCACAACAGGTTGTCGCCCTTCATCAATCGGGCGATACCCGGTTTTTTAGTGGAACGGATGCTTTCAGGCTTGCGTATGACGCAGCAAATTCCGGAGATACCATTTACCTGTCGGGCGGGAGTTTTACTGCACCTGATACCATTGCGAAAACAATTACAGTTTTTGGCGCCGGCCACTTTCCGGAATTTACCCGTGCAACCGGCCAAACCTTACTTTCGGGGCATGTGATACTGGCAGAAGGAGCAGAAAACACTTATCTTGAAGGCTTGCATCTGACTGAAAGACTTATTTTTGCCAGGGATCACCGGGTTGATGATGTGGTTGTCAGGCGCTGCCGGATAGATGGCCAGGTTCTTCTTGAAAAAAGTGGAACTGGCACAAATTATTCGAACAATACATTGTTAACCGAATGTACATTAACTTACGGCAGTGGGCATTCTTTTCACAATTCCCGCAACCTTACCCTTACCAATTCAATTGTTTTTGGCGCTTCTATGGGTGTGTTGAGTTATGCAACAATAACCAATAGTTTGTTTTTTTACCCTGCTTCTTCGGTAGGAATGTTTTATATTGGTGATTACACCGTGGTAAAAAACTGTGTAATTGCCAACAACAAACTATTCTCCAGTACTAATAACTTTTCATTTTTGAACAATGTGTTGTTTAATGTGGAAACTGCCCCAAACTTCTATAATAACACCGGAAGCAATAACCATTACGGAGTTACCCGGGAAAACTTTTTTGTAGAACAGGAAGATAAAATTTTTGACTACACCCACGATTATCATTTGCAATCGCCTGAAAGTTTTTTGGGAACCGACGGCAC
>CAYPAW010000084.1:0-44477 GCA_964408795.1 uncultured Mariniphaga sp.
TCATATGATTAAAGTGTTAAATTTCTAAGGTATCATATGGAACTCGCATAGCTTTAATCATCATCTTAAGTGTAAATATTTTACATGCTCGTTTCATAATGTTTTTTAGATTGTTGGTTCCTTAAATGTAATGAAAATGTTTTGATCTTTACCGGATAACCTTATTGTATTGTCATCAGGACAGGTCTCCGAAGGATCGGAACAGGTCATCCCTTTTAAGGGACAGACTTTATGCTTTGGGGTTTGTTACATCGGTTCTTCGGGCTGAATTAACCTGCCCCTTCGTGGCGGCTTTTCCTGAATGCCGGTAATTTTCTCTGTGATAAGGAATATTGCGCAAAATCCTTATTATTCAAAGTTAAATCCTTGAACTCTCAGAAAAAAGTAGTTTCGGATTGAAAATGATTTTTCCCAAACCAATATCAAGAATGGATTATAACAATTTATTTTTCTGTTTTTCAGTTATGAACCCCATCATTCAGCGGAGTATTCCTTATTTTTGTATTTTGTGGTAACTAAAAAAAAAGAGACTATGGATACCAAACTGGCTGTATTGATCGATGGCGACAACATCCCTTCGGGGTATGAAAAAGAGATGATGGAAGAGATTGCCAAATATGGAACACCAACCATCAAACGCATTTACGGAGACTGGACCAAACCGTATTTATCGAGATGGAAAAATGTGCTGTTGGAGAATGCGATAACCCCAATACAACAGTATAGTTACACGACCGGCAAGAATTCGACCGATTCAGCCATGATCATTGATGCCATGGACATCCTGTATTCGGAGAAAGTGGATGGGTTCTGTCTGGTTTCCAGCGACAGCGATTTTACGCGTTTGGCGACCCGGTTGCGTGAAGCCGGAGTGAAAGTATATGGCATCGGGGAGAAGAAAACCCCCAATCCGTTTATTGTAGCGTGCGATAAGTTTATCTATTTCGAAATACTCAAAAACCAGGACGAAGAAGAGAACGATACGGAAACGACAGAGAAAAAGAGCCGCAAGAAGACTTCGTATGATAAAGTTACCCCCCGGGTGATCCGTTTAATCAAATCTTCGGTTTCGGATGTGGCGGATGACGATGGCTGGGCCTTTCTCGGCGATGTAGGAAGCCTGATCCAGAAAAAACAACCCAATTTTGATTCCCGGAATTATGGATTTCAGAAACTAACGCCCCTGATCGATTCGACCAAACTTTTTGATATCGAACAACGGGAAAGTCCCAAAGGGAGATTTAAACTGATCTATGTACGGATAAAAGACAACAAAAAAACACGCCGGAAAAAATAATCCGTTATACGGTTTTCCGATACCTCCGGATGGCCAGACTCAGGAAGAGTATCCCCAGAAAAAGGAGTCCGAAGAATTCTTTGATCAGCTCGTGAAATCCGGATCCTTTGAGCAGAATCATCCGTAGAATCCGCATGAAATAAAACACCGGATTGGCATGGTTGACGATTTGGGCCCATTCGGGCATGCTTTCCACCGGGGTGAAGATGCCTCCCATGAGAATAAAAATGATCATAAAAAAGAAACTGACAAACATGACCTGTTGTTGGGTATGGGCCACGGTAGAGATGAAAAGTCCCAATCCGAGGATTCCCAGGAGATAGATTCCTGCAAAACCGAAAAGCAGCCCCAGGCTTCCGACAATGGGTAAGTTGAAAACCAGCCAGGCAATGAACAGCCCGAAGGCCAGGTCAAAGAGGGCGATGAGCCAGAAAGGAATCAGTTTGCCGGCAATGAACTGATGTTTTCGTATAGGCGTGACATTCAATTGCTCGATGGTCCCGGTCTCCTTTTCACGCACCAGGTTCATCCCCGTAAGGAACATCCCGATGATGGTGACCAGGATAGCCAGAATGCCCGGAGCCATATACCATTTGTAATCAAGTACCGGATTATACCAGTAGTTTTCTGTAATATGGATGCTGACCGGGGCAGCAAATCCAGGCATGCCTTTCCAGTCGGCAATCAGCATTTGATTGAAATCCCGGATCACAAACTGACTGTATGCATGGATCAACTGTGCGGAATTGCCATCAATGGCATTGATAAGCAGCTGGATATGCCCCACATCCTCCCGCATGAGGTCGCGCTCCAGACCGGCAGGGAGAACCAGAACCATATCGGCTTCGTTATCGGTTAACAGGTTTTCCCCTTCTTCAACTGTAGAGACAGCCCGGTCTGTATTGTAAAAGGGAATGCCCGAAAACTTCGCAATCAATCCCCGGGAGGTCGGAGAAAAATCATGATCCACAACCACCATATCAATCTTTTTCATCTCAAAAGTGGCTGCATACACCAGGATCAACATCTGTACCAGTGGAATCCCGAAAATCATGGGAACCATCATCCGGTTACGGAAAACCTGGAGAAACTCTTTCTGCAATATGTAGAAAATTGTTTTCATAGAGACTCGAGACTCGGAACTCTTCCTATTCCAATCTTATTTTAAACTTCTTTATACTTATAGCAACAAACAGTATCATCATTCCGCTGATGATCAGTGTTTCCTGCCAAATATAGGGTATGCCTACTCCTTTCAGCATGATGCTTCGAAGAATTTCAATAAACCAACGGGCCGGCATGATGTAGCTCAGTATCCGGAGGATTCCGGGCATATTGTCGATCGGAAAAATAAATCCGGAAAGGATGATGGTTGGCAACATCAATCCGATCATGGAGATAAAGATGGCCACCAATTGACTGTTGGCCACGGTGGAGATCAGAATTCCCAGGCATAGGGCCATCATGATGAAAAGAATGGTTTCACCCATCAGCAGAACCGAGCTTCCTGACACAGGAACATCAAAGACAAACTTGCCGATCAGAATGATTGTCAGTCCGTTAATGATTGAAAGCAGCAGATAGGGCGTTACTTTGCCGGCAATGATCTGTGCCGGTCTGAGGGGAGATGCCAACAGTACCTCCATGGTTCCCATTTCCTTTTCGCGTGTGATTGATATGGAGGTCATCATGGCGGAGATGAGCATCAGGATCATGGCCATGATGCCCGGGACAAACATGTATACGCTTTTAAGGTTTTCGTTATAAAACATCCTCACATCCGTTTGAAGCGAATGAGGCATTTGCAATCCGGGAAACTCCTGACGCACAAAATCGTTTACAATGCCTTTCGTATAGTTAGTCACCAGCCGGGCAACGTTGGGATCGGAAGCATCTGCAATGATCTGCAGATCTGCCTGTCCTTCTTTCACTAGGCGGTTGCCAAAATCCGGACCAAAAATCACCACTTCCTTGATTTTCCCTTCCCGGAAAATACGCTCCATATCATGGGTATTGTACAATACTTCCTCCAGAAGGAAATACCCCGATGACAGCAGTTTGTGGGTAATGCGTTGTGTGGTTTCATCGTTCGACGGGTCATAAATGGCGATTCTGACATCCTTGATTTCACTTTTGATCACGGTTCCGAACACCAGCAGCTGAACCACCGGAATGCCAAAGAGGATCAGCATGGTACGTACATCACGCACTATGTGGAAAAATTCCTTTTTGATGAAGGCGACCAGTTGCTTCATGCGTCGTAAAAAAATAATCGTTTGTATGGTTTCAATTGTTTCTTAATCAATTCGGGTTGTGCTTTATGCTCTGGCGATCTTCACGAACACCTCATCCATGGTAGCGGCCTGGTATTTTTTTTTCAGGTTCTCCGGGGTATCCAGGGCTTCGATTTTGCCGGTGTTCATAATGGATACCCGGGAGCAGTATTCCGCTTCGTCCATGTAGTGGGTGGTTACGAATACTGTAATTCCCAGATTAGCTGCTTCATAGATCAGATCCCAGAAAGTACGTCGTGTTACCGGATCGACCCCACTGGTCGGTTCATCGAGAAAAACAATCTCCGGATCATGAAGAATGGCTATGGAGAAAGCCAGTTTTTGCCTCCATCCCGTCGGAAGACCCGCGATCCGTTTGTCTTTTTCCCTGGAAAGGTTCAAACGTGCAAGCAACTCCTTTTCTTTTTGTTTGCGTTGTTTGGTGGAAAGACCGTAAATGCCTCCGTAGAAACGAATATTTTCCGAGACCGTCAGGTCTTCATACAGGGAAAATTTCTGACTCATATAGCCGATTTTCCTTTTTATTTTTTCTGTTTCTTTGTATACATCGTATCCGCCAACCTGGATTTTTCCGGATGTTGGGGAGGAGAGCCCGCAGAGGATTCTTACGGCGGTTGTTTTTCCGGCTCCGTTGGCGCCCAGGAATCCAAAGATCTCCCCCCGGTAGACGGTAAATGTGAGGTGGTCGTTGGCCACAAAATTTCCAAATCGCTTTACCAGGTTTTCTACTTCAATGGCTTTGTTCATAGGCAGCGTTTTTAGTATTTATGAATCAGCCGTTTTGGCTGTGCGGACTCTGTTTGATCTCCTTCGTTCCGTTGTTTCCGTCCTTTTTCATCAGTCCCATGAAAACATCTTCAATTCCCGGAGTGATTTCCTTTACTTCAACCTGCTGATGGTTCTTTTTCCGCAGGAATGATTTCACCTCTTCAGGATTTGCCTGATCGTTGATTCCCGTAAAATGAACAAATTGGCCGAAAGCATAGGCAGATTCTGTTTTCTCATAACTCCTGAGGTCGGTTACCAGTCGATACATATCAGAAGCGTGCACTGC
This sequence comes from uncultured Mariniphaga sp., assembly GCA_964408795.1. GTDB lineage: Bacteria > Bacteroidota > Bacteroidia > Bacteroidales > Prolixibacteraceae > JABMQB01. The sequence goes on from CAYPAW010000084.1 coordinate 4,646, forward strand.
CAGGATCTTTCTTTGGTATTTTTTCACCATAGCTTCGGGGTTATTCACCTCCATGATTCTTCCTTTTTGCATCAATGCTACCCGGTCGCAGCGACCGGCTTCGTCCATGTAAGGGGTGGAAACCAGCAGGGTGATGCCCTTGTTTTGAAGGTTTTTCAGCATTTCCCAGAATTCCTTGCGGGATACGGCATCCACGCCGGTCGTGGGTTCATCGAGGATCAGGATGACCGGTTTGTGGATCAGGGCACATGAGAGCGCCAGCTTTTGTTTCATGCCACCCGATAATTTTCCGGCCAGGCGCTTTTTGAATGGTTCAATAGGGCGGTAGATATCTTTTATCAGAGCGTAATTTTCTTCCAGGGTTGTCCCAAAAACAGTAGCAAAAAACCGGAGGTTTTCCTCCACGCTAAGATCCTGATAGAGGGAAAAGCGCCCGGGCATGTAGCCTGTTTGTTTCCGGATTGCTTTGTAATCCTTTACTACGTCGAGACCGTTCATCTCAGCTCTCCCGGAATCGGGGAGGAGAAGCGTCATCAGGATCCGCATCAGGGTTGATTTCCCTGCCCCGTCCGGACCAATCAGTCCGAAAAGCTCGTTTTTTCGAACCTCCAGGGTTACCGAATCAATCGCCCGGGTATCCCGGAAGGATTTTGACAGGTTATCGATCTGTATCATGCGTCTACATTCAATTCGTCTTTCGGATGACTCCGGCCCGCTGTGCTCCATGGCATCGATTCTGCGATTACTAAAAAACAACTTCCCCGGGCATTCCGATTTTCAGCCGGCCGTCGTTTTTTACCTTTATTTTTACAGCATATACGAGTTTCACTCTTTCTTCCTTGGTCTGGATGATCTTGGGTGTAAACTCTGCCTGGGGTGAGATCCAGGTGACGGTTCCTTGCAGGGATTGATTTTCGGTTTTGTTTTTATCGATGATCACGGTAACGGTTTGTCCGGTTTTTACCGAGGGCAGTTGGGCTCCGTTCACATAAACCGTAAGAGTCAGCTCATCGGTATGAGCTGTTTTGTACAAGGCTTTGCCGGCTACAGCCAATTCGCCTTCTTCGATATATGTTTCGAGCACCGTGCCTTCCACGGGATTTTTCACATAACAACGGCTTATCTGGTCTTCCACGGCCAGCAACTGCGCTTTCAGGACCTCTCTTTCATGCTGTATGGAGGTAAACTGGGTTTGTGTGCTTTCGATTTGTTTTTTCAGCACGTTAATCTGTCCGTTGATGTCGTCCAGTTGTTGTTGGGTGGCAGCCCCGTCATTCAGCATGTTTTGTACTCTGTTTTTGTTTGTTTCCAGGTTTTTTATCTGTTCTTCCCATACTGCTATCTGGGCATGAATGGTACTGCGTTTTGCTTCCACAGCAGCCATTTGGGCCACCAGTTGTTCTCTTTTTAATGCCACCTGGGTGGTATCCAGGACCGCTACCACGGCTCCCGGTTTGATGCTCATCCCCTCCGTGAGATTGAACCGAAGAACCTTTCCGGTGATCTCTGAGGAGACAATAACCGGATTGGCTTCAAAATTACCGTAGGCATCGGAGTTTGTTTTTTCCTGCCTGCAACCCCAAACCAGCATCACTGCCAGGATTCCTAAAAAAGCTTTTTTCCTTTGCATTTCATATGATTAAAGTGTTAAATTTCTAAGGTATCATATGGAACTCGCATCCCGATAGCTATCAGGATGAATCATACTCTTTGAGTGTTAAAAATATCATGCTCGTTTCCTATTCTTTTATAGTCCTTTTATTGTATTGTAGGCAACCATTGCCTCCTTCAGCAGAATCCGGTGCGTTTCCAGTTTCAACTGAGCCAGGGTGGCCCCATTCAGGTCCGCAATATAATCGGCTGTGCGGAGGGTTCCGTTTTTAAGCTTTGAAGCCGATGATTCCGCAATTTTATTCCGAAGGTCGATGATTTCCTGGTCTGATTCGATCAGTTTCTTCATTTTTTCGATGGTTTCCTTTTGTTGCTCCAGCAGGAGGGACAGGTTTTGTTCAAACGTTTCCTGTTGAGCGTAAATGATTTTTTTCTGAAATCCGATGGCTTGTTTTTCGCGTTTGGTTTTTTTCCAATCCAGCATGTTCCAGGATAATCCTATTCCGATGAGGTAGTAGGGTGCGAATTCATCGCTCAGCATGTTCAGTCCTGGGCGTCCCAGGCCCCCCTGTCCGAACCCGAAAATACGGGGATTCCTGGATTTATCCAGCAGGCGGACTTTTTGATCCAGTTGATTTCTCTGATGGGCAAAAAGATCCAGTTCGGGACGTTCCGGGCTTCCCCCTTCCGGATTTACCGTTTCGGTTTTTAAAAGGACCGTTGGCTCCAGCGCTTTGCCGGTCAGGATCGATAACACCTTCAGTGCGGTCCGGTATCCGGTTTCAACCTCCACGATGGTTTGCCCGATGTGCAGGATCTCCGCTTCCAGGGCATCCAAAGCCGAAGATTCAATCACTCCGTTGCGTACCCCCGATTCCAGGGCTTTAATTTTTTCCCTCAGGGTCTCCTGCTGAACCTCAAGCACCTCTTTGCTCTTCAAGGCTGCCAGGGCCGAAAACCATGCCTCGTTTATTTGATTCCGTATCTGATACAGTTCTGTCTCCAGTTGACTCAGATTGGTTTGCAGAACCGCTTCCTCAAGAAGGGTTTGTGACCTCGTTAATCCCCCATCCCAGATGTTCTGCTGAAACTCCAAGTATACCTTGTACTGATCTTTGGAAATTGTGGGAACTTCAATGCCCGGAACCGGAATTTCCACTTTGGTCACATCCGACTGATACGTAGCCTGTCCTTTTAGCACGACAGATGGAAGGAAGGCCGTTTGAAGATTCCGGGTTCGTAAGCCCGCAAGGGCTGAGTAATATTCCGCATCCTTCAGACGGGGGTAATGCTCCCGCGCCCATGTGTAACATTGTTCCCGCGTAACCTCCGGCTGGGCAAAAACAAAATGCGACGATAGTAAAAAAAATAAAATCAGCTTCTTCATCGTATGGATATTGAGTTGAGAATGAATTCTTTGACTGTCGTCTTTCTTTGGATGAGAAAATTCCGGTATTCGGTTTTGTTTCCGTTAAAAAAAACCTCCGACATGAGGGGACTGGCAACCACCGGAAAAATGGTTAACGCCAGCAGATGGATAAGCAGATCCCTGGGATCCAGCCTGCGTATGTTCCCTTTTTCCATCTCCTTTTCAAAAACTGCCAGTACTTCCGCAGGATGGATCCCCTGGTTTTTTAAGACAACAGCCAGAGAGCGAGGATCCCGATAAATCTCCCGCAGAATAAACATCGGCAAATAGGGATTTTTTGCTATCAGATCTGAATAGACCTCAACAAAAACCCCAATCTTTTTCTCCACAGGCAATTCGGAAAAAAAAACTTCCTTAATGTCAGGAATGGCTTTGCGAATCAGCTTTTTAAAGATGGCTTCAAAGAGTTTTTGTTTGGTCCGGAAATAGTAATGAAGCAGGGCTTTGTTTATTCCGGCTTCGTCGGCAATCTCCTGCATCCGCGAACCATCCAGTCCTTTTTTTACAAATACTTTCTGCGCGGCATTCAGGATCTTTTGCTCGGTATTGTCTTTTTTATCGGTCGTCATGTTAACTCTATGGTTAAACTATATAATTTAATCAAATGGTTAAAATAAATACATTTTTTTAAAACGGCCAAATATTTTTTCGGAAAAAGCGATTAGCCTGATCTATTCATACATTTTAAAAAATAGGAAGAAAGCTCAGGTTAACCCCGACTTAGATGGAGTTAAACGTTGGAAGAAAGTATTACTGAATCTTCGTTGCTGTCGGAGACAGGAATCATTCATGAATTATTCGGGTTAGAAAGTTAACGGAACCGTGAAGGAGACAAAGTAGTCGCAAAGGAAGTGGAGGAATATATTGTTCATTGTAAATACCTTGCGAACTTTGCACATTCCTGGCGAACTTTGCGGTTAATTCCCCTTCGCCCCGACAAAGGCGATCGGGATGCCTCGGGTTAGTTTGTTGCGTACAATGAATTTTCAGACCCTCTTTTTCCAGGTTCCTTTGGTTGCGGTCTATCCGAATTGATAGATTGTTTTTTCGTTGTATGTTTCTCCCGGTTTCAGCAGGGTAGAGGGAAAATCCGGCTGGTTTACGGAATCCGGGTAGTGTTGTGTTTCAAGCGCTACTCCTGAGAACCGTCCGAATTTTTTTGTATTGTCGATGGTAAGTTCAGGAATCCAGTAGCCGGTATACAACTGCATGCCGGGTTGGGTGGTGAACACATCGACTTTTCTTCCGCTTGTTTTTTCTGCCAGGGTACCGGCATATTTTAGTTTTCCCTGTTCGTTATCCAGCACAAAATTATCGTCATAGCCGGCCGGCAACTGATTCAGGTTCTCGCTGAATGTTTTGTACGTTGTAAAGTCGTAAGGAGTTCCTTTGACGGGAACAATTTTGCCTGTGGATATTTGTTCTTTCATTTCGGTCATGTGAGTCGCGGAAAGTTTCAATTGATGGTTGAGAATATTCTCTCTGCCACAGGTAAGATTAAAATAGGTGTGGTTGGTCAGGTTCACCACGGTGGTTTGATCGGTGGTCGCCAGGTATTCAAGGATCAGTTCGTTCCGGTTGTTGAGTGTATAGATGCAGGTGACCTTCAGGTTTCCCGGGTAGTTTTCTTCCCCATCGGGGCTCAGGTAGGACATTTTCACTCCTACCGCATCACTGTTTTCAAACGGTTCAGCTTCCCACCGTTTTTTATCGAATCCCTCATGACCGCCATGCAGGTGGTTGGGTCCGTTGTTCACGGCCAGTTGATATTTCTTTCCTTCGATGAGGAGGTTCCCTCCGGCAATCCGGTTCCCGAAACGCCCGATAATGCAACCGAAATAGGGATAACCGCTCAGGTAGGAAGGATCCAGGTAGTGACTCAGCTTGTCGAATCCACATACGATATTTCCGGTATTTCCTTCTTTATCCGGAGTTTCGATTCTTGTTATCAGGGCGCCGTAGCAGGAAATTTGAACTTTTATTTTATGGTCGTTGGTCAGGGTATACAGCGACACTTCTCTTCCGTCTGCCAGGTTGCCGAAAAGGGATTTTTGAATTTTCATGGTATATTTGTTTTGATGGATGAAAGATTTGTTTTTTTCCCGTTTGTTTTTGAAACAAAATTGCCTGTTTCTTTATAGATTTACAAAAATGCAAAAATTGCTTCTCTTAACCGGTAAAAAACGTCCGTGTTATGCAGCATATTTTCCAACGAGCATTTTTCTAATTTTGTTATACCTGTCTATGGCCAGAGCATGCCTTCATTTCGATTTCTTATCACCGGTACCCAAATACAGGCAATTGGTAGCGTCCATCGTAGCCTCGGTGGAATCGGGAATTCTTAAAAAAGGCGAAAAGCTTCCGTCTATTAACCAAATATGTGCCGAATGCCATCTAAGCCGGGACACCGTAATGCTGGCTTTCAAAACGCTGAAAGCCCGGGGTGTGGTTCTTAGCCAGCCTGGGAAAGGGTACTACATTGCCTGTACCGAGATAACCCGGGAAGAGAAGATTTGTATGGTTTTGGATGAGCTGAATGCCTGGAAGGAAACGTTCTACGATTCCTTTCTGAGCAGCCTGGAAAGCAAAGCTACGGTTGATGTTTCTTTTCATTGTTTTAATTATGGATCTTTTAAAAGCCTGATTCTGGGGAGTGCAGGAAATTATACTTCGTATGTTATCATGCCGGCCACCTTCGATAATACCAGCCATTTAATAGGGAAACTGCCCCAGGGGAAGGTGTATATCCTTGACCGCCTGAAAGAGGATCTTTCGGAATATTCGGCTGTATATCAGGATTTTGAAAATGATCTGTATCAGGGGTTGACCGAAGGACTGGATGTAGTGAGCAAATACAAAAAGCTTATTCTGGTTCATCCCGGAGGAAAAGAACCGCCTGAAAGGGAAAAGGGATTCATCCGGTTTTGCCGGGAGCAGGGTTTCGGATATGAAACGGTAAAAACCATCCATCACACATCCATTGAAAAGGGACGGCTCTATGTGGTCATTTCCGACCGCGACCTGGTGGATCTTGTGAAGAATGCCCGGCTGAAAGCGTTGCATCCCGGCAGGGACATAGGGATCATTTCACTGAATGATCATTTGTTGAAGGAAGTCTTGATGGGCGGGATAACCACTATTTCAACCGATTATAAAATGATGGGCGCTGCTTTGGCCCAAATGATAAAAAACAACGAAAAAGGACAGATCAGAAATCCATCGTTCCTGATAAGACGGTCATCGGCCTGAGGCGTTTGGGTTGCTGCCATGCATAATGAATTTTTAGAAAAGCAAATTAATTATATATTTGTTCCTCCCCCTCTTTTGTTGTGTAAAGGGGTTGGTAAACAGATCCCGGATAAAATGGGTTTTTTTCTCGGAAAAGCAGCATGGACAACGATGGATTGTTTTCAGCGAATCAAAGAAATATGAGCACTTTTACGATGGGTGAATTCCCCCACAAGCGATTCAATCCGTTAACCGGAGAATGGATCCTGGTATCGCCTCACCGCTCCCGAAGGCCCTGGCAGGGCCAGGTGGAAAAGAGGGTCCCGGAGGAAAAACCTGCTTATGATCCGACCTGTTATTTATGTCCCGGGAATGAACGGGCCGGAGGAAGAATCAATCCCCATTACACCGGAACCTATGTCTTCACCAATGATTTCAGTGCTTTGTTGGAGGACACCCCGGAAGGATCTGTGGAAGAAGGTCTTTTCAGAGCCAACCCTGAACGGGGAATCTGCCGGGTCCTTTGTTTTAATGAGAACCACAATCTGACCATACCGGAAATGTCGGTTTCTCAAATACGGGCGGTTGTGGATTTGTGGTGCCGGGAGTTTGAAGAGCTGGGAAGCAAGGATTTCATTCATTATGTTCAGATCTTTGAAAACAAGGGGGCAATCATGGGATGTTCCAATCCGCATCCTCACGGGCAGATCTGGTCTTCCTCATCGGTTCCCGTGGAACCTGCCAAAGAAACGAAGACCCAGACGGAGTATTTCAAAAAGCATGGAACCACCTTATTGAGCGACTATCTGGCGGCGGAACAGAAGAAAAAAGAAAGGCTGGTGGTAGAAAACGATCATTTTGTTGGTCTGGTTCCTTTTTGGGCTGTCTGGCCGTTTGAAACGCTTCTTATCAGCCGTCGGCCGGTACAGAACCTCCGGGAGCTCACCGGAGAGGAAAAAACCGGACTCGCGGATATCTACAAAAAAATGACGGTTCGGTACGACAATCTTTTTGAGGTTTCGTTTCCCTATTCGGCAGGTTTGCATCAGGCTCCGACCGATGGCAGGGAGTATCCCGGATGGCACTTGCATATGCATTTCTATCCGCCTTTGCTGCGCTCGGCGACCGTGAAAAAATTTATGGTGGGGTATGAAATGCTGGCAACACCCCAAAGGGATATCACTGCGGAACAAGCCGCTGCCCGGTTACGTGATGTGCCGGATGTGCATTATAAAAACAAATCATCCTTTATTCAATAAAAAAAAGATTAACCAATGGCATCAACGAACGAACTGATCAAGAAAATTCACGAGGGCAATCATCCGTTGTTTCAGGAGTTGTACGGCACCGATCCGGGGGTTCTCAGGGAGCAGGCCAACCGGTTTACCGGTCTGATGAACCAGTTTCAGAAAACCTTTGCATCCACCGATGTGGAGTTATACAGTTCTCCGGGACGCACTGAGATCGGGGGGAATCATACGGATCATAATTATGGGCGGGTACTGGCCGGAGCCGTAAACCTCGATAACATAGCCGTAGCTGCTAAAAACCAAACCCATCTCATTCGCATTGAATCGGAAGGGTACCCTGCTTTTACGGTCGATCTGAACAACATGAAACCCGAAGAGTCCAACTTTTTTACTTCTTCAGCGCTGGTTCAGGGGGTATGTACACGCATGAAAGAACGGGGGTATGCCATAGGGGGCTTTGATGCCTGCATGGAGGGAAGGGTTCCCAAGGGATCCGGATTGAGCTCTTCCGCTTCGTTTGAAGTGCTCATAGGGGAAATCCTCAATAGCCTCTTCAACAACCATACAATGAGCAAGGTTGAAAATGCCATGATCGGGCAGTGGGCGGAAAACCACTTTTTCGGGAAGCCCTGTGGATTAATGGATCAAACAGCCTGTTCGGTGGGAGGACTCATCACCATTGATTTTAAGAATCCGGCGGATCCGTTGGTGAAAAAGATTGATTTTGATTTTGTGTCGACCGGTTATTCGTTGGTGATCACCGATGTTGGCGGAGGCCATGATGATCCGGCGGCCCAGGCGGAGTATGCTTCCCTGCCTACGGAAATGAAATCGGTAGCTGCGGAATTGGGCGCTCACGTATTGCGGGAGGTGACCCTGGAACAGATCGTGGAAAAAATACCTGCTATACGCAGGAAAACCGGCGACCGGGCTATCTTGCGGGCTTACCATTTTCAGGGAGATAACCAGCGGGTGGTCGACCAGGTGGCAGCACTCGAAAACAACCGTTTTCAGGATTTTCTCCGGATGGTCGTCGAGTCGGGCTATAGCTCGTTTATGTACAACCAGAATATTTTTGATGTAACCCACAAAGAGGAGCAGAATGTGTCCTTAGCCCTGGCACTCAGTGAAATGGTCCTCAAGGGCAAAGGTGCCTGGCGCGTGCATGGTGGAGGTTTTGGAGGAACCATACAGGCCTTTGTGCCCCGGGATCTCCTGGATGCCTATGTCGAAACACTGGAACATGTCTTCGGGAAAGGAAAATGCCATATTTTATTTATCCGCCCCAAAGGAGCGGTGAAGCTGGAAATATAATATTCACAATCAAACATTAAATCTTGAGATCATGAGTAAGAATAAGTATTTGTTTCCGCTGATTGTCATGGCGGCTCTGTTTTTTCTGATCGGTTTCATGACAACCATGAACAATTCGATGATTGACTTTCTGAAGGACGCCTTCAATCTGGATACCCTTCCCAATGGAAAGGTTTTGAAGCAGTTACCCAACTCTTTTTTCTATGGTGCATATGCTTTGTCCATTCCGGTGGGGTTTCTCATTCACCGGATTGGGTATAAAAAAGGAGTGATTACGGCCATGGCGTTGGTTACCCTGGGAGTTTTCATCTGTATCCCCCTGGTATCTGTGGGGTATGTATCTTTTCTTTCGGGTGTTGCGGTTTTTGCCATTGGGATTGTTATTTTGCAGGTGGTAGCCAATCCGTATGTGAACGCTTTGGGGCCTGAAAAAACAGCAGCCAGTCGTCTGACCCTCACCAATGCTTTGAATTCTGTAGCTACTGTGATTGCTCCCATGTTTGTATCCATGCTGATCATTGCTGATACCGGAGATGCGGGGACCAGCCAACCGGAACAGGTTAGGAAGCCTTTTATTATTCTGGGGGTCATTGCTGCGGTGATTCTTATCATTCTTTTCTTTTTAAAACTTCCGGAAATTGAAGAAGAAGACAAAGAGCAGGCGGTGAAGCCCAGGAAATACAAATCCAGTGCTTTCCGGTACCCTCATGTGTGGCTGGGCTCGCTGGCTATTTTCTTTTACATGGGCATTGAAATCGGAATTCCCAGTTTTTTTGCCGATTACAGCAACGAACTGGGGCTGGACCTGACGGCTACCCAGCGTACCGATTGGTTGAAATATTACTGGGGAGGTCTCATGGTAGGCCGGTTAACAGGCATTTTCATTTTGCGCAAATTTACTGCCCGGAGCATTTTATCCCTTTGTGCTGCAGGAGGCATTCTGATGGTGGCTGTTTCGTTGTTCCTGGGTGCTTCAGCGGATATGGTCGCTTTGTGGTTGTTCCTGGGTACCGGGTTGTTTCATTCCATCATGTGGCCCACCATCTACAACCTGGCGCTGGAAGACCTTGGACCCCACGCCAAAGTGGCCTCCGGAGTTATTTCCACCGCCGTGATTGGTGCCGCTATCCTGATGCCCCTGATGGGAGCTGTACAGAATAGCCTGGGATTGATGGTAGCAATCAGCTGCCTGTTTGTTTATTACCTGTATCTGATATTCTTTGCACAGAAAGGATCGAAAATACGGACCTAAACAGCGAATTTGATGCCATCTCAATGCCGATTTTTTCAAAAATAAATCTATTTTTAAACCTAAACTAAAAAACACAAATCTTAAAAAACTGAAACCATGACAACGATTGATTGGATTGTTTTAGGGCTTTTTGTTCTGGGGCTCGTAGGAATTATCATTTGGGTATTACGAAAAAAAGACAAAGATACCTCCGATTATTTTCTGGCCGGGCGGGATGCCACGTGGATTGCCATTGGGGCTTCCATTTTTGCATCCAACATTGGTTCGGAGCATTTGGTAGGGTTGGCCGGTACGGGTGCCGAAACCGGAATGGCAATGGCTCACTGGGAAATGCATGGCTGGGTGATCCTTTTGCTGGGGTGGTTGTTTGTGCCTTTTTATGCCCGCAGTAAAGTTTTTACCATGCCTGAGTTTCTTGAAAGGCGGTATAATCCCCAATCCCGTTCTTTTCTTTCCATTATATCCATGGTCAGCTATGTTCTGACCAAGGTTGCGGTTACCGTCTACGCAGGAGGTGTTGTTTTTAAAGATGTATTCAACATTTCATCGATATCTTTCTGGGGGTATGATGTTGATTTTTTCTGGGTCAGCGCCATTGGACTCGTTGTACTCACCGGTCTGTACACCACTTTTGGTGGCATGAAAGCCGTACTCTACACGTCGGTTTTGCAGACTCCCATTTTGCTGGTCGGTTCGATAGCTATTCTGATTCTGGGCCTGATCAAGGTAGGCGGCTGGAATGAACTGATGGAAGTATGCCGGGCCAATGTGACCGTTCATGGGGATGAGATGACAAGCCTCATGCGATCCCACAACGACCCGGACTTTCCCTGGACCGGCGTGATCCTTGGGTCGGCACTGATTGGATTCTGGTATTGGTGTACCGATCAGTTTATTGTTCAGCGCGTACTTTCAGGCCGCGATATGAAACAAGCCCGCCGGGGAGCAATCTTCGGAGCTTATCTGAAGCTTACGCCGGTTTTTATCTTTTTGATTCCGGGAATGATAGCCTTTGCCCTGAATGAAAAAGGCCTGATCACCCTTGCCAACAACGATGCTGCTTTTTCGACCCTGGTAACGGAGTTGCTGCCCATCGGCTTTAAAGGAATTGTTATCGGGGGAATTCTCGCTGCCCTGATGAGTTCCCTGGCGTCTCTCTTTAATTCTTCGGCCATGCTCTTTACCGTCGATTTCTATAAAAAGTTCCATCCGGATGCTACAGAAAAACATTATGTGATTGTAGGAAAAATAGCGACCGTTGTTATTGTTTTGCTCGGAATTTTATGGATTCCTGTTATGAAAGGACTGGGGAAGGTGCTGTACGAGTACCTCCAGGAGGTCCAGTCATTGCTTGCACCGGGAATTGCTGCGGTGTTCCTCCTCGGGATTCTTTCAAAACGCACCACACCGGCAGCTGGTTTCTGGGGATTGATGATTGGTTTTGTACTTGGAATGATCCGGCTGACTATTAACGTGTTTGAAGGAGGCATCGCCGAAGGATCCATCGCTCATAGCCTGTTTATTGAAATGAATACCTATCATTACGAAGCCTGGTTGTTTGGTATTGTCGTGGTGCTGATGATTGTGATCAGCTACTTTACCAAAGTGAAGGATCCGGCTATGATCCAAGGACTAACCGTTGGTACAGCTTCCGCAGAACAACGAGCCGAGGTAAGAGCCAGCTACAGCAAATGGGATGTGATCAATTCTGCCGTGATCATTGCGGTCATACTGATTTTCTATGCTTATTTCTGGTAGGCTATAATTTTTATTGCAAAAAATAATCTAAAGAGGCTGTCTGATAAAAATATAACCGCGAAGAACGCAAATCTTAGACAACGAATATAAAGTGTTTTCTTGTTGATATGAATACGCTGCGAGCTTTGCGCGTTCCCGACGAACGTTGTGGTTCCGGAATTAAATGACTTTTCAGACAGCCTCTTTTTTGTACTTGTACGCAAAAGAAACTACGATGTACGATATTATTGGAGATGTTCACGGATATGCCAGTCTGCTGAAGAAAGTGCTGAAAAAACGGGGGTATAAAAAAAAGAACGGAACCTACCGTCATCCTTCATCGACGGCCCTGTTTGTAGGGGATTTTATTAACCGGGGTCCGGAGATCCGGGAAACCCTGGCCATCATCCGGAGTATGGTGGAAGCAGGGAATGCGTATGCTCTGCTGGGGAATCACGAACTGAATGCTCTGATCCGGCAACTGAAAGATGACAAGGGAATGCACCTGATTCAGAAGAATATATCCGGTTATTATAAAACGGTGAAAGCTTTCCGGAACGACAAAGAGGAGTGGAAAAGCCATCGCAGGTGGATGCGCACCCTTCCCCTGTTTTTTGAAAATGCGCATTTTCGGGTCGTGCATGCCTACTGGAACGATGAAAACATTGACTTTCTCAGAGGCGTTCAGGCTGAAGGGAGGATCAGGAAAAGCCTTCTCCGGAAGATCTATGATGAACCCGATTCCCGCGAAGGCAGAAGTGTTTGGCAAACCACCAAAGGAATCCAATATATCCTGCCCCGGGATATGAGCATCCGGAATGCCAAAGGAGCTTCTGTAAGGTCGTACCGTATGCGATGGTGGGAAGATCCACACGGCAAGACGTTTAATGCACTCTCTTTTGAAAGCAAGATGACCCTGCCGGAATACACCATTCCTCCGGAAATACTCCCCGATACGAAGCCGTATGATCCGGAAGCCCCGCTTGTTTTTTTCGGCCATTACTGCCGGGGAAAAGGTCCTTTTCTGCTGGGGAAGAATATCTGCTGTGTGGATTCCTGTGTTACCGGAACAAAAATCCTGACAGCGTATGCATGGGAAGGGGAAACAGAATTGATCCGCAAAAACCTGATTCAGGTATAAAAAAAGAAGTTGCCCTTACCGAGCAACTTCTTTTGCGGTGACGACGAGACTCGAACTCGCGACCTCCGGCGTGACAGGCCGGCATTCTAACCAACTGAACTACGCCACCTTTCTCAATTATGACCTTTTCATTACCCCTTTTTATTTGGGTGATGCAAATATATACTTTCTTTTCTTCTTTGCAATAGCCAAAGAGAAAAAACATCCAGGTTTTCGGATGAATTGAATCGGAAGAACCCGGTTACTCTTTCCGGAAGAAACTGAAGCGAACGCTTCCGTAATTCCGTTGTTCCAAAAAAAATGGAAAGGACTGGAAATGGTACGTTTTGGGATGTTCGAGGATAAAAAGAGAACCGGGGGTGAGCATCCCGGAGGCAAAGATTGCATCCGGAAGGGTAGCTAGTTCCTTCAGATCGTAGGGAGGATCAGCAAAAACCACATCATAGTGCATCCTACAGTTTTTCAAGTATCTGAAGACGTCTGTTTTTACGGGGGTAATGGTTGTAATGCCCAGTTTTTTCAGTGTTTTTATTATAAAGGCATAATGAAAGGGGTCTTTTTCAATGAGGGTAACCTGTTCACAGCCCCGGCTGGCAAATTCGAAACTGATGCTTCCGGTACCGCTAAAGAGATCCAAAACATGGACTTCCTGAAAAGAGATCCGGTTTTCCAGTATATTGAAAAGTCCTTCTTTGGCAAGGTCTGTTGTGGGACGGGCTCTGAAATTTCTTCCCGGATGCAGCATCCGCCCTTTGTATATTCCGCCGATGATTCTCATGATCCCGGATGAATGACACTCAAAAACCTGTGGGGGGGAAACCGGGAAAATGTATAACTGCTTCGGTATTCTCCTGTGTAGGATAAAAATTCCACGCGTTCGAATCGTTTGCTTAAGAAGTTGGCCAGGGGCGATTCTTCTTCCGTTTCACCCATAAGAAAAACAGACGTTTCTTTTACCCCGATCTTTTCCGATTGGAAAACATGAAGGATATAAAAAATGATGTCCACATGGTTTTTGTAAAAGAAAGAATTGATAAAAACCAGTTTCCGGTCGCGGGTGATGAGAAGGGTGAAGAATCGTTTGTTAAGGGACAACAGGGCTTCTGATTGTCCGGAAGAGGCTTTTTGAGAAGCCAGCCGGATCAGAGTCTGCACCTGATGGGTGATTTCCGGATGATCAAAATGGACATGGAACAGGTTGTAGATGCTCTCAGGAAATCCAAAGACCATTTTTACCGGGAAGAAATCATCGGTGAAGGAGAGGATTTTCTCTTTGTTAAGCCGGTCGAAATTCAGGGTGAACAGTTCTTCCTCCGGCACGTCATAATGTGCGGGAATAGCCGAAAATCGGGGAGAGCTCATCCGAATTGTGGTTTTTTTGTAGGGTTTGTTCAGAACCTCTTCATGGGACAGGATCTCCCGGAGCTTACGGAGGAGAAAAAAATCGTTGCTGATCTGAAAGGAGTGGTGTTTAAAAACGAGGTGTATTTTACGGATTTCGTCCCGTATACAAAAAGAAAATCCATCCAGGCTTACCTGAATGGATAGAGAATATTCCGTTGTAAAATCCGGATCAAATGTTTCGTCCGCACAATGAATATCAACCATGGAGTTTATTCCCAGTTTCCTGCATTGTTGTTTGCTTCGGTCAGGGAACCCACAGAGAGGCCCGGGTATTTACCCTGCACCCTCCTTTCATCGTTCAGGTTAATGATGAGTTGCTCATCCAGGCCCTTAAGAATATTGTTGTTATGGGCTTTGGCCTGAAAAATAGGCACTTTAATACCTGATCCGGCAGTGAATATAGTGGCGCCCAGGTGGAATTCGACTTTTTCATCGATATTGGGTATATACCGCAGTTCATCCACCGGATAGTCTTCCGAGAAGATCGAGGTAAGCACGCTTTCTTTGATGGTATCCCGGATTATAAGACCGAGTCTCAGTGCTTTTTTCTCATCAATTCCGGCTTCTACCATGCTATCGGTGATCATTCCGATTTTACGAACCAGCTTCAGGGAGTCGTATTTGATGAAATGGATCAATGTATCCCAACTTCCTGTATATTTTCCGTAGGAATCTTTGTAGGCAACCTGGGCTTTGCGGATATCTTTCAGTTTTTCAATCACGTCATTGTATCTCTCGGTTTTTGCCTTTTCAAAGTCCAGCGGTCTTTGGATACTGCTGTATATGAGATAAGCAAGCGCCAATGCTGCAATGATAAGGACAATCTGAATTACTGTTCTCATGGTATTTTTGATTTTGTAAGTTTATTCGGTTGCCTGCAAATTTAAGAAAAAAAATAAATTACGTTCCTTAAAGGAATATTAATTTAGCCGGTATGATAAAAAATCACATTCAATCTGTGTTGACCGAAGAATTGGGTTTTGCTCCCACCCCGAGTCAGGTTACCCTCATCAAAAAACTTGCCGGATTTATTTCTTCTTCGGAGGAGGATATCATTTTTCTCCTCAAAGGGTTTGCCGGAACCGGGAAGACCTCCATGTTGGCGGTGGTTGTGCGGGCGCTTTTACGATGCCGGATCCCGAGTGTTTTACTGGCGCCTACCGGGAGAGCTGCGAAAGTCTTGTCGGGGTATACAGCTCATCCGGCTTTTACGATCCATAAAAAGATTTACCGGCAGAAGTCCCAGACCCAGGGGCTGGGTAAATTTGTCCTCGATAAGAATCTGCATAAAAATACTTATTTTATTGTAGATGAAGCGTCTATGATTTCCAATGAGGCAGGAGAAATCAGCAATTTCGGTTCGGGGCGGTTGCTTGACGACCTGGTGGAATATGTCTATACTGGGCAGCATTGCCGGTTGCTGCTCGTAGGAGATACGGCTCAATTGCCCCCGGTAGGACTGGATCTCAGTCCGGCCCTCGAAGCAAAAGAACTTAGGAAATACGGTTTCGGAGCCGAGGAAAGCTGTTTGACAGAGGTGGCCCGTCATTCAGAAAAATCAGGAATTCTCATGAATGCCACTCAAGTGAGACAACGAATCGAAAAGGACAACCGAAAGGGATTCTTCCCCATTCGTTTGAAGGGGTTTCAGGATATTGAACGAATCTCCGGAGACCTCCTGGTTGAGAAGATCACGGAGTGTTACGAACGCTACGGAGTCTATGAAACCATTGTGGTTACCCGGTCAAACAAACGGGCCAGTCTCTACAACAAAGGCATACGCAATACGATTTTTTTCCGGGAGGAACAGATAAGCAGAGGTGACCTGCTGATGGTCGTTAAAAACAACTATTTCTGGATGGCTGAACAGGAAACAATGGATTTTATTGCCAACGGCGATATTGCAAAAGTCGAAACGATCTACGGATTGGAGGAGATCTATGGTTTTCGGTTTGCCGATGTCCGTTTGAACTTTATCGATTATGAGGATGTGGAGTTCGACGGTAAGATTATGCTGGATACCATTGATATGGAAACGGCCTCGCTTTCTTCGGAAGAATCCAAAAAACTGTACGATGCCATCAGTCAGGATTACCCGGAGGTGAAAAACAAACGTACCTTGTGGAAAAAAATACGGGACAATCCCTGGTTCAATGCCTTGCAGGTTAAATTTGCCTATGCGGTGACCTGTCATAAAGCCCAGGGAGGACAGTGGAAAGCGGTTTTTGTTGACCCGGGATACATCACCGAAGAAAGGATCAACAAGGAATACCTGCGGTGGATGTATACGGCATTTACGCGGCCTGTCGAGAAATTGTACCTGGTAAATTTCAACTCCCGGTTTTTTGAGGAGGAGAACCCGGAAGCTTCGGGTTGATCCGGAATGTTTTTCCTTCCTCCGCCAGATCGGTTTCCGGAAAAACCGCACGTGCCTCTTTGAGGAATCCGTTGCTTTTTCTATAGCGGTTGGAGAAATGCCCGATCAGCAATTTACTGACTCCGGCTTTACGGGCAATGGTAGCCGCTTGTTCTGCTGTTGAATGCAGGGTTTCTCCGGCCAACTTTTTTTTATCGTTTTGAAAAGTGGATTCATGGTATAACAGATCTACATTCCGGACCATGTCAATCACCGGTTCATGGTAAGCGGTATCGGAACAGAAAGCATAGGTGCGGGGAGGACGGGGTGGTAAGGTCAGTGCTTCATGCGAAATCACCTGTCCGTTTTCTGTGGTGAACCCGGCTCCTTCTTTAATCTCGCGAATCGCTTTGAACGGAATCCGGTATTTGCGGATCATCTCTTTGTTCATATTCGGGAGTTTCTCCTTTTCCCGGAATAGAAACCCGCAGGTGGGTATGGAGTGCCTGAGCGGAAATGAGGTAACCACCATTTTTTCGTCATCCAGGATGATTTGTGGTTCACTGAAAGTGAGGGGATGAAAAAACACCGTAAATCCCAGTCCTCCCCGGATGGATGCCAGCTGCCCCTGGAGGAGGGTTTCCAGTTCGGGCGGGGCATAAACCTGCATGTCGTTTTTGTTTCCCAGCAACGAGAGCGTGGAAAGAAGCCCAATGAGTCCGAAATAATGATCCCCATGGAGGTGCGAGATGAATATATGATGGATCCGGGACATACTGAACCGGTATTTCCTGAGCTGGATCTGGGTTCCTTCCCCACAATCAATCAACATAAACCGTTCTTCAGCATTTAGTAGCTGGGCGGTTGGATTTCTTACTGCAGTGGGTATCGCGGAGCTGCTACCCAGTATGGTTATTTCAAAGGTCATGAAACGGTTCCGGCTTTATCAAAGGGTTGATTTTTTTTGTAATAAGGCTGCGGCTTCCTCGACGGTCTTCGTAATCAATAAAGCCGTGTGAAGCAGCGATAAACGGATGATTTTTTCAACCTCCGGCTGCAGATTGCTGAGAATAAACGTGCCAATGGCATGCTCGCACAGCCTGTTGCCTGCCAGAATAGCCCGCAATCCTGAAGAGTCGCAATAACTGCATTCGGCAAGGTCCAGAACAATGTGATTCTCTCCCCGGCTGTTTAACAAGATCAGTTCCGATTTAAGCTCCGGAGCATTGGATACATCCAGCTTTCCTCCGGTCACTCGTACCAGGGTGTAATTGTCGTTTTTCTGAATTTCGAAAGCCATACAGCAAGATACAAAATTCTAACCTGAACCATAGAGGAAATTGCATAAATTTGAAAAAAGTTCAGGTTCCATTTTCGATACATTACAGAGCCTTCCCCGAAATACATTCAGAGAAGGCTCTATAAAACATTTTCAGGAATCTTCCTCATTCCTCCTTCCGGTTGTTCCCGTTTTCCGGAAAGGTATGGATTACTTGTCGAACAGGACGACCGGGATCCAGGTCCTATTTATCGGTATTCTTTGTCGACTTCGTTTTTTTGGCATCCTCTTTCTTGTCCTCAACCTCAACCTTACCCTCCGCCTCGGCCTCCGCTTTTCCCTTTTTCTCTTTCTCTTTCTCTTTCTTACCCTCAGCCTTATCCTCAACCTCAGCCTTTTTCTTGGCCACAGTCTTTCCCTTTTTCTCTTTTTCTTTCTCTTTCTCTTTCTTAACCTCAACCTCAACCTTACCCTCAGCCTCAGCCTCAGCTTTTTTCCCGGCCACAGCCTTTCCCTTTTCCTCTTTCTTAACTTCAGTCTTTTTCTCAGCCTCAGCCTCAGCCTTAGCCTTTTCCTTCGCTTCTTCTTTTGCCTTCATTTTATCGGCCCGTTTCTTCACCTCTTTTTTTTCATTGGCGAGCATTTGCGATTTCAGGGCAGCCAGTTCGGAGATATCTCCCAGGGTTGTTCTTTCGATGTTTTCGCTGATTGTTTTTTTCGCTTTCTGGGTTGTTTTTCCCTGGGCTTTTTTCCTGGAATGACTTTCGGCTTTTTGGAGGTCTTCGTATATCCGGGAATGGGACACGATGATGCGTTTTGCCGATTTGTTGAATTCGATTACTTTGAATTCCAGTTTTTCGTCCTGTTTCACTTTGCTTCCGTCTTCTTTCACCAGATGACGGGGAGTAGCGAATCCTTCCACTCCATAGGGGAGGGCAATCACGGCTCCTTTGTCCATCAGTTCCACCACGGTTCCTTCATGGATTGAATCGGTGGTAAAGATGGTTTCGAAGACATCCCAGGGATTTTCTTCCAGTTGTTTATGCCCGAGGCTTAGTCTGCGGTTGTCTTTATCGATATCCAGGACAACCACCTCAATGGGTTCTCCGATGGAAGTAAATTCCGATGGATGTTTGATTTTTTTCGTCCAGCTCAGGTCGGATATGTGGATCAATCCGTCCACGCCTTCTTCGATTTCCACAAAAACACCAAAGTTGGTGAAGTTTCGCACCGTTGCGGTATGTTTGGTCCCGACCCCGAATTTTTCTTCGATGGTTTCCCATGGGTCGGTTTTCAGTTGTTTAATACCGAGCGACATTTTGCGTTCTTCGCGATCGAGGGTCAGGATGCTGGCTTCTATTTCATCGCCCACTTTCAGGAAATCCTGAGCACTGCGCAGGTGCTGGCTCCACGACATTTCAGAAACATGGATCAGTCCTTCCACACCGGGGGCGATCTCTACAAAGGCTCCGTAATCTGCCAGAACCACCACTTTGCCTTTTACTGTATCGCCCACCTTGAGTTTTTCATCCAGTTTATCCCACGGGTGGGGAGTCAACTGTTTTAATCCCAGGGCAATACGTTTCTTGTCGTCATCAAAATCAAGGATCACCACATTCAGTTTCTGATCCAGTTCCACAATTTCATTCGGATGGGATATTCTGCCCCAGGAGAGATCGGTGATGTGAATCAATCCGTCTACGCCTCCAAGGTCTATAAAGACACCGTAGGAAGTAATGTTCTTAACGGTTCCTTCCAGCACCTGTCCTTTTTCAAGTTTCGAGATGATCTCTTTTTTCTGCTGTTCCAGCTCGGCTTCAATGAGGGCTTTATGGGATACCACCACATTCCGGAACTCTTGGTTGATTTTCACCACTTTGAATTCCATGGTTTTCCCAACATAAATATCGTAATCGCGGATGGGTTTGACATCGATCTGGGATCCCGGGAGGAATGCTTCAATGCCGAATACATCCACAATCATCCCTCCTTTGGTACGGCACTTGATATATCCTTTGATGATTTCATCCTTTTCGAGTGCTTCGTTCACACGGTCCCAGGACCTTACCGCCCTGGCTTTTTTATGCGAAAGGATCATTTGTCCTTTTTTATCTTCCAGGCTTTCGACATAGACATCTACTGTATCGCCTATTTTCAGATCGGGATTGTACCGGAATTCGTTCAGGTTCACGATGCCGTCTGATTTATAGCCTATATCGACCACAACCTCGCGTTTGTTCATGGAAATGACGGTTCCTTCCATGACCTCTTTTTCCTGGACGGTGGAAAGGGTGTTGTTGTAAAGTTCGGCCAGTTCATCGCGTTGTTTGGATGAATAGGCATCGGTATTGTCTTCAAATCCGGTCCAGTCAAAATCTGTATCGGCTTCCGCTGTGGGTACTTTGGGTTGTTTTTTCCCAGAAGAATCTTCCGGCGTCTTCTTCTCAGCAGCTTCCGTTTCCCCGCTGTCTTCTACCGTTGCTTCTGTGGTTTCTTCTGTTTCTTCTGCCGTTTCGTTGGCTTCTCCTGTTTCCTCTGCCGTTTCTTGTGCTTCTTCTGTTTCTACCGGGGTCTCTTCTATTTCCCGATTTTCTTCCGTTGCTTCATCGGTTGGCTCTGTCTCTTCCGCCTTTTCTTCTGCAACTTCTTTGGCTTCGTGTTTTTCTTCTACGGCATCCTCTGTTCGCTCATAGGCCTGTTCTTTGCCCGTTTCCGCTTTTTGTTCATTCTGAACCTTTTCCTGTGCTTCTTTTTCAGGATTCCGGGATTCCGGATTTTCTTTTTTAATCTCAGTCATGTAAATGTAAATGTAATTAAATTAATAAGTTAGACTTTATAATATCTTAAGCGCGCAAAAATAAAACTAAAATGTTTCATTTCAAAAGTTTTCGGGAAAATAATTCTTGTTTTAGGCATGCAATAAAAGATCCCTGACAAAAAGCAGGTGAAGAAAACGGAGAAGGGTGTACCTTTATAATCTGAATGGAGGAATTTGAGGGATGTAATCCTTCATGATCATTGGTATTGGTAATCGCTATAAAAGGTTTAACTTTAGCGGATGGTTTGAATGCATCGTTTTTACGGATCATATATAAAAGGGGATTTCCGCTTGTTGTAGGGATTCCCTTTAAAAATAAAAGATACTGAATACATGAAAATCGTAGTTGTTGGCACCGGGTATGTCGGGTTGGTTTCCGGGGCCTGTTATGCTGAATCGGGGGCGCAGGTAGCTTGCGTAGACATTGATGTGGACAAGGTGGAACGCTTGAAAGAGGGCATCATTCCGATTTACGAACCGGGACTGGAGCCCCTGGTGAAAAGAAATGTTGCCAAAGGACGGTTGTTGTTCACCAACAGCCTGAAAGAAGCTCTGGTGAATGCGGAAGTTGTTTTGATTGCCGTGGGAACACCTCCCGGGGAAGACGGCAGTGCCGACCTGAAACATGTGCTGGAGGTAGCGAAGGACATAGGAAGATATAGCGACCATTACATGGTTGTCGTTACCAAGAGCACGGTTCCTGTGGGAACTTCCTTTAAAGTGAGAGAGGCCATTGCCCGTGAACTGGAAAAAAGAAAGGTGCCGGTACCCTTTGATGTGGCTTCCAATCCGGAGTTCCTGAAGGAGGGCAATGCCGTCAATGATTTTCTCAAACCCGACCGTATTGTGGTAGGTGTGGATTCGGAAAAAGCCAAACAGATCATTGGGAAACTTTACCAGCCTTTTGTGTTAAACGGCCATCCGGTGATCTACATGGATGTTTTATCATCGGAAATGACCAAGTATGCAGCCAACGCCATGCTGGCTACCAAGATCAGTTTCATGAATGACATTGCAAACCTGTGTGAACGGGTGGGAGCAGATGTAGGCATGGTGAGACAGGGCATCGGTACCGATCCCAGAATCGGGAACCAGTTTATCTATCCGGGGATTGGCTATGGAGGCAGTTGTTTCCCGAAAGATGTCAAAGCCCTGATCCGGACAGCTGCGGAAGCGGGGTATTCCATGGAAATTCTGAAAGCTGCGGAAGCGATTAATCACCGACAGAAAAAGGTGTTGGCCGACAAGGTCCTTCGCCATTTTCAGGGCAACATCAAAGGATTGCGGTTTGCGGTCTGGGGACTCTCCTTCAAACCGAAAACCGACGACATGCGGGAAGCTCCCTCCCTGGTTGTCATCAATGAATTGCTGAAAGAGGGTGCTGAGGTGGTGGCGTACGATCCCGTGGCTGTCGGAGAAGCCCGGAAGATCCTGGGAAATACCGTACAGTATGCCAACGATGAATACGAAGCCTGCATCGATGCCGATGCCCTATTGCTGGTGACCGAATGGCCCGAATTCAGAATGCCGAATCTGAAAGTCCTGGAAAAACTGATGAAAAACAAGCTGATCTTTGACGGACGGAACATCTATGATCCCAGTGAAATGGCAGCCAATATGTTTACCTATATAAGCATTGGAAGAAAAAGTGTATAACCTAAATGTGTGTAAAAAAATGAAAGGAATCATTCTAGCAGGAGGAGCCGGCACCCGGTTGTATCCCATCACTACGAGTATTTCAAAACAGATCATTCCGGTGTATGATAAACCGATGATTTATTACCCCTTATCGGTATTGATGTTGGCCGGGATCCGGGAAATACTGATCATTTCAACCCCGGCGGATATCCATTTATACCAGGCTTTGTTTGGAGGAGGATCTCAGTTGGGATTGCATATTTCCTACAAAATACAGCCTTCACCCGACGGGTTGGCCCAGGCTTTTATTCTGGGTGAAGAGTTCATCGGAAAGGATCATGTATGCATGATCCTGGGAGATAATATCTTCTATGGATACAACTTCCGTGAAATCCTCGAAAAAGCTGCTCAACTGGAAGATGGAGCCATGGTGTTTGGCTATTATGTGAACGATCCTGAGCGTTACGGAGTGGTGGAGTTTGATGCAGAGGGAAACGTGATCAGCATTGAGGAGAAACCGGCCAAACCCAAGTCCAATTATGCAGTCACGGGTCTCTATTTTTATTCCAATGATGTAGTCAAGAAGGCCAAAAGCCTGAAACCTTCAAGCCGGGGAGAACTTGAGATTACCGACCTCAACAAACGGTACCTCGAAGAGAAAAGATTGAAAGTCAACCTGCTGGGCCGGGGTTTTGCCTGGCTTGATACCGGAACCCACGACAGCCTGTTGCAGGCATCCAATTTTATAGCCACCCTCGAACAACGCCAGGGATTAAAAGTTTCCTGCATTGAAGAAATTGCCTTTAAAAAAGGATTTATCGACAGAAAACAACTGCTGAATCTGGCTGAACCCATGAGTAAAAACCAGTATGGTAAGTACCTGAAACGACTGGCAAATAATCAAATCGTTTCGTATTAACCGGGGAGGAAACCTGCCGGTATCTGGCAGCCTTTGATAGAGACAAAAAAACTACAGGAGCAAATGAAAATCATCAAAACCGAAATAGAGGGATTGTTGCTCATTGAACCCGATGTGTATGAAGATCCGCGGGGCTATTTTTTTGAGTGTTATCATGCTGAAAAATACCGTGAGGCGGGCATTGTGAATGTTTTTGTGCAGGACAATGAATCCAAATCGGGGTATGGAGTCATCCGGGGTCTTCATTATCAGCTGGAGCCTTTTTCACAAGCCAAGCTGGTGCGGGTGATCCGCGGCAGGGTGTATGATGTGGCCGTGGACCTGCGGCAAGGATCCCCGACATTCGGGAAATGGCTCGGCTTTGAACTCACCGGAAAAAATAAAAAACAGCTGTTCGTACCACGCGGCTTTGCCCATGGGTTTGCCGTGCTCAGCAAAAAAGTGGTTCTGGCCTATAAATGCGACAGAGTGTATTCCAATGAATATGAAAGAGGAATCTCTTACCGGGATCCTTCTTTGAACATTGACTGGAAGATACCGGAAGAGAAACAGGTCGTTTCGGGAAAAGATAAACAGGCACCGGATTTTGAAAATGCCGAACGGAATTTTATTTTTATGGAATGAAGATTTTGCTTACAGGAGCCTATGGCCAGCTGGGAAGAGAAATCATGGATTGGAAAGATGCCTATCCGGATTTGGAGATCCTTGGGACCGATATTGACACCCTGGATATTACGGACCGGGGGGCTGTGGATGCTTTTTTTCGCAAGAGCCAACCCGGTTGGTTGATCAATGGTGCTGCTTACACAGCCGTGGATCAGGCTGAAGATGAGCCTGTGAAGGCTGAGCAGATCAATGCCATGGCTCCCGGCATTTTGGCCGAAGCGTGCAAGAAATACCAGGCCCGGATGATTCATGTATCGACCGATTATGTATTCGACGGACACGGGTACCGTCCCTACCGGGAAGATGATCCGGTGCATCCCCAGAGCGTCTACGGCCATACAAAGTGGCTGGGAGAACAGAAATGCCTGGAAGCCCATCCGGAAAGCCTCATTATTCGAACCTCCTGGTTGTATTCGATGTATGGTAAGAATTTTGTCAAGACGATTCTTCGTTTGGGTCGTGAAAAGGAGTCGTTGCGTGTGGTTTTCGATCAGGTAGGAACTCCCACCTATGCACGCGATCTGGCCCGGGCCATCCTGGAGATTGTGAACGGGGCACCTACACCCCAGGGACGTTTCATTCCGGGTATTTACCACTATGCAAACGAGGGAGCCTGCAGTTGGTACGACTTTGCCAGGGCAATCCTTGAGATGGCCCATGTCGCCTGTCCGGTCATCCCGGTACGGTCGGAAGAGTTTAAAAGCAAAGCCTCCCGGCCCCACTACAGTATTCTGGATAAGTCAAAAATCAAAAAGGTGTATGCTCTTGTCATTCCCGAATGGAGAGAAAGCCTGGCTGAATGCATTCAAAAATTAAAAGCAGAGAAGAATGGACTCTAAGGAATTAGTAACCCAGGTAACCCGGAAGGCCCGCGCGTGGCTTGCGGAAACCTACGATGCCGAAACCCGTAAGGAGGTACAGCAGATGCTCGATGCGGAGGATAAGACCGCGCTGATTGATTCGTTTTACAAACAGCTTGAGTTTGGCACAGGAGGCCTGCGCGGCATCATGGGTGCCGGTACCAACCGGATGAATAAATATACAGTAGGGGCGGCAACCCAGGGATTAAGCAATTACCTAAAGCGGAATTTCCCGGACCGCCAGGTGATCAAAGTGGCCATTGGTTACGATTGCCGGAACAACAGCCGCTTTTTTGCCGAAACCAGCGCCCGTATTTTTACGGCCAACGGAATTCACGTATACATGTTCGAAAGCTTGAGACCTACTCCTGAGCTTTCGTTTGCTATACGGGAACTGGGCTGCCAGAGCGGAATCATCATCACTGCTTCCCATAATCCAAAAGAATACAACGGCTACAAAGCATACTGGGACGATGGTTCCCAGATTATTGCTCCCCATGATGTGAACATCGTCAATGAGGTGAAAACCATTACTCCGGAGATGATCCGTTTTGACGGACCCAAAGAAAAGATCACCCTCCTGGGAGAAGCGTTCGATAAGAAATTTATCGAAACGGTAAAAACCGTATCCTTGTCGCCGGATATTGTCAGGAAACATCACAACATAAAAATTGTCTATACGCCCATTCATGGCACGGGCGTTAACCTGGTTCCGGCAGCACTCCGGGCATTCGGGTTTACCAACCTTCACCATGTTCCTGAACAGGACGTGGTGAGCGGGGACTTTCCAACCGTCGTATCTCCCAATCCCGAAGAAGAAGCTGCCATGAAAATGGCCCTCGAAAAAGCACAACAAATCGATGCCGATGTGGTGATGGCTACCGATCCCGATGCTGACCGCATCGGCGTAGCTACCAAAAACGAGAAAGGCGAGTTCGTCATCATTAACGGAAACCAGACCGCTTTGCTTTTCATCTATTACATCATTACCAAAAGGAAAGAACAGGGAAGAATGAAAGGCAATGAGTATATTGTAAAAACCATCGTTACTACAGAACTGATAGCAGAAATTGCCCGGAGAAATAATGTGGAGTATTTTGATGTCTATACCGGATTTAAATTTATTGCCGGGATCATTCGTGAACTCGAAGGAAAGAAAAAATACATCGGAGGCGGGGAAGAGAGTTTCGGGTTCATGCCGGCGGATTTTGTGCGCGACAAAGATGCGGTGTCTTCCTGTGCCCTGATGGCCGAAATCACCGCCTGGGCTATCAGCCAGGGGAAAACACTCTATGAACTGCTCCAGGACATTTACCTCGAATACGGCTATTCAAAGGAAAAGATGAAATATGTGGTGCGCAAAGGAAAATCCGGAGCCGAGGAGATTCAACAAATCATGGCTTCCCTGCGCAAAAATCCTCCTTCCCGGTTAGGAGGCTCGGAAATGGTGAGCATGATCGACTATTCCGTACGGAAAGAGAAAAAAATCCTGACCGGAGAAGAGATTCCGGTAAACCAGAAAGTTCCTTCTGATGTGTTGCAGTTCTATACCCAAAATGGAACCAAGATATCGGTCAGGCCTTCGGGAACCGAACCAAAGATCAAGTTTTATTTTGAGGTCAAAGGAGCACTGACCTCCCGGAAGGATTTCAACCGGGCTGAAAAGCAGGCGGAAGAAACCATCGAAAGCATCATGGAGGAACTGGGATTATAAGGAAGAAGAAAACCGGATGAGAAGCGTGCCAAACATCCTTTTTGGCGTACAAAATGCTATCGCAACACCCGCAGCTCCGTCAGGAAGGGCTGTTACGGAATCATATTTCCAAAGCTTGCTCTGGAGTGAATACTATATTATGAAGCAAACAATTTTAAACGAATGAGATGAAAAAAATTATTTTGGTACTTGGATGGATGAGCTTAGGGGGTGTGCTTTTTGCTCAGGAGGAGTATCCCGCACTCATGCCCATGAAGCCGGAGATGACCGAGATTTGGACTCCTCTGGTTCCGGTGGTCACTCCCGGAGAGCATCCGTGGGATGCTCCTTCGGATGCGATTCTTCTGTTTGATGGAACCAACCTGGCTGAAGAGTGGGTTGGAGAAAGGGATTCTGTTCCTCACTGGAGTGTTGAAAATGGAGTGATGACTGTAGTTCGTGGTGGGGGCATTAAGACCAAACGCGAATTTGGTGATTGCCAGCTTCATATCGAATGGCGCGCTCCGGCAGAAGTGAAAGGTACGGGCCAGGGCAGAGGCAACAGCGGGGTCTTTCTCCAGGAACGCTACGAAGTGCAGGTGCTCGATAGTTACGGGAACACAACCTACCGGAATGGCCAGGCCGGAAGTATATACAAACAGTATGCTCCCCTGGTAAACGCCTGTAAACCTCCGGGGGAATGGCAAACTTACGATATTGTTTACTCGGCACCGGTGTTTAAAGACGATGGCTCATACCGGGTTCCTCCCCGTATGACCGTGCTCCACAATGGAGTGCTGATACACCATGCCGTGAACCTGAGAGGTCCAACAGAATATATCGGAATACCCGAATATGTTGTCGAAAAACACGGGAAAGGAAGTATCCTCCTTCAGGAACACGGAAATCCGGTGAGTTACAGAAATATATGGATCCGGGAATTGTGAACAATGCCGGCCTCAAGGAATTCGCAATCTCTCTTTTCAGAATCGGCAGCTGAGTAAGATCTTTTAAGTTTCCTGTTTTTTGTACCTTCACCCGCAAACCCTGAAACGAATGAGAAAGGTGAACGTTTTTTTCCTGGGATTGCTGATGTGCACCGGATGGGAGGCTAAGGCTCAGTATGTCAAACTGGTTACCTCCAATCTTCCCATTGTGGTGATCAACACCGACAACATAGTGATCCCTGATGATCCCAAAATTCATGCCCACATGGGGATCATCTGGCATGAGGAAAAGCAGGATAACCGGATAACCGATCCTTTTACCCATTACGATGGCAACATAGCCATTGAGGTGAGGGGCTCCTCGTCCCAAATGTTCCCGAAGAAATCTTACAGTTTTGAGTTGCGTGATGCAGTATGGGTTGACCAGGATGCTTCCCTCCTGGGTATGCCCGAAGAAGAGGATTGGATCTTGTATGGTCCGTATTCAGATAAGACTCTGATACGAAATGTATTAACCTTTACCCTGGATGGAGCCCTGGGCCATTATTCCCCCCGCTGCCGGTATGTTGAGCTGGTAATAAACGATGAATACAAGGGGATTTATGTCTTGATGGAGAAAATAAAACGGGATAAACACCGGGTGGATCTGGCTAAATTAAAAACCGAAGATACCGAAGGGAAGGAACTGACCGGAGGATATATTATTAAGATCGATAAACTGACCGGAAGCGGGGGAAGCGGTTTTTATTCCTCCTTTACCAATAAAAAGGGATCCTATACCTATTTTCAGTATGAATACCCCAAGGAGGAAGAAATACAACCCGAACAACAAACATATATCCGGGATTATGTATCTGCATTTGAAGAGGCGCTGTATGAGAACGATTTCAGTTACGAAACCGGGTACCGGACATACATTGATGTCACTTCTTTTGTTGACTATCTCCTCATGTCGGAGGTTTCAAAAAATGTGGATGCTTACCGGTTGAGTACTTTTATGTATAAAGACAAAAACGAACGGCTCAATTTGGGTCCCTTATGGGATATAAACTTAGGGTATGGAAATGCCGATTATTACAATGCCTGGTCTGAATATGGATTTCAGTTTGCCTCCGAACTGGGGGATGATCAGTGGGAGATTCCCTTTTGGTGGCAGGAGATGCGTAAGGATCCCTATTTTTGTCTGAGGGTTACCGAACGATGGCAGGAGTTGCGGGACCAGGCATTATCCCACGACCGGATATTTTTTGTCATAGACAGCCTTACGGAGCGTATTGCTTCAGCCCGGGCCCGGAATTTTCAGCAGTGGAACATTATCAACCGGTATGTATGGCCCAACTATTACATCGGTCCTTCGTATGAAGCCGAGGTTACCTGGATGAAAAGCTGGATCAGCAAACGACTGAACTGGTTGGATATCAATATACCCGTATGGTTCTCAGGAGAGAATTACGACCCCGGGACCCTGAAATGGAACGTGATGGCAGGGCCCAATCCTGTGTCTGAGAAGGATAACGAACTGAATTTTTTTATCGAATCGCCCTTTGGAGGAACCGCTACCGTACAATTCTTTTCAACCTCAGGAACCCTGGTTTTCTCTGAAGAGATCAACCTGGAAGCGGGGATGATCCGTTGGTCCTTTACGAAGGTCCCGGAACTGGCTCCGGGAATCTATGTATACCGGATTTTACGAACCGGCAACGTGCTTTCCCAGGGGAAAATTGTTAAAATCAACGGATCCTGATTAGTATTCGCCAAAGTGTTTCATGAACTGAACCCGTTCGAAATAACGAGCTGAGGTATCGGTTTCAACGGACACTTTCCCCTTAAAATCTTCTATTGTGGCATACCCTTTTTTTTGCATCCAGGCCCGGAGGTCTTCATTGAAACGGCCAATGGTTTCAATGCCTTCTTTGTAGAGTACGGAAGATACCTGAACGGCCCCGGCTCCTGCCAGCAGGAACTTAATCAGGGTTTGTGAGGTATGAATGCCGGTTGTAGCGGAGAGTGGACAGGCTACCTGATGAGCCAGCAAGGCTGTCCACCGCAGGGGAACCAGATAATCCGTGCTTCTGGAGAGTACCGGAGAAGCCGTGACCTCCTCTTTTTCAATATCGATATCCGGCATATAAAAACGGTTGAACAGGGTAAGTCCCTGAATTCCTGTCTGCGACAGATCAACCAACATCTTAGCCAGGTTTGAGAAATAACTGCTCACTTTTACAGTTACCGGCACAGAAACATGCCTTTTGACTTTTTCGATACTATCAAAATAAAAGCGTTCGTGGCTTTCAGGCGGCAATGACAGATCGGAAGGTATCACGAACAGGTTCAGTTCCAGGCCATCAGCACCCGATTTTTCCAGCTTATGGGCAAAGGAGATCCATTCAGCAGAGGTGATGCAGTGGATACTGGCAATAATGGGTATGTCTACCGCTTTTTTGGCATCCCGGATCAGGTCGGTATATTTTTTCAGGGTTTCTTCTTTGAGGATATAATCGAAATAATCGAAATATTCATCGGAGCGTTTATCTCCCGGGGGGCGTGATTTCAGTTCTTTCTCCAGTTCGTGTCGTATTTCTTCTTCGAAGATGGATTTCAGCACTACCGCGCCTGCTCCGTTTTCGGCTATTTTGCGGATGTTGTTCAGGGATCCGGTTAATCCGCAACTGGCTGCAATTACGGGGCTTTGGAGGTTCATCCCAAAGAAACGGGTTGTCAGATCGATCATGATTTTTTTTTTTTAGGTTTGATGCAGATTTTTCAGGTATTGATCCATGCCGGCAGCGGCTTTGCGGCCATCTCCCATGGCGAGGATCACACTGGCTCCTCCCCGGATGATATCGCCTCCGGCAAAGATCCAGGGCAGGGAACTCTGAAGGCTTTCCGGATCTACCTCAATGGTTCCCCACCGGCTTACTTTTAATTCCGGCAAAGCTGCAGGGATCAGCGGATTGGGGGAAACACCAATGGCAACGATCACCAGGTCTGTGTCAAGATCGTATTCGGATCCTTCTATGGGTATGGGTTTTCTTCTTCCGGAGGCATCCGGCTCTCCCAATCTCATCTTTTGAAGGCGCACTCGGTTAACCCTCCCGTCTTTACCGGCAAAATACTCCACCGGATTGTTCAGGTTCAGAAATTCAATTCCCTCTTCTTCGGCATGTTTTATCTCTTCAGTGCGGGCAGGCATTTCTTTTTGTGAACGACGATACACAATAATTGCCCGTTCTGCACCCAGGCGTTTGGCGGTTCGTACCGAATCCATGGCGGTATTGCCTCCTCCCACGACCACTACATTTCTGCCCCGCAAAACAGGGGTGTCGTATTCGGGATCTGCAGCATTCATAAGGTTTACACGGGTTAGGTATTCATTGGCGGAAAGAATCCCGTTGTGATTCTCCCCGGGAATATGCATGAAATTGGGCAAGCCGGCCCCTGTTCCAATGAAAAACGCCTGAAAGCCCATCGCTTTGAGATCTTCAAAGGAGGCTGTTTTCCCGACCACGAAATTTTTCTCAAAGAGTACCCCCATCTGGGTCAGGCTGTTCAGTTCCACATCCACGGTAGCATTGGGCAGGCGGAATTCAGGAATTCCGTATTTCAGGACTCCCCCGATTTCATGGAGTGCCTCAAAGACGGTTACCTGGTAACCTGCTTTTATCATATCGCCGGCGAAAGCCAGAGACGCAGGACCCGAGCCTATGGCTGCTACCTTGATGTTCCGGGGCGGAGCCATTGCGGGCAAACGGATGGATCCGGATTCCCGTTCATAATCGGCCGCAAACCGCTCCAGATAGCCAATGGCGATGGCTGGTTTTTTCAGTTTCACAACATAAAAACAGTTTGCTTCGCACTGAACCTCCTGGGGGCATACACGTCCGCATACGGCTGGCAGCGCATTGGTTTCCTTGAGGGTCGCTGCCGCTTCGAGGAAATTTCCGCGTTCGATATTTTTTACAAATTTCGGAATGTTGATGTTTACCGGACAGCCCTCAATACAGGTAGGATGTGCACAGTCCAGACAGCGACTGGCTTCTACCATGGCTTGTTTCGGGGAGAGTCCTTTATTGACCTCTTTTTTCTGCTCTTTGGCTCGTTCCCGGGGGTCTTCTTCCGGCATGCTTACACGGGGTATGGCCATTCTTTCCTTGCCCGGAATCTGTTTCCGGAGGTTCACGCGCCATTCCGCATTTCGTTCTTCTTTAAGGTATTCTTTTGAAAACGCCATGGTTTACTTTTTTTCTGATGCCAGGAATCTTTCGTAGGCTTCTTTTTCCTCTTCAGCATAGCCTCCCAGCCTTTTTAACAATTCATCAAAGTCGATTTCGTGGGCATCAAATTCGGGTCCATCCACGCAGGTAAAGCGTGTTTTTCCTCCTACGGTAACCCTGCAGGCCCCACACATTCCTGTGCCATCTACCATGATGGAATTCAGGCTGGCCTGCGTGGGAATATGGTATTTTTTTGTCAAAAGAGCCGTATATTTCATCATGATTGCCGGCCCGATGGCAATGCATTCATTGATTTTTTCTCTGTGGATAATCTTTTCAGCCCCCTGGGTTACGAGTCCTTTTTCTCCGTAGGACCCATCGTCGGTCATGAGAATCACTTCATCCGACCAGCGGCTTATCTCTTTTTCCAGGATGATCAGGTTTTTGGTTCTTGCGGCCAGCACGGTGATCACTTTATTTCCGGCTTTTTTATAACCTTCAACAATGGGCAGCAGCGGGGCGATGCCTACGCCTCCACCACACGCCAGAATGGTTCCTTTATTTGTAATCGGAGTCGCCGTGCCCAGGGGACCAACCACATCCGAAAGCGTGTCTCCCGCTTCCATATTACACAGTTTACGGGTGGTTACCCCCACACTCTGGACAATCAGGGTAATCGTCCCCTGCTCCTTGTCAGCCGATGCGATGGTTAACGGGATCCGTTCTCCTTTGGGATCGGTACGTAAAATGATAAAATGCCCCGGTTTACGCGATCGGGCTATGTAAGGGGCTGTGATGACAAACCTGCATACCTTTTCGGAGAGTTTCTCTTTTTGAAGAATCGTGTTCATGTATCTTCAGCAATTTTTTTTGACAGCCCCCAAAAGTATAAAACTTCAGATAAAATTACTACCCGCCGGGAGGATTAATCCGGAATTATTCAAACCGGAGAGGCATCGGGGCTTCCGCTTGAAAATGGTAAAATTTCCTTTTGAGCTGTTCCTCCAGGATAAACCCAACAGGTCCCATGTTTTCGGGGTGGTTTGGATAATAAGCCAGTCGGATATTGATCGTTTTTAATACCAGGGATTCGTTGTGAAGACGGATTCCTCCTCCGATGCCTCCGTAGTACGGTTCGCTAAAGATCAGATTCCTGTTTGATCCGATGATCGCCAGGTCGGTGAAAGCATACAAGGCGATATTAAAATTGTAAATCTCGCGTTGCTGAAAAAAGACTGCTTCCAAATTGATGCTCAGGCGTTGTTTGCCTTGGGGTTCCCGGCTGAAGAAGCCTCGTATATGGTTATCGTACCGGAGCAGAAGATGTTCCACTTCGTAGCGGTTTATCCCGAGGGTATAGTCTGCCCGGGCAAAAAAACGGTACCGCTTTTCCCCGGCCGTAACCAGTTTGGAAATATAGTTGGCTTTCACACGTATCAGGCCCTGTTCGAAGTCCGAGCGGTTAAAATAACTGCCTATGGATGCTGATACATAAAGGTACCCCGGCTTCCGGGGCAGGAGATTTCCATTGGCTATGGACAGATGGGCGTAGTAGCGGTCTCCGAACTCGTTGGCATGGTAGCCGATAACCAGTTCGTTTTTGAATCCTTCGGGGATGTCTTCGGTGATTCCATATCCATAGACCAGCTGGTCACGCATGTAGCTTCTTCTGGACCAGGTCAGACCCGTTAAATAGAAAGTGCTGTTTGAAAAATATTGCTTGTTTTCATCATCCGGAAAGGGTCTTTCCTTGAATTTCTGGCTCAGAAAATTAGCGCTTACGACCAGTTGGGATGGATTAGCCCGGCCTTTGTTAACCTGAAAAGACCTTCCCACCCATCCTTCCAGTAAATAAAAATTCAGGGGGGTTTCCTCCAGCCGGACCGGATCATTCTCGGTGATCCGGTCCGAACGGGTCAACCGCAATGCCGAGGCGCCTCCTCCCCATTTGATGGTGGGGGTTATAAATTCTTTTTCCAGGTTCAGACTGAATCCTTCCTTTCGGAAGGTATTGGAAAAACCAACCGATAAATCGATGAATTTTCCTTTGAGGTTGTGTATTTTATAAAAGGTTTCGAAACCCAGATAAGGCTCCCGGTGGAGGTGTCCTACCATGCCTACGGAGATCTCATGACCAGCACCAAAGATATTTTGATTGTAGATAGCAAACGTAGCTGTGTTTAATCCGCTGGCACTGCCGGTGATCCCCAGGGAAAAAACATCCTTGGTAAGAACGGTGATTTTTACCTGTTCCGGATGGAGAGAGTCTGCTTGCAAGAGAAATTTTACATCTTTAATGAAAGGCAGGGAACGGATGATCCGTTCATTTTCGTACAATTCTTCGGGTTTCATGCGGTCTCCTACCTGAAAAAGGAGGTTTTTCCGGATAATATTCAGGTTGGTTTTCGTGTGCAGCCTGTTTGCGACCTTCTGAAGCGTTGATCGGGCTACCCTGGAGGTGTCTTCAAAAGTGGGCCCAAATACATCCAGCGCCTGAACCGTAATTTCCGAAATGATTTTATCCTTGTAGGGAGTAAAATAATGGAGGGTTAACTGTTCCTTATCAACCGGTTTTTTAGGCTCCCGGATCAGCAGGTTGTGAAGCCACCGGGTAATGTTCCTTCTCTCGGCTTTGTACCTCAGGCTGTCGTAAAAAAGATCGTATTGTTCTTTGTATTTCAGATCTGTGCCGGTAGAGTCCGGAGATTCTTCCTGTCCGTTGGAAATCAGAGGATACAAAAAAACAATGGTTGCTATTAGCATCGTATACCCTATATTGTTTTTTCTCCCCATACAAGTGAATTGGAAAGGATCGTTTTCCTCTGAACCCCGGAACAAAAAGATACTACTATTTTAGTGTTAAATCATACAAAACGACCCCTGGTTTTGTTAAACAATGTTAAAACATGAATCAGTAGTTGAATAAAAAAAATCGATTCTTTTATTTTCGTAAACTTTAAAAAAAAACGAAGATGGATATTGTTGTTGAGAACATCACGAAGACCTATGGACTTCAAAAAGCAGTAGATGCATTATCGTTCAGGGTAAAACCCGGGGAGATTCTGGGATTCCTGGGGCCTAACGGAGCGGGTAAAACAACGATGATGAAAGCCATTACCTGTTACCTGGAACCCGATAACGGCGACATCCGGGTAGGGGGTTTATCGGTTTGGGAGCACCCCGGGAAGATCAAGAAACACATAGGCTATCTTCCGGAGAGCAATCCTTTGTATCAGGATATGACGGTTATCGATTACCTCCGTTTTGTTGCGGAAATACAGGGAATCCCCAAAACTGAAACAGAAATGCACATAGCTGAAATGGTTCGGGTCTGTGATCTGCGGGGCGAGAAGCACAAAAAAATCCGGGAATTATCCAAAGGGTACAAGCAACGGGTAGGTTTGGCTCAGGCGCTGATTCATAACCCGGAAGTCCTGATTCTGGATGAACCAACCACAGGACTTGATCCGAACCAGATTGTTGAGATCCGGGAATTGATAAAAACCATCGGAAAAGAGAAAACGGTGATCCTCAGTTCCCATATTCTTGCTGAAGTGGAAGCTACCTGCGACAGGATCCTGATCATCAACAACGGAAAAATTGTTGCGGACGGAACAGCCGGCGAGTTGCGCCGACAGGCCCGGGGAAATGAAATTCTGAAGGTTCGGATTTCAGGTCCTCCACAAAATGAAGCGTTTGAAGCCATGAAAGAACTTCCAACCGTAGACATGGTGGATATTCCCTTCATGGATCGTGAACTTTTTGAAATTCACAGCCACCCCGAACAGTCATCCGCAAAAGCCATTTTTGACTTGTGCGTGGAAAAAGGCTGGTATATTTCGGAACTGACTCCGGTGGAAACAAAACTGGAGGATGTTTTCAGGGAAGTAACCAAAAATTAACAATGGAGACAATGAAGCATATCTGGATTATCACTCGACGCGAACTTCAGGCCATCTTTGATTCCTTGATGGCCTATATTATGATTGTGGTTTTTTTGGGGTTTACCGGTTTTTTTACCTGGCTTTTTGGAACGGATGTATTTTATATCAATCAGGCCACCATGGCTCCTTTTTTCGGGATTGCCTACTGGACTCTTTTCTTTTTCATACCGGCCCTTACCATGAGGCAGGTAGCCGAAGAGCACAAAACCGGAACGTTGGAGATGCTCCTTACGAAGCCCATTTCCGAATGGCAGGTCTTATGGGGGAAATTCTTTGCGGTGTTGCTTTTGATTGGTATAGCTTTGCTGCTAACGTTTCCGTATTATTTCACCCTCTGGAGCCTGGGTCCGGTGGATCACGGAGCGGTATGGTCTGGTTACCTGGGGCTTCTTTTGTTCAGCGGAGCCTACATAAGCATCGGATTGTTTTCCAGCAGTCTGACCAATAACCAGATTGTGGCTTTTCTGCTTTCCCTGTTGATTGGCATCTTTTTTCATATCCTTTTTGGAATGCTTGCTTCTGCCTTTACAGGAACCGTGGCAGAGGTCTTTTATTACCTGAGTTTGTCCAACCATTATGAGGCAATTACCCGGGGTGTTGTGGATTCAAAAGACCTGATCTATTTCCTCACCCTTATTTTCTTTGGGATCATCTGTGCTGAATCGGTATTAATAAAAAGAAACATCAATTAACAAACAGACAATTACAGACGTATGAAACCGAAAAAATCCATTCTAATCTATATGGTCATCCTTTTGGGTATTGGGGTTCTGGTCAATCTTTTTGCGAACCGTTTTTTCTTTCGTTTGGATTTCACCGAAGATAAAAGCTACACACTCAGCGAGGCTACACGGGACATCCTGGATGATCTGGATCATCCGGTTACGGTAACCGCCTATTTTTCAGAAGGTTTACCTCCAAACATTTCCCGAACCAGACAGGAATTTAAGAATTTGCTGATTGAATACAGCAATCGTTCGGATGGCAACATTGTGTATGAATTTATCCATCCCAATGCCGATGACCAAACCGAGCAGGAAGCGCTTCAGAATGGGATTTCTCCGGTAGTCATCAATGTACGCGAGAAAGATCAGTCGGTTCAGAAGAAAGCTTATCTGGGAGCCGTTCTGAAGTATGCGGATCAAACGGAGATTATCCCTTTCATACAGCCGGGAGAAGCGATGGAATACCTTCTTTCTTCGGGGATCAAGAAACTGGCTACTACCAACAAGGCTGTAATAGGGTTTATCCAGGGCCACGGGGAGCCGACCACTTCGATGTTCAGTCAGGCCATGGCTTCTCTGGAGGTTTTATATCGGGTGGAAGGCGTGAATCTTACCGATTCCACTTATCTGCCGAAATACAAAACCCTGGTGTTGGTAGCTCCTACGGATTCCCTTCCGGAAGCTCACCTGGCCATGCTGGATGATTACCTGGCCAATGGAGGTAATATGGTTCTTGCCCTGAACCGGGTTGAGGGGGATCTTACGCAGGCCCGGGGTTATGAAGTTACAACCGGCCTGGAGCGCTGGCTTGCAGAAAAAGGAGTGTCTGTAGAGGGAAGTTTCGTGGTAGATGAAAACTGTGGATCAGTAGGAGTCAGACAACAGCAGGGAGCTTTTTCGTTTACCACCCAGTTATCCTTTCCCTATCTGCCAGTAGCCTCCGGATTTGCTGAGCACCCTGTCACGGAAGGCCTCGAACAGGTGGTTTTTCAGTTTGTAAGCCCTCTGACGTATACGGGCGATACTACCCTTCATTTCAAGCCCCTGGTTTTTTCCTCCACCCGGTCGGGAACCCAAATGGCCCCTTTGTATTTTCAAATCCAGAAAAGCTGGGGTGACAGCGATTTCAGGCTTTCACAAATTCCCCTTGCCGGAGTGCTGGAAGGAAAAATCAGCGGGGATAACAGGGCCCGGATCATCGTCTTCGGAGATGGCGATTTCGCCGTCAACGGAACCCGCAATCAGAGCCAGCAACTGCAACCCGACAATGTGAACCTGCTGGTCAATTCCATCGACTGGCTTTCCGATGATACCGGATTAATCGAACTGAGAACCAAGGGAGTGACGTCCAGACCCCTGAAACAACTGGAGGATGGAACAAAAACACTCATCAAATGGCTGAATTTCCTGGTTCCCATTCTGCTGATTATCCTCTACGGATTGTTCCGGATGAACCGGAACCGACGCATCAGAGAAAAAAGAAGAAATGAAAATTACAACCGATAATTCTGTTAAACCATGTTTCGAAGAATAAGCATAAAAAGCATTCTGACCCTCTTTGTTGTTTTGCTCGTGTTATTTGTACTGGTAAAAGTGATGGATTCGCGGCAAGGAGAACGTACTTTTCCGGAGGTTTTGGTTGAGATAGATGCCGAAAGTGTAACCCGGATTACTATCATTCCAAGGATTTTAAGGGGGCAGCCGGTTGACCTGATCCGGGAAGAAGACCGCTGGATGGTTGAAACCCAAGGGAAAAGGTACAATGCCAATCCTTCCCTTCCGGGATCCATGATCGACGAACTGAACCATATGAAACTTCTGAATCTGGCCGGCATAGGAAAAGAACAGTGGGAAGAGTATGAAGTAACCGATTCCCTGGGAACCCGGGTTCAGGTGTATGCAGATTCTGAAAAAGTGTCCGATGTATGGATCGGGAAATTTACCTATCAAACGCAACAAATTACATCCTACGTACGGTTGGCCGATGAAAAGGAAGTGTATGGCGTTGAGGGTTTTCTTCCGATGACATTCAACCGGGAAGCAAACACGTTTCGGGATCAGACCGTGATTAAAAGCGATAAACGCAACTGGTCAAGATTGCAGTTTACCTATGCAGATGAACCCTCTTTTGTTTTAACCCGGATGGAGGATCAGTGGATGGTTGACAACCAGCCTGCCGATTCAACTGCCGTAGCGGACTACTTTTCCAAAATCGCAAACCTTACCCATTCAGGGTTTACCGACCGGAATCCTTCCGGGAAGCCTACCTGTTCCCTGCTGATTGAAGGGAATAACCAAATGACCCCGGTTCGCCTCGAAGGATTCAGACAAAATGAACAGGAAATGATCCTGACCACCAGCCAAAATGAGGGGAGCTATTTCAGCCATCCGGAACTGGTGGAAAAAATATTTGTCTCCCGGGAGGACCTGCTGAAACAGCCATAAAAACCAGGGAATTTTCTGGATTGTTTTTTGTACGGCTCTATTTTATACTTTTGTTTATGGAATGAACCGCTGGAAAAAAGTATACAAAGAGCATATTTACGGGGTAATGGGAGCCCTGGTTTTTCATATTCTTCTCTTTTCAATCTTTCTCATTGCGGATCTGAACAGGAAAGGAACATTGAAAGAAGAAGCGGTATGGATTGATTTTCCGGAGTGGATCCCGGAAGAGGAGATCATCGAACCAACCCGGGAGGAAGAGCCGGAAGGCAATATAAACAGAACGGAACAACGCACAAACAGACCGTCTAATCAGGCGTTTCCCCGGGAAGAGGACTTCTTTGATGATGCTTATCAGGAGGAAATCAGAAAAGCGCAACAGCTGATTAGCGAAGTAAACAAACAACTCAACCAGAAGGTCGTTCAATGGGAGGATATCGAGATGCCTGTGGATCATACCGAAAATCAGGATCCCGATTCCATCCGGAATGTGGTGTATTCCGGAGAAAGCAACATTACCTATGATCTTGAGAACCGCTATCATGTGAGCCTTCCTATTCCGGTGTATCTGGCCCAGGGCGGAGGAAGAGTAGTGACCGATATCGTGGTCGACAGAAACGGAAGGGTCATCAAAGCTGAAGCCAGAAAAAACGCTTCGGGTGCAGATCCCCGGATCTTTTACTATGCAACCCTGGCCGCCCAACATACCACCTTTAATGCCGATCCGGAGGCTCCCGAAAAACAACAGGGAACCATTACCTACCTTTTTGTTGCCCAATGAAGAAATGTAAAAAGAACGTTAACTTTAACATGTTTTAACAGGTTTTTGTTTGGTTTGAATCCCAAAACCTCCTTATATTTGTGGTACGTTTATTTTCATAAGTTTAGGTTTAGTTAGGTTAGTTAGTTTAATGAGAAAAGGATAGGCTGTTGAGCCTATCCTTTGTTCTTTTTACCCCCTCTTT
>CAYPAW010000085.1:0-69437 GCA_964408795.1 uncultured Mariniphaga sp.
CTGTTTTCCGGAACAGGGATTCCCTTTTCAAGGGTGAACACATAGAGCAGAACTCCCAGGCACAGGAAAAGAAAGACAGTTGCCAGGAAGGATAAACTAAAAACGATCATGTTTTTCTGTGCTTCTTTCCTGTTTTTACAGGTGAGGTTTTTCTGCATCATATCCTGATCCATGCCCACAATCACCACGGTTATAAACATACCGGCAAAAAACTGTTTGAAAAAATTATTGCCTGATTTCCATTCCCAGGTAAACAGATCGGAGTATGGATGGGCCTCTACAGCCTGTATCGTCTCCTTCAGATTCCAGCCCAGGGAACGCGTAATGGCTAAAAGGGTAAATATGACAGCAAATATCAGGAACAGGGTCTGTAAGGTATCGGTCCATACAATGGTCTTGATCCCTCCCCGGAAGGTGTAGATCCAGATGAGCACGATGCTGACGAGTACGGTAATTCCAAATGGAATCTGAAAGGAATCGAAAATAGCGATCTGCAGAACCCCGGCAACCAGGTACAACCGGAAGGAAGCTCCGATAAGTTTGGATATCAGAAAAAAGAAAGACCCGGTTTTGTAAGACCTGAGCCCAAAGCGTTGTTCAAGAAAAGAATAAATAGAAACCAGTTCGAGGCGGTAATACAAAGGAATTAATACTTTTGCAACCAACCCATATCCCACCACATTGCCAAAAACAAACTGCAGGTAAGAAAAAGCCGAATTCCCCACCTCCCCGGGAACAGAGATGAAGGTGACTCCTGAAAGGGTAGCTCCCACCATCCCGAAGGCAACCACAAACCAGGGGGATTTCCTGTTGGCATTAAAAAATGTATCATTGTCCGTTTTCCGGGAGGTCACCCAGGATATGCCGAGAAGGATCCCAAAATAACCAAGAACAAGAAACAGGGCGCTGTAAGGATTCATGAGGAAGTAAAATCGGGATAAAGAAGATATTTCGTTCTGATTTTTTTGTATTGTTTCAAATCGGACCGGAAGAGTGCTGCGATTTCCTGTTCACTCATTCCTTTACGGATAGCTCGGATCAACCGGTCATCTCCGGAAAGAAGGTTGAGCCAGTTTTCACGTACCAAAAATTCCGATTCCTTCTCAAACCGATGATAATATTTCAGAAAGTAGCTTAGCGTGAAGCGTGGAATGTCCTTCACTTTTCTCAGATCCTCGCCGTAACACATGATACCTTCCTGTGTGGGATTCAAAGCTACCCCGGGAATATCTACCGGCGTAAAAGAAAAGGAGCCGAACCGCTTATCGGGATAACCAATTACCTGAAACGGGAAAGGGGTTCCTCTTCCGATGCTGACGCTGGTCGCTTCAAAAAAGCAGAGCGACGGGTAAAGCCGGATAGCCCGGTCATTGGGTAGATTGGGTGAAGGAGGGACAGGAACCGAATAACGGGTGTCGTGGGTATATCCTTGAACGGGAATCACGGTAATTTCGCATGCTCTGTCTGCATTGTGCCATTTCTCTCCCTCGATCATCAGAGCCATTTCCCCGAAGGTACACCCATGAACCACCGGCACCGGATCCATTCCCACAAACGACCGATATGCTTCTTTTAAGACTGGTCCTGCAAGATAGTCTCCATTGGGATTCGGCCGGTCAAGAACGATCAAAGGAATGCTGTTTTCAGCACATGCCTCCACAATGTAGTGCAAGGTGGAAAGATAGGTATAAAAACGGCATCCCACATCCTGAATATCAAAAACCAGGACATCAATGTTTTCAAGTTGTTCTTTGGTAGGTTTTTGGCTGCTTCCATAAATCGAAAAGATTGGAACTCCTGTTTGAAGATCCCGGTCGTTATGGATCTCCTCACCGGCAGAAGCTTCTCCCCGGAAACCATGCTCAGGAGCATAAACGGCTCCCACCGAAATGTTTTGTGAGATCAGAAAATCCAAAAGGTGTGTTTGGTGAACCCGGGAAGTATGATTTGCTACCAACCCAACGCGTTTGTTCCTCAACAAGTCCAGATAGGCCTCAGGTTGTTCAGCCCCCACTCGTAGATCTGCTTCCTGAGCATAACAACATACATCCATGATCAGGAAAATAAAAATTGTCCAGAATTTCTTCATGAAAGTGCTTTTTGCTCTATATCTTTACGAAGATACCATAAATTACCAGTAGCCATGCTCAAATAAACAAAAAAATGGTCCTTCTGTCTACGCGTACGAATCAGCTGTTTTGTCTTCTGTGGATCTTTTTTGCAGGCCTTACCTGCAGTCATGCCACCCAACCCCCTTTTCTTTCGTTTATGGAGGATGAATGGGTGCTTTCAGAACTGAAAGAATTGACCCTGGAGGAAAAAATCGGTCAGCTGATTATGGTTACAGCCTACCCCAACCAGGGGGAGATACACAAACAAGCGCTTCTACGCATCATCAAAAAATACAAACCGGGAGGGGTTTTGATCATGGAAGGATCGCCTCACCGGACCGCCTCTCTGATCAATGCATTGCAAAAAGCATCCCCCGTTCCTTTGTTGATCGCGGTTGATGGCGAAACGGGCCTCGGGTTCAGACTCGACAGTGCGATAAACTACCCTCCTGCCCAGGCCTTAGGGGCAGTGAACAATGTCCGTTTGCTCTACGATATGGGTATCGATATTGGAAGCCAGTGCAAAGAGGCCGGGATTCATATCAATTTTGCTCCGGTA
This sequence comes from uncultured Mariniphaga sp., assembly GCA_964408795.1. Taxonomy (GTDB): domain Bacteria; phylum Bacteroidota; class Bacteroidia; order Bacteroidales; family Prolixibacteraceae; genus JABMQB01. The sequence continues at coordinate 2,671 of CAYPAW010000085.1, forward strand.
GCGGATATCAACATCCATCCGGACCATCCCGTAATTAATTCCCGGTCTTTTGGTGAGAACCCGCTCAATGTTGCTGCCAAAGCGACAGCATTTTCCCGGGGTTTGCAGGATGCCGGTATATTAGCGGTAGCCAAACATTTTCCGGGGCATGGCGATACCTATACCGATTCCCACCAAACCTTACCAACCCTTTACAAGTCGAAAAAATCAATTGACAGCATGGAAGCCTATCCCTTCAAAGAACTGATTCACAGTGGTGTAGGAGGAATTATGACCGGGCACCTCCATGTTTCTGCCTTCGATTCAGCAAGAATCCCGGCCTCATTGTCATCCAACATCATCCGCCTTTATCTCAGGGAATCGCTTGCCTTTGAAGGCCTGGTGATTACCGATGCCATGAATATGAAAGGAGTAGGGCATCCTCCCGGAACAGCAGAACTGATGGCCCTCAAGGCAGGCAATGATATGGTTGAATTTGTCCCGGATCTGGAAAATACCCTTTCAACACTGAGGCAGGCCCTCCGGACAGGAGCACTCGAAGGAAGCGAAATTGAACAAAAATGCCAAAGGGTACTCGCATTGAAACGCTGGTGCGGGTTGGATTCCTGGAAACCTACAGATCCCGGAACACTGGCCAACCGCATAAACCAGCCTCTGCATGAAGTACGCCTGCGAAAACTTATTGAAAGCTCTCTGACCGTATTAACAAACAATCACGTCCTCCCCCTCGCAGGGCTCGACACACTAAAAATTGCTTCCGTAGCCATCGGAGTGGATACCCTCACACCCTTTCAGAAAATGTTGGGAAAATATACCGAAGTAGAACATTTTACGATTTCAAAAAATGCATCTCCGGAGGCCTTGATAAAACTCCGGAACGACCTGAGACCTTATAATCTGGTTCTTGCAGGCATCCTGGGAGTCGCAGGATTTCCCGCTCAGAACTACGGAATCACAGCCAACCAGAGAGAAGCAGCCCGGATTGTCTCCTCCCAAAGGTCCGTTTTTGTTTTTTTTGGCAATGCCTATGCATTGCGGTTTTTTGATCATTTAGAAAAAACCTCCGGACTGGTTATGGCCTATGAAGCCTCCCGGCTGACCCAGGAACTTTCAGCGCAGCTGCTTTTTGGGGCGATCGATGCTTCGGGAAGGCTCCCGGTAACCATCAACGAATACTTCAAAGAAGGAGATGGACTTCCGGTAAAAAACACAGGACGTTTAAAATATACCCTTCCCGAAGAAACAGGAATCTCATCCCGGAAATTAACCCAACGAATCGACTCCATAGCCAACCTGGGTATCGACTCCATGGCCTACCCCGGATGTCAGGTTTTAATTGCCCATAAAGGAAAAGTTATTTTCCATAAATGTTACGGATTCCTCACCTATAAGAAGGAAATACCGGTTTCGCACGATTTGATTTACGACTGGGCTTCGGTAACCAAAATTACCGGTCCCCTGCCTGCCTTAATGAAATTGAACGCGGAAGGGAAATTTGATCTGGATAAACCCCTAAGCGCCTATTGGCCTGATTTTATCGGGTCCAACAAAGAAACGATTAAAATACGGGATATCCTGGCCCATCAGGGCCGCCTTCAGGACTGGATACCTTATTGGCGGTCAACCTTAAAACGAAACGGAAAACTAAAATCCACGATTTTTCGAACCTCTCCTGTCCGGAATTTTTCCTTCCGGGTATCTTCAAAACTCTATATGAACTGGAATTACCGGAAAAATATTTTTGACGCAATCAGGGAATCCCCCTTGTTGAAAAAAAAGGAATATGTATATTCTGATTTGGGTTTTTACCTTTTCCCCTCCATCATTTCATCCCTTACAGGCAAAGATTACGAAACATACCTCAAAGAGACTTTTTATCACCCGCTGGGAGCCTATACCATTCTGTATAATCCATACATATGTTTTCCAACGGAGAGGATTGTCCCCACAGAGTATGATGATTTTTTCAGAAGTGAACTTTTACAGGGATATGTGCATGATGAAGGAGCGGCTATGATGGGAGGAGTATCGGGGCATGCCGGTTTGTTCGGAACAGCCAACGACCTGGCCAAGCTGATGCAAATGTATTTACAGAAAGGATGGTACGGAGCCGTGCGGTACCTTCCCGAAGAGACGGTCAACGAATTTACCCGGTGCCAGTTCCCGGAAAATGACAACCGGCGGGGCCTGGGCTTTGACAAACCCTATATCGACAACCATAAAAAAGAACTGAAAGATGCTTACCCGGCCGTAGATGCCAGTGAAAACAGCTTCGGACACAGTGGCTATACAGGAATCTTTACCTGGGCAGATCCCGATAATCAACTTCTCTATATTTTCTTTTCCAATCGCGTATACCCTACCCGGGAAAATTCCCGGCTCTTTGACCTGAATATACGCCCTGCCATGCACCAGGCAATTTACGATTGTATAAAAGAGGGATGCCTATTAAAAAATGTTAATTAATGCAAGTGGAAAAACACGGATAGATTGCTTAATCAATTAGTATACAAATTGTTATTGAAACAACCATACCCTTGGAAAGGACATTCCATGGCAGAGCATGAATTTAAAAATCTTTATCCCTTACAAATCTCTTTTTTAATTCGTAATTTTACCCTTTACAAAATGTATGAACCCGGATGATGCATGAATCATTTCGATCAAAAAACGTATTATTATAAATGTTAAAAGCTATGCAAATGAAAATCACCTTTAATGAGCTACGCAGAATTAAAGATAGCTTGCCTGACGGTTCCATAAAAAAGATTGCGCAGGAGTTTGATGTATCTGAGGAAACTGTCAGGAATTATTTCGGAGGCGCAAATTATGAAAACGGAAAAGCTGTTGGCATCCATATGGAACCAGGCCCAAACGGAGGCATTGTCCTTCTTGATGATACCACCATCCTTGAAAGAGCCCAGGAAATCCTGGCTCACGAAACAACCCAATAAGAAACCAGGGGAAAACTCAACTTCTGTCAGAACAAGCTGAACTTTTTATCAAAAGCAGACCAACCAAACCCACCAGAAACATTCCCGGGCTACTTCCTGAACAGCAAAAGGTTCTCGCATCAGCATCTCCGGAGATGCATGCAGAAATTTCACCTGTCAGGTGCGAATCGGTGATTCAATCCGTCGGAAGAATGCAAAAACGATGATTTTTCCAAAGGGGTCTTTTTTCAGTAGTTTAAGGATTCCTTTGTCCATGGCATATTGAAACTCCACCTGTTCTCTGAAATCATCCGAATGCATCAGAGTCACAAAATTTCTCGATTTACTCCACCTCCCCGATTGAAGATCCTGAACCAACGGTATTTCCAAATTGGATGAAGTGCTGTATTGGCCTTCCTCCTGAAACGTTAGTTCCCAGACATGATTTTCAGAAACAATCTGATTCTCTTTATAATGGAACAGATTTTTCCCGGATTCGGTATAATATTCAGCCAGTTTCCACCTGCCGAGAAGGGAGTGATTCAATTTATAGGCTGCCAGTTTTTGTCTTGCTGATTGCACGAATCTATTGAACATTGCCCGTTGTTTTTATCCTTTGTATGGCCAACATCATTTGGTTTAGACTTCGGATAGGCTTCATGGTTTAAGGATCATTCCCTGTTAAATGAAAGCAGGGCTGTGAGTTTGCACTGATCGAGGAACCGGCATCAAACGAAAAGTACCTGAGTGCAAAGCATTTATTTTGCATGGTATTTCATCAGTCCGGTTATTCATCCAGGGAAGTCAGGCCACTTCGTATCGCGTATTTGGTCAGTTCAGGAATGGTAAACATGTTGAGTTTCCGCATGATATTGCTTCGGTGTGATTCAACCGTTTTCACACTTACAAAGAGTTGTTCGGCAATGCTTTTGGTAGAATTCCCCTCTGCGATTAATTGCAAAACTTCTTTCTCCCGGATAGTCAATTGTTCCCCCGGTACTTCCTCCGGATTGGTTTTAATGTTTGATACGTAATCCCTAACCAGGACATCCGTAATTTCCCGGCTGAGGAAGGTATGTTTGGCATGGACCGATTGAATGGCATCGTATAATTCGTCAAAGGCACAATCTTTCAACAGATACCCTGAAGTACCGGCTTTAAACATACCCGTAACAAATTCCTTCCCGCTATGGGATGACAAGGCAATAACCCGTGTTTCCGGATGGTCATGAACGATCATCCGGGTAGCTTCAATGCCATTCAGATCAGGCATTGCCACATCCATGATCACGATATCGGGTTTCAGTTTATCTACCAGCGAAAGGGCCTGACGGCCGTTTTCTGCTTCACCAATTACCCGGATATTGGATTTATCCTTTAGCAAAAAACGCAACCCTTCGCGCATGATTTTATGGTCATCAACAAGCAGAATTTTTATTTCCATTCCATTAATCCATTACAGGAATTGTAATATACACTCTGGTTCCTTTATTTATATCTGAATCAACGGTAAGCGTTCCGTCAAAATACTCCAATCGTTCTCGGAGACTGAATAATCCGATACCGGCGGTTTTTTGGGGTTTTTCCGGATTAAATCCTTTTCCATCGTCACTCACCAGGATATTCAGGCATTTCCCATCCATATTCAAAAGCACCGAAACGTTTTCAGCCCGTGCATGTTTCACCGTATTGTTCAACAACTCGCTCACCGCTCTGAACAATAAAATTAATAAATCTTCCTGAATATTGGGCAATTCATGGGTAATTTCCAATTGCGTTTTTATTTTGCTTCCGCTTGCGATCTGCTCCAGTTTCCAATCGACAGCAGCGGCCAATCCGAGTTCGTACAATACCGGAGGGCTCAATTCATAGGTCAGCGACCGGGAACTTTTAATGGCCTGGGTTATATACCCTTCCATTTCTGCCAGATGGCTATTAATTTCAGCATCCTGGTTCATGCTTTTCACGGCCGACAGTTTGATGCGTACCATGGCCAGGGTTTGCCCCAGGTCATCGTGCAGGTCGACGGCTATTCTCCGGCGTTCTTTTTCTTCAGCAAGATTTAATTCGGAGGCCATGGATCGGAGATTCTGCTGATATTCCCGGATGGCCTTTTCTGCATTTTTCCGTTCTGTAATGTCTTTGATGATGGAGATGACTCCTTCGGCGCGGCCTTTGTTATCGGTAATCAACGAGCTGCTGATCTCGCCATAAAATCCGGAGCTTCCTTTCCGGTTCATCACATAAAAGATATCGTGCAGGGTTCCTTCATCCAACAATCTACGCATCTTCGCATCAATTCTTTTATGGTACTCCGGAGCCACGAGATCTTTAAACTTCTTTCCAAGCAAAGCGGATGCATTCTTGTAACCGAAAATACCGGCCGTATGCTGCGATGCATATTTTATGGTTCCATCCATACCTGTTGTGATCACCGCATCCGGTGAAGCATCGACCATAATGCGGAATTTCTTCTCACTTTCCTGGAGGGCCTCTTCAGCCACTTTCCTTTGGGTAATATCTTCTCCAATGCTGGTAATCGAAACTGCCTGGTTCTTATTATCAAAATGAACCATATTGCTCCACGAAACCACCTTGCGTTCCCCTTTCCGGGTTAAGATCTCATACTCATAGGCCTGTGTGAAACCCGGAGTATTCTTCATCTCGCTGTATCGTCTCCGGATTTTTCTTTTTAACGGGGCCGGAACAAAAGCATCCACCCAATTCTTTCCTATCACCTCTTTCCGGTCCCACCCTGTCAACCGTAAAAAATAATCATTGGCAAACCGTATGTTCCCGTCTGTGTCCAACATAAGCCCTAAGAGATGGATGTTTTCAATAACCTTTCTGAATTTTTCTTCGCTCTCGATCAATTTGACTTCCAACTCTTTCCTGTAAATAGAATACCGGATTGAAAGCATTAACTGATCTGGATTAATCTTCCATTTGATCAGGTAATCCTGAACTCCCCGTTTCAGGGCCTCGATACCGGTTTGTTCATCATTGGTGCTGGTTAAAACGATGATCGGAAGATATTTGACCGCTTTCACCATTTCATCTACTGTGGTAAGGCCCTGACTGTCGGGCAGACCAAGATCAGCGATGATTACGTCAAAAGAGTGACTCCGGATGGTGTGCAATGCCAGTCCCAGGGTTTCAGCCTTCATAATCTGAAAACCCCATTCACTGGAGGCAAGAAGCATTTTTTCGAATAAAAATGCATCCGCAGGATTATCTTCCACCAATAATATACGTAATGAATCCATGGTTATGTTGTGCTTTCCGGATAACAATGAGGCCCTCCCTCCTTGAAAGATCTAGACCATCTGCCATCGATGTGAAACCATCACCGTATCATGCCCGTTTTATTGCTCTTACACTGTTCAGGGCCTTAAAATTATCAAAAAAACAGTACACTCCCCCATAAATTGTATGGTTTATTCCGTATAAGGCAACCCCTCCTGTACTTCCTGATCCGGGGCATCACGGAAATGTAACTCCAACGTAAGCTTTTAAAACTCATTCCGCCACAGACCTGCCCTCCGAATAATCGGAAGGCGAAATTGCGGGGATACGACCCTCCGACTTCGCCGGAATTGTCCAACGTACAAAATTCAGTTCGCTTACTGCTAAAATTTGAGTATCACGAATAAACTACAAGTGGATTCCCGTTCATAGAACAACGCGTGTTTCCCTCAAAGCAATCCTTCAAATCCATACTTCTCAAGTCCAATGGTATCGATAATTCATTATCTTGCGATTTTTACAGTCCGCCAACAGGCCTAATAATTTAGACAAGGCAGATAGCTACCAACGGACCAGGAAAAGAGCAGGATGAATATTCTTATTGCACCAAACAGCATGAAGGGAAGCCTTTCCGCTCTTCGTTTTGCGGAAATTACAGAACAGGCTTTTCAGGAAACGGATCGCCACTTTTTTCAAACGAGGAAAGTCCCGGTTGCTGACGGGGGAGACGGAACTGCCGAGGTATTGATCCATGCCCTGGGCTTAAAGAAGCATACCCTGAATGTCCGAGATCCGCTGGGTAGAATAGTACCTGCCTGCTTCGGATACAACCATAAGACGGCAGTGGTTGAAATGGCCAGTGCTTCGGGAATGAAACTTCTCAGCTCTTCGGAATTCAATCCTTTAGAGGCCTCCACATTCGGGACGGGTCAATTGATTGTGGAAGCTGTGCGTCTGGGAGCCACCTGCATATACCTGGGTGTCGGAGGCTCGGCTACTGTGGACGGCGGAACAGGAATCCTGGAAGCTCTGGGAGTTTCTTTTTTTGATGCTAACGGCCATCCTCTCTCCGGAACAGGAGAAAATCTGACCAAGATATACCGCCTGGAAATGAATAAACTGCGTATACCTTCCCAGCTAAAAATCCATATGATCAGCGATGTATCCAATCCCCTGCTGGGAGAAGAGGGGGCAGCCCGACTCTACGCCCCACAAAAAGGAGCCACTCCGGAAATGACAGAGGAACTTGAAAAAGGACTACGCCATTATGCCCAAATCGTGGCTGAAACAAGTGGCATTCAAACAGCACACCTCCAGGGTGCCGGTGCAGCCGGAGGTATTGCTGTAAGTTTGGCAGGATTGTTGAATGCAGAAATCCTCCGGGGAGCCGATTTTATCCTCGAAAAACTCTCCTTCCAGAAACACCTCCATTGGGCAGATGTCGTCATCACCGGGGAAGGAACATTCGACCGGCAAAGTCTGCAGGGCAAAGCTCCGGCTGTGGTAGCTGAACAAGCACGAAAACTCCAGAAACCCGTAGTGGCCATTGTTGGAGAAAACAGGTATCCCAAACAAGCTTTATTCGATCACATCTATTCCCTGACCGAAATGACCGGATCCTCTTCACAGGCTGTTAAAAAAGCCGCAGAATGGGTCTACGCCCTGGCAAAAATACTGGCTCATACCTACCGGTCGACTTACCTGAAAACCTTCTAAAACTCCTCGTTTGCTGATAAAAATAAAAAAGGCTGCCCTCTGACAGCCTTTTTGCCGGTATAAAACCGGAACTAACCTAAACCAACTAAACCTAATAAACCAAGAATATACCAGAACAGTATACTCTGATTTAAGATTGTAGTGCAAATTAACGATTTTTGTAGAAAAGATTCAGAAAAAACCGGTTTTTTTATTCACAAAGAAAAAGAATGGATCAAAGAGCGGATTTTCCGGATCGGATAATCAACGGATCTTACGTGAATTATTCTTCTCTTCCAGGGGGATTTTTTTTATATGCATCCAAAACAGACTTCACCGAACCATGCAATAAGAGGAGTCGTCGTGCTTTGCTTTGGGAATACCCCAATTCCTCCATAATCATCCGGGTTCCTCTTTCGATCAGTTTCTGATTGGTCAGTTGCATATGCACCATTTTATTTCCTTTGACCCGGCCCAGTTGGATCATCACGGTTGTTGTAATCATGTTCAGGACCAGTTTTTGGGCGGTTCCCGATTTCATCCGTGTGCTTCCGGTGACAAACTCAGGACCGACGATCACTTCAATAGGGATATCCACATTTTCAGCCAATTCAGATTTCGGATTATTGGTTATGCAGGCGGTCAGAATTCCATTTTTACGGGCATTTTTAACTGCTCCGATCACATAGGGTGTACGTCCTGAGGCGGTAATACCCACGACGGTATCCAGATCGTTTATTCCGAATTGCTGTAGTTCTGACCAGGAAAGGATTTCATTGTCTTCAGCCGACTCAATTGCCTTCCGTATGGCCTGGTCCCCCCCGGCAATCAAGCCGATGACCAGTCCGTAATCTACCCCAAAGGTAGGAGGTATTTCCGAAGCATCGAGAATACCAAGTCGCCCGCTGGTCCCGGCCCCTACATAAAACAACCTTCCTCCTTTTTTCATGCGTTCCACAATCGCTTCTATAAGCCTGGCAATCCGGGGAATCACTTTTTCCACGGCCGGTAAAACCTTTTTATCCTCGTTATGGATATTTTGCAGCAGCTGAAGGACCGGCTGCTTCTCCAGGTGATCGTAATTGGATGACGACTCCGTTATGTTAGCCATACGTTATTCTTAAATTCCCCGGTGAAAACGAAGCAATCCTTCCATAGGATCCCTGACAATCATACCACACGTCAAAGATCGGCTTTTCAGCACTTCTTGGAGGATGCCCCGAAAATAAAAGGCAACGGATCCGGTAAAACAAACCGGAAAAGAGTGCACCTTCTTATACTTCAGCAGGTTTCTTTCCACAAAAGCCGTAAATTCTGAGGATACCAGATCCCTGCAATATGCCGATCGGATATGCTCTCTGATGAACCGGGTAAATTCAGCCAGAAAAAGATTCGGACGTTCCGATCGGTACACTTTATCCAGAATCATACTCGCGGTCAATTCATACTCCCTTTTAAATGCCAGCCGCAGATTGTCAGGCATCTTTTTTTTCAGGTAATCCCCCAGGAGTCTGCGTCCCAGCACAGCGCCACTGCCCTCATCTCCAAGGATAAAACCCAAAGGAGAAATATGATCTGCTATTTTACGTCCATTGTAGAAACACGAATTGGAACCGGTTCCCAGAATACAGGCAATGCCTTGTTTGGTACCAAGGGTAGCCCGGGCCGCAGCCAACAGATCGCTGTGGATCTCGATATGCGCGTGCGGGAAAAGATCCTGAAACAGTTTTCTGACTCCGGCTCCTTTTCCACTGTTGATCATGCCGGCCCCATAATAAAAGAGCGCTGTAACCTCTCCCGGTATTTCCGGAAGTATGCTGCGATCCAACTCTTCCGAGAGATCCTCCACAGACCGGAAATAAGGATTCATTCCTTCCAGGCGCATTCGTTTGATCTCTCTCCCTGCATCTGCAAGAACCCAGTTGGTTTTTGTCGACCCGCTGTCTGCAATCAGTATCATATTCCAAAATTAACGATTTTACACGGATAAATTCCGGAAATCATGGCATCAAAAAAAAGGCAATTGTATATTTGCTGTTGCAATGCCATGCATTGCAGGTTCAGCATACGAAGCAACCATGCATCCATGCATCTTATGATACACTACCTATCCATAGTACTGATCATGCTGTTTCCACTGACCGGATTAGGCCAGGGGAAGGCTCCCAAACATGAATTTCGCGGCGTTTGGGTGGCTACGGTAGAGAACATTGACTGGCCGTCGGAGCCGGGATTGACTGTAACAAAGCAGCAGGCTGAAGTGATTGAAATCCTGGATATGCATCAGAAAAACGGCATGAATGCGATTATTCTGCAGGTACGACCGGCATCCGATGCTTTGTATCCTTCCGCGCTGGAACCCTGGTCAAAATACCTGACGGGTTACCCGGGAAAGGCTCCCGAACCATTTTACGATCCCCTGAAATTCTGGATCGAAGAGTGCCATAACCGAGGAATGGAGCTGCATGCCTGGCTGAATCCTTACAGGGTGGCCCTGGACTATCGGCAACCTATAGCGGGCAACCATATTGCATTTCAACATCCGGAATGGATCCTCCGTTATGGAGAACGGCTCTATTTTGACCCGGGACTGCCGGAAACCCGGAACTTTGTAACCCGTGTGGTAGCCGATTTGGTAAAACGTTATGATCTGGATGCCATTCATTTTGACGACTATTTTTATCCTTATCCGTTGGAGACAGCATTTCCCGACACGGCATCTTTCAGAAAATACAACCGTGCCTGGCCTGAGCAATACAAAGCCGACTGGCGACGCGAAAACGTAGATATCCTGATCCAACAGATCAGCAAAACCATCAAGCAGATCAAACCCTGGGTCAAATTCGGGATCAGCCCTTTTGGTGTGTGGCGGAATAAAAAAGACGATCCCCGGGGTTCGGAAACACAGGCCGAAATCACAAACTTTGACCACCTGTATGCCAATGTCATTAAATGGCAGGAAAAAGGATGGATCGATTATTTGCTCCCTCAGCTTTACTGGCAAACCAAGCATCCCTCTGTCGATTTTGAACACCTGGTTGACTGGTGGGAAAAACATTCCTATGACCGGGGAATGTACATAGGACATGGAATATATAAAATTGATTCTGCTTCAACGATTCCGGAATGGACCCTGTCCAAAGAGATGCCCCGGCAGATTCATGCTGTGCGTGCAAGCAAAAAAATTGACGGAAGCGCATTTTACAGCAGCATCCATTTCAACCGAAACCTGCTGGGATTCCAGGACAGCCTCCAAAAGAAACTTTATCAAAAACCCGCACTGGTGCCTCCCATGAAATGGATCGACAGTATCCCTCCCCCAGTACCCGGAAAACCCGGAAAATGGTTCAAACGCATTCATTGGAAAGTACCTGAAAAACGAAATGAAACGGATAAGCCCGTACGTTTTGCGATTTACCTGAACAAAGAGGGAACCCCACCAAATACCGATACTATTTTTGCTGTCTGCAGCAAAACAATCTACCAATTCAAACGGATGAACCGCAAACGAAAAAGATATGAGGTGCGGATTTCAGCACTCGACCGCCTTAACAATGAAAGCAAAACCACAAAACCAATCATCCTTAAATTGTGAATTATGAACCAAATAAAGGAGGTGCGGATCGCATGGCTTAACCCATTTATCCTTTTTTTTGCCGGACAATCGCAATATTTTTTACTACATTTGCACGACTCCGGCCTGTAGCTCAATTGGCAGAGCATCCCGATCCATCGGGAGGGGCCAGGGGGCAAATCAGGCAAGTAAAAACGTTCTTTAAAACAGCACGTTCGCTGTATATCATTTGTCAAACCGGCCTGTAGCTCAGTTGGCAGAGCAGCTGACTCTTAATCAGCGGGTCCAGGGTTCGAGCCCCTGCAGGCCGACTTATCCTGGAATGTAAATCATTTGGTTGTTCAAATGCCTGAAAAAATATCGTGTTTCGTTGCATGCAGCAAAACGGAAAAAACACAAAAAACCATTCATTCGTTAATCCGGCTTTCTTTGGTTGATAAGGTAACTATTCTGGCCATTGAAAACCATGATTTCATCGATGCTGAAACCCTGGTTGTTCCCGATTTTTTGTCTACACATACGATTTCCCTGATTGCCGGAAAGAGCACGTCCGCCTTTACCCTGATGGATCTCAAAGGGAACTCAACGGATTACAATCCGACTTCCCTTGAACGAATGGTCCAGGTAGCCCTTCAAACAGAGGCAGCGATGGTCTATGCTGGCTACCACGAAATAAAAAACGGGCAGCTGCATGCGCATCCGGTAATTGATTACCAGGAGGGTAGCTTACGCGACGATTTTGTCTTCGGGCCGGTACAGCTTTTCCGTACCGATGTACTGAGATCCTTTGCTGAAGAATCCTTCCGGTGGGCCGGTTTGTATGCTCTCCGGCTGCATGCTTCCCGAAGAGGGAAACTGATCCATATTCCGGAACTCCTTTTCACAAGCGAAGAAACCGACCCCCGCCGATCCGAAGACAAACAATTCGACTATGTCAGCCGCCAGGCCCGAGACAAACAGGCTGAGATGGAAAAAGCCTGTACCTCCCACCTGAAAAAAACCGGAGCTTTCCTGAAGCCGGATTTTAAAAAGGTGGACCTTTCGGAATCGTCCTTTCCTTTGGAAGCTTCGGTTGTGATCCCGGTTCGCAACCGGATCACAACCATCGATGATGCCATTCGCTCAGTAGTAAGCCAGAAAACCGGTTTTCCCTTCAACCTGATTGTGGTGGATAATCATTCAACCGACGGAACCACTGATCTGCTGAGAGCCTATGCACATAATGAGAAGCTCATCACGATTTTTCCGGCAAGAAAGGATCTGGGGATTGGAGGATGCTGGAACGAAGCCATCAGCGATCCCCGTTGTGGAAAGTTCGCTGTACAACTCGACAGCGACGATCTGTATGCTGACGAGCATACCCTGGAGCGAATGGTTGATACATTTTATCAAGAAAAGTGTGCCATGGTGATCGGTTCCTACCGGATGGTTGATCTGGATCTGAAGGAGTTACCTCCCGGCATTATCCGGCATGAGGAATGGACCCCGGACAATGGTCCCAACAATGCATTGCGCATTAACGGACTGGGAGCACCCCGTGCCTTCTATACTCCGATACTGAGAAAAATAAAATTCCCCAATATAAGCTATGGAGAAGACTATGCAGTTGGCCTGACGATTTCGCGTACCTGGAAAATTGGCCGGATTTACGATCCCCTCTACCTGTGTCGCCGATGGGAAGACAATACCGATGCGGCGCTTACGATTGAGAAACAGAACGAAAACAACCGGTACAAAGACTGGATCCGCAGTGTAGAGTTGACAGCCCGGATCAGAATGAACAGCCGGAAGTCACAACAGGCACCCGAATGATATGCTTCAAGAAAAAACAATATCTAGCCATGAATTGAAACGATATGGTTCTGTGGAGAATCCTTCAGAGTCAGCCAAAACCCTGGTGAAACAGCAAACAGATACCTGGCCCCTGGCACAAAAAAATTACCGGAATCTGGAAACTGTGGAATCCGGAAGTTTTGATTTCGGGACTTTTTCAGTTCTGGTACAGCATAATCCTGGTCGTATTCGTTCTTCGGCCGCCAGAACCGATGCCCGGACCCTTGCCGAACGGCCCTGCTTTCTGTGCCTCGAAAACCTGCCACCGGAACAGAAGGGTTTGTTCTTTCTGGAGAAATACCTGATCCTCACCAATCCCTTTCCTGTATTTCCGGTTCACCTGACCCTTTCGGATATCCACCACACTCCTCAACGCATTCAACCCAGGATTTCTGATCTCCTGGAGGCCGCTAAAAAGCTCCGTGAATTCACGATCTTTTACAATGGCCCCGGATGCGGAGCTTCCGCCCCCAATCATTTCCACTTCCAGGCGGTTGAAAAAGGATCCCTCCCGGTTGAAAAGGAATGGACCCGGAATTCCGAAAAAATACCCTGGTCAGAAAAAACAATCCTGGGTATCAGCAAAAACTATTTACGACGGTTCATGGTCATCGAATCAACAGATCCAGAGGAAGTAAAAAAAGGATTTAAACGGATCTATTCAGAACTGGAAAAACACAACCAAAAACCTGAACCTATGCTGAATATGCTGTGTTCATACAGCAATCATTCCCTGCAGCTTATTATCTTTCCGCGTGAAAAACAACGTCCGTCTCATTTTTTTAGAAAAGGAAAGGAACGAATAATCATCGGCCCGGCATCGGTTGAAATGGGAGGAGTGATCATTCTCCCACGAAAAGAAGATTTCGATAAAATCACTGAAAAAGAAATTACCGAAATATATGAAGAAGTAACCTTAGAAGAAAAAAGGTATTCGGATTTAATAAAAACCATAGTGAGCAAAAGCCTTTAGATTTTTTCTTTTTCCCTACATGAACAACAGGAATCCATAAAAAGGAATATGAAACGAGCATGGTTAATCTTTATACACAAGGTGATGATTCATCCCGATAGCTATCGGGATGCGAGTTACATAGGATACCTTTGAAAATAAACAATTGTAATCCTATGAAACGAACATGAACTTTTTTAATCAAAAGTTCGCCAAAGGCAACGATTAAAAGAAGTTCATGTGAGAACGAAGCGGTTCCCTACGTTCTCAAATCTAGGATGAAGTTATGGGACGAATGATAAAATTTTAAACGCATGAAAACACAACCAACGATTGCCGTAGGAATTATGGCTGCTCCGGAGGTACATTTTTCGCTCTCCGGAGCCTATGAATCTTCAGGAGAGAACATACCGGAAGGATCTTATACGGCTATTCTCACCGGTCAGCATATAAAGGTAAGAAAGAAAGACAGGGTTTTTCTTTCTGGCAAAGAAATACACATTCTGCCCCGTACTTTTTCCGGATATTTTGAACTGAAAGAGGTTACCATAGGCGCAAATTTTCACTGGGAACAGAAGCAAACCCAACAATTCCGGGGAGGTCTTAAACTGATTCGTGAGGGAACCGGGATACGCTGTATCAATCTGATTGTCCTTGAAGAATACCTGGAGAGTGTCATTTCTTCGGAAATGAGTGCTACCAGTTCTTCCGGACTGTTGAAAGCGCACGCCATTATTTCCCGGAGCTGGTTACTCTCTCAGATTCAGCGACCCCGGAAAATGCCTCCTCAGGACTCCGGGTACCCGGCGACCCAATCCAGGAAGGATGAACGGATCCGCTGGTATGACCGTGAAGAGCATACCTCGTTTGATGTATGTGCCGACGACCACTGCCAACGTTACCACGGAATCACCCGGATCATCTCGGAGAAAGCGCGCCAGGCTGTGAAAGATACAGAGGGGGAAGTACTGGTTTCAAAAGGAGAAATTTGCGACGCCCGGTATGCAAAATGTTGCGGTGGCATAACGGAAAATTTTGAAAACGTCTGGGAACCGGTACCCCACCCGTACCTCACACACGTGGAGGATGCTCCATCCGGGCATTCCGTTACCCCGGATCTCCGGAATCACAACGAAGCAGAAAAATGGATCCGATCACGTCCGCAGGCCTTCTGCCATACTACCGATAAGCACATATTATCTCAGGTACTTCCAGATTTCGACCAGGCTACCACCGATTTCTACCGGTGGAAAGTAACCTATACCCAGAAACAACTTGCTGCATTGATCCGGAAACGCTCCGGAATAGATTTCGGGGAAATCATTAAACTGGAACCCGTCGAACGGGGCTATTCAGCCAGACTAATCAAACTGAGAATCATCGGATCAAAAAAAACAATGACCGTGGGAAAAGAACTGGAAATACGAAAATGGCTGTCGGAATCGCACCTTTACAGTTCAGCCTTTGTGGTAGATCATGAGGAGATCAAAAATGGGATCCCGCAGAGATTCATCCTAAACGGAGCCGGATGGGGCCACGGGGTTGGGCTCTGCCAGATAGGAGCCGCTGTAATGGGAGAAAAAGGCTATTCATACAGGCAGATCCTTCAACATTATTTTAAGGGAGCAATCATTGAAAAACGGTATTCCATATAAAAAAAGAAAACCCAATGAAAGGTTGGAAAGATCCACAGACAAAAAAAAGATCCGTTGTGCGTTCAATCCTTTTGCGTGTTTATTTCCATAAGAATCAGGGATTGCCCGGAATACAAAAAAAACGGAAACTGAAGAATCTATTCAGGGGATCTATATCGTTCTGTTTTTTTCTTCTTCCCTTCCTTCTTCTATCGCAACCGGCAAGTTGGATACGCACTAACCAGCTGGGTTATCTTCCCCATTCGGTTAAGGTAGCTGTTTTCATTTCCCTGGAGGAGGAACAACCGGAAACCTTTGTCCTCATGGATAAAGAGACAGGGAATGAAGTATTTCAGGGAACACCGAAGCCGGCCCGGGCTTCGGCATGGGGAATGAAGTCGGCAAGCCGTCTGGATTTCAGTAAATTTGAGCAATCCGGAACGTACTACCTGAAAGCAGGCAGTACGACTTCACTGGAAATAGACATCCATACCGATGTTTATTCCGGCACAGCCGATTTTCTTTTGAACTATATGCGTCAGCAACGTTGCCGGTTCAATCCCTATTTAAACGATTCCTGTCATCTTCATGATGGGATCATTGTGGATCATCCCACCCGCAGCGGAATGTTTATTGACGTCACCGGAGGATGGCACGATGCTACCGATTACCTGCAATACACGACCACTTCAGCCAACGCCCTGTACCAAATGATGTTTGCTTACCGGAGATACCCGGAAGCCTGGGGAGATGCTTTCCAGGCTAACGGATTGCCGGGAAAAAACGGAATCCGGGATATCCTGGATGAGATCATGTGGGGTCTGGAATGGCTGCTGAAGATGAATCCTTCGTACGGAGAAATGTACAACCAGATTGCGGACGACCGGGACCACATAGGATTCCGGCTTCCCACCCTTGATACGGCTGATTACGGATTGGGAAATTACCGACCGGTCTATTTTGTTACCGGAAACCCTCAGGGACTGGCTGATTTCAAAAACCAATCCACCGGGGTTTCTTCCATTGCAGGAAAATTTGCCTCCTGCTTTGCCTCTGCTGCCATTTTGGTAAGCGATTCCGACCCCGGATTATCATCGCTCCTGCAAAAAAAAGCTACGGAAGCCTACCAATTCGGGAAAACCAAACCCGGGTATAGCCAAACCGCCTGCAACGTATCGCCCTATTTTTATGAAGAGGAAAACTATGCCGATGATATGGAACTGGCAGCCAGCCAACTCTTTCAACTGACAGGCAAAAAGAGATACCTGAAAGAAGCCATCCGCTGGAGCAAACAGGAACCTGTAACCCCCTGGATGAAAGAAGGAAAAGCCAGGCATTACCAGTATTACCCGTTTGTAAATCTCGGGCATTATCTCCTGGCACAACACACTTCCGAAAAAGTGCAGAAAAGGGGAATGTCGTATTACCGTCGCGGCTTACAAAGCATTCTGGAAAGAGGGAAGGAAGATCCCTTTCTGAATGGAGTGCCCTTTATCTGGTGTTCCAATAATTTGGTTGTGGCCACCCTTACGCAGGCTCGTCTGTATGCTGAGCTTACGGGAAACGATGAATTTGTGGAGATGGAAGCCTCAATGCGCGATTGGTTGTTTGGGTGCAATCCCTGGGGGACATCCATGATCTGCGGACTCCCCGGAGTAAAGGATTCGCCCATGAAACCCCATTCTTCGTACACGGTTCTGTTGGGAGAAACAACCTACGGAGGCCTGGTGGATGGACCGGTTTACGACAGCATCTTTCAAAGCCATATCGGCATCACCCTCACCGGCACCGACCCCTATGCTCCCTTCCAGCAGGGAAAAGCAGTATACCACGACGACGTGGGCGACTATACATCCAACGAACCAACCATGGATGGTACAGCCAGTCTTTGTTTTTATCTGGCCTCACTTGAAAGCAATGGAAAAAAACAAAAAGAAAAAACAAATAAAACCCATGCAGAAGATTAAAACTGAAAGAATGAGAAACAAAGCAACCACCCGGAATCCATGGGCATGGATTCCCACGCTCTATTTTGCAGAAGGATTGCCTTATGTTGTTGTCATGACGGTTTCGGTCATTATGTACAAACGGCTGGACATTTCGAACACCGACATTGCCTTATACACCAGTTGGCTTTACCTTCCCTGGGTTATCAAGCCCCTGTGGAGCCCGGTGGTGGATATACTGCGCACCAAACGTTTTTGGATTGTCATCATGCAACTGGCTGTGGGGTCCTCCCTGGCCGGCGTAGCCTTCACCCTTCCTGGGGGTCGTTTTTTTCAATACACCCTGGCTTTTTTCTGGTTGCTGGCTTTCAGTTCAGCCACTCATGATATTGCAGCCGACGGATTCTACATGCTGGGATTATCCAAACACCACCAGGCTTTCTTTGTAGGCATCCGAAATACATTTTACCGGATCGCCATGCTTACCGGCCAGGGACTTATTGTCATCCTCGCCGGCCAAATGGAAACAATAACCGGAAACATTCAACTCGCCTGGAGTATTACTTTTTTTGTCCTGGGTGGATTGTTTATTCTGTTTTTTATCTGGCATTCCTTGATTCTTCCCCATCCATCTGACGATATAAAAAGATCGGCCGGTTCAGTTAAAAAAGTCTTCCGGGATTTTATGGCCACCTTTGTTTCTTTTTTCAGGAAAGATGGGATTGTTCTATCCCTGGTCTTCATTCTTATCTTTCGGTTTGGTGAAGCTCAACTGGTCAAACTGGCTCCTCCTTTTTTACTGGATCCGATCGAGGAAGGAGGCCTGGGATTATCCACCAGCATGTATGGATTTGCCTATGGAACCTGTGGACCGATAGCGCTTACCCTGGGAGGGATCCTTGGGGGTATTGTCATCTCCCGCAGCGGATTAAAAAAATGGATGTTCCCCATGGTTTTTGCCATGAACCTTCCCAACCTGGTTTATGTATTTTTATCGTACGTACAACCGCACAGTATAGGAATCATTGCAGCATCGGTCGTTGTGGAGCAATTCGGATACGGTTTTGGATTTACTGCCTTTATGCTTTACCTGATTTACATCTCGGAAGGAGAACACAAAACGGCCCATTATGCCCTTTGTACCGGTTTTATGGCCCTGGGAATGATGCTGCCCGGGATGGTGAGCGGATGGATCCAGGAGCATATCGGGTATGCTCATTTCTTTATATGGGTTATGATCAGCACTATACCCGGATTTATCGTGATCAACTACCTGAAATACGATCCCAAGTTCGGGACCAGGGAAAGCTAACTGTTAACACCCTATGAGAATGAAGGCCTCAAACAACCTGTTACTCCGGCATACTTTTGTCAGGGACCCGGAGCAAGCAACGAAAAAGGGTACCAGGGCAGATTCCGTAAAACCGCAAAAAGAATAACCAGGATGAAGATCCAGATCGGAGTCCATTTGTAGTACAGGAAATTGGAATAGGCAACTCCAAATCTCCGGTTCACAAACGGAAGAAGGACTCCATAAAGCACTACAACCAACCCCGGAAGAAAGAGCAGATTATGGCTGATGACTCCCGGGATATCCAAATGCAGAAGGCTGTGTATGGCTCGTTGAGAACCGCATCCGGGACAATAATACCCCGTTACGGAATGAAAAAAGCACTTCGGAAAAATTCGCTGTTCCTCAGGATCCAAAAAAAAGAAAAGCACAGCAAGGCCTGCTACAACGATGTACAATCCGATTTTAAACCAAACTGGCAGATTACCAGTTGAGTGCATCCGTCCAAAATCCAACTGCAACGCCTAAAAGAATCAGTAAAAGGTAAATAACATAGATAGCAACCGCTACTCCAAAGGAAACCCATGCCCATATTTTTGCATTCCTGCTGGCATGCCGAGCGCCTTCATAATCTTCAGACTGCCACTTTGTATTTACCTGAGCGGCAAATACAATGGATACAATGCCAAAAGGAAGACAGCAGAAGATTGTGGTTAAAATAGCCCATACCAAATAATTGGGAGGGGGAACCTGTGGTTTGTCAATCCGTTCCATAATCCGTTGATTTCGTTTTTTCCTTACCAAAATACGACATATTTACGAATAGCGGAACAAAAAGTAAACATTTTTCTACTGCCGGATGCCCGGGAATTTTTCTTCTCCATGGCCAGAGCTACTGAAGCATGGATTTTACTTTGGCCGCGATGTCTTTGTTGTCGGCTTTTCCGGCCAGTTCCCTGGAGGCCATTCCCATCACTTTCCCCATATCTTTCATGGAGGAAGAAGCGGTTTTTATGATAATGGATTTAACGGCAGCTGTAAGCTCTTCATCGGTGAGTTGTGCAGGCAGATATTCTTCAAAGACTCTGACCTGGGCCATTTCCTGGTCGTACAGATCGGTACGTCCCTGCTGTTTGTACAGCACTGCGGAGTCCCGGCCCTGTTTGGCCAGTTTTTGAATAATCTTCAAAGCCTCCGGATCTGTGAGTTCCGAGCCCGCCCCTTTGGCTGTACGCGCTTCGATCATCTCTTTTTTAATACTCCTCAAAGCCTCCAGTTTCTCCTTTTCACGGGCTTTCATGGAAGCTTTAATATCGTCATTAATGCGATCAGATAAACTCATAATGCGTAATTTTGAAATTAATCGGCTTTATCGAATAAATACTTGTTCTCCTTGAACTGAATTTGCTCCCCGGTATCATCCTTTGACAGACTATACGAAGACAGATCGGGTCGGGATACCTTATTTGTGCGGTTGGTTTTTCTGCGTTTGTAAGCCGGTATATTTTCCATCTCATCCACATCTTTTTCACTCAGGGTTGAAAAATCGACCTGAGTCCGGTTTTCTGAATTCTTTTCTGCTCTTTCTTTGCTGGTTGTTGGATACAAAACATCGAACTCACTTTGGGGAACCTGTTGTCCGTTCACATCAAATTCCAGGGATCGTTGTTGGGATTGTTTTTCTTTCCCGTTTTCTTCGGCGACCGTTTTTTTGTGAGGTTTAACTTTTGAAAAATCATCACTCAGGAAATGCTGTTCTTTGGCGACCTTTTTTGCCATCAGCATTTCGGGAATATTGCTCATACTGAATCCGGTAGCTATAACCGTCACGGATATTTTATGATCCAGCCGATCATCCATGCCATTGCCCCAGATCAAATCGGCTTCATACCCGGCTTTATCCTGGATGAAATCGGTAATTTCCCCGATTTCATCCATTGTGATTTCGCTTTTCCCGGAGGTAACATTCAAAAGAATGTTCCTGGCCCCGTTAATGTCGTTGTTGTTGAGCAGGGGCGAGTTAAGGGCTTTTTCCACAGCGATCAGCCCACGGCCTTCGCCTTCGGCAATCCCGGTACCCATAAGGGCCACTCCGGAATGACGGATCACGGTTTCCACATCGGCAAAATCTACATTGATATATCCCGGTACGGTAATGATCTCAGCAATTCCCCGGGCTGCTGTTGCCAATACATCATCGGCTTTGGCAAAAGCTTCCGAAATGGGAAAATCACCGTACATTTCCCGTATTCGTTCATTATTAATCACCAGCAGGGAATCAACATGACCTTCCAGCTCTTTGATTCCTTCAACCGCTTGTCGGATTCTTCTTCTTCCTTCATTCCGGAATGGAATGGTCACGATTCCCACCGTGAGAATTCCCATCTCGTGACACGCCTGAGCAATCACCGGGGTTGCTCCGGTTCCCGTACCCCCACCCATCCCGGCGGTTATGAAAACCATCCGGGTGGTTTCCTGAAAGGCTTTTTTCACATCTTCAATGTTTTCAATTGCTGCCTGTTTTCCTACTTCCGGTTTGTTTCCGGCTCCCCGTCCTTCGGTCAGGGAAGCCCCCAGTTGCAGCTTAACCGGTACCGGACTGTTTGCCAGGGCCTGGGCATCGGTATTGCACACCATAAAATCCACATCCTGGATTCCCTGGCGGTACATGTAGTTTATGGCATTTCCGCCACCTCCACCTACTCCCACCACTTTAATGATCGAACCAGGATTTTTTGCAAATTGAAAAGTAATTTCATCTGAAGACATATTGTTTTATTTTTTGTTGTTTTTTTTCCTTTACTCTTCTTCCATGGGTTGATCTTCGTCGTCAAACATGCGGTTCCAGTTTTTCAGAAACCAGCTTTCCACATTTTTATCCTCCACAGGTTCCATTTCCCTGATTTTTCTCTTTTTGTTTTTGGATTTGTTCCTTGCCTTATGGAGGGCTGTTTTTTCGGGATCGGCTTCATAATATTCCAGGGAAATGACCGATTTCTCCTTATCTGGGGTTTGATCCCCGGGGTTCGGAAAATCGATTCCCGAAATGTCATTTTTCGAGGCACCTTTAGCCTCCGGAGCACCCACTGTTTCTGATTTTTCAGGGGATACAAATCCGGTAGCCAGAATGGTTACCCGTATATCCTCATCGATGCTTTCGTCGTACCCGTTTCCCCAGATAATATCGGCATCCTGACCGGCGCGTTCCTGGAGGGTATCTATGATGTACCCTATTTCGCCCAAGGTAATTTCTTCTTTTCCGGAAATAATATTCAGCAGGATGTTCTGTGCCCCGTAGATATCGTTGTTATCCAGCAGGGGGGATTCCAGGGCCTGGTTGACAGCCTCGGCTGCCCGGTTTTCACCCGACGCACTTCCTGTCCCCATAATGAATACCTTGCTTTCGGACATCACCGTATGAACATCGGTAAAGTCGATGTTGATATTGCCATGAACCGTAATAATCTCCGCTACTCCTTTAACGGCCGTTGCCACGATGTTATCCGCCTGTTTAAATGCCTGTCTGGCTGGTAAATCCCCAAAAAGAGTCTGCAATTTCCGGTTGTTGATAACCAGCATGCTGTCTACATACGGATTTAGTTTTTCGATGCCAGCCATCGCCTGTCCGTACCTTTTCTTTCCTTCAGCCGGCGACGGGATGGTAACCACAGCGATGGTCAGAATATCCAGTTCCCGGGATAACTCAGCAATTACCGGCGCGGCTCCGGTACCGGTTCCTCCCCCCAAACCAGCCGTTATAAACAACATCTTGGTGGTTCCTTCCAGGGCTTTTTTTAAATCGTCATAATTTTCTTTGGCCGCCTGTTCCCCCATTTCAGGGCAGTTCCCGGCTCCTCTGCCTTCCGTTAAGGTAACTCCCAATTGTATCTTCGACGGTACAGGACTGTTCTCCATGGCCTGGGCATCGGTATTGCACAAAATAAAATCAACCCCGGCAATCCCCTCCTGATTCATGTGGCTTACTGCATTGCACCCACCTCCTCCGACTCCCATTACTTTTATAATGCTGGAAGAAACTTTCGGAAAATTAAAATTTGCTACTTCTTCGGACATAACCCTGTTTTTTATATTTCCATATCTGATTCGTCAAAAAAATTGATAATCCCCTGGGATACTTTCTCTTTCACTTTATTCATCTTCCCGGCCAGAAAGCTTCCGGATGATTTTTTATTTTTCTTCCTTCGGTGGTCTTTCGAATGCTGTCCATCCATTTCATCCAGTGAATGCTTCAATAATCCCAGGGCTGTAGAATATTCCGGAACCATCAGGTCTTTATTTTTTTCTGTAAGATCCACTACCGGCATTCCGATGCGGGCATCAAGACCGGTACGATACCGTACCAGTTGCAGTATATTTGGCAATTGGGAGGTCCCTCCGGTAAGAACGATTCCGGCCCCGATTTTTTCCAGGTATCCGGATTTCTTTAGTTGAAAAAAGACACTGTCCAGGATCTCTTCCAGGCGAGCCTGGATGATGAATGCCAGGCTCCGGAAGGATATCTCCTTCGGACTCCAACCGTTATACCCGGGTATGGTTACTACCTTTTCTTCTTCGGCAAAATCCCCCATAGCCTGTCCATACTGTACTTTTAGTTGTTCAGCCCACCGGGGAATAATCGAACAGCCTTCTTTGATATCGTTGGTAAGTACGTTCCCTGCGAAAGGCACTACAGAAGTAAAACAGAGTGCGCCCTCACAGAAGACTGCTGATTTGGTGATTCCTCCCCCGATATCCAGTAAAACCACTCCTGCTTCTTTTTCATCTTCGGTTAAAACAGCTTCCGCAGTAGCCAGGGGAGAAATAACAACCTTTCGTAAGCCAATACTGATTTTTTCCAGTACCCTTTCCAAATTGGATCGATAGCTCTCGGGAGCTGCGCACAGGTGAAAATCCGCTTCCAGTCTTTTCCCGGTTATACCTACCGGATGACTAATCTCCGGTTCATCATCCACAGCATAATGAAGGGGTAAAACATGGTAGAAATAAAATTCGGGAGGCAGGGATGTTTCTTTTGCCCGGGAGATCATATCCAGAATATCCTCCCGGGTTACTACTCCCGACTCCTGAATATCGTGCGATATTTTACTGTGCCATGATCTCATATGCTGCCCTGCCAGAGCCACATCCACCGTTCGGATCTCCCCTTCAAACTGATCCTCTACCTGGGTAAGAACGCTGTTCAACACGTCAACAGCCTCTTCAATATTCAACACCACGCCCCTTTTTATTCCCCTGGAAGCAGCTTGTGCATACCCGAGGATCTCAATTTTATCTCCTCTTTTTGCTCCTGCAAGGGCAGCTACTTTTGAACTGCCTATATCTACAACCGCAATGAATGGATCTTTTGACGCCATAACCTTACCTTTTCGTTCCGATTATCTGATTTGTATATTTCACGCTGATTTTCTGATAGGTGTTCCAGTTATTCTGCGCTATCACCTGTTCATAAAATGCCTTCAGATTCCTCAGCTTTTCCTGGTATCTAACGGGTGTTCCAAATTCAATCTGATGGTTCCCCACCAGGGGAATTAAAATCAACTCACCATTATCCGTAACATGAATCTGTTTAACCTGAGCTTTCAGGAAATCATCCTTTTCAAGGAAGGTAACCAGATCCAGGAGCTGATTTCCGGCAAATTCCGGATCTATTTTTCCGGTGGCTACCGGAACATTTGCCGTATATTTCGTAGATACCGGAATCCGGACCCTCTCTTTATCCAGAAAATAATTTTCATCTCCGGACATAATCCGCAATACAGGCTCACGAAAGGTTACCACTACCGAAAGAATGCCCTCAAAACCCATTTCTTTCGCCACTACATTCTTCGTTACTTCGGCATTTTTCACGGCACTGATTTTTTCTATTTCCTTTTCAATTTTTTCCCCGTCTATATCCCGAATGTTCTTTTTAAGAATACTGTCATTCACGCTATTTACGATCTCCTCCCTGCTCAGTGAGAGGGTCTGATATCCATCGTAGCGAACATCGATTGTTTCGCATTTTACATTCTTTACCACCCGGGAGGTAAACGCCATGGTTATGCCCACAAGAGTACCCAACAAGACAACGGACAGGATATGTACCACTTTTCTACCCATGGGTGGCCTCCAGTTCTTCGGTTAAGCGATCCGCAATTTGATCGATATTGCCTGCCCCAAGGGTAAGCAAAACCTCCCAGTCGGTGTTCAAAACCCAGGGAATTACCTCTTCTTTGTTCATTGACAAAGCATTTTTATTTTTCATCTTTCGGATGATCAATCCGGAAGTGATCCCTTTCATGGGTTTTTCCCGTGCCGGGTAAATCGGAATCAGAACAGCCATATCCAGCAGATCCAGCGACCGGGCAAACCCTTCGGCCAGATCGCGGGTTCTGGTAAAAAGATGAGGCTGAAAAATCCCCGTTATTCTTTTTCCTTTGTAGAGTCTCCTCACGGATTGTATGACGGCTTCCAGTTCCTTTGGATGGTGGGCATAATCATCGATAAATACCCGGTTTTGGTCTTTAAATCGTACATCAAACCGTCTTACAACGCCCTGATAGCATGTCAGTCCTTTTCTTATCTCTTCAGGAGTCACTCCCGACTCCAGGGCCAATGCAGAAGCTGCCACCGCATTTTCCAAATTCACCAGTCCCGGATAATGCAGTACCATTTCAGGGATTATTCCCTGGGGTGTCCCCAAATCAAACCGATAGATTCCCTTATCCAGTCTGATCGAATCCGCATAATAATCTGCTTTTTCATGCAATGCATAGGTTCGTTTCTGCCCTTCCCGGGGTACCGGGTGATTCCATTTCACTTTTCTGTTAACGATCAGCGTCCCTCCTTTTTTTACCTGACTGACAAACTGGACAAATGCATTTTTCAACTCTCTGGTATTCTGATAGATATCCAAATGATCCGGATCAATTGCCGTGATTAGCACCCTTTCAGGCGTCAGGTTCAGGAAGGATCGATCGTATTCATCGGCTTCGGTAACCAGCCATTGGTCGTCTCGTTCGGGTAGAATCAGGTTTGAATGGTAATTTTTCAGAATACCTCCCAGAAAAGCACCACACCCATGCGAAGATTCTTTCAATATCACAGCCAACATGGAAGAAACCGTTGTTTTACCATGGGTTCCTGCAACCGCTATACATCTTTTTGAATTGCATATCATTCCGAGCACCTGAGCTCTTTTGTATATTGCATACCCCTTATTTCTCAGCCCGGAGAATACCGGATGGGTCTCAGGAACAGCCGGTGTATAGATCACCAGCGTATCCTCTTTTGTAAAATGCGGGGGAGGAGCGGATAGACTTTCATCATAAACAATGCTCATCCCTTCCGAAGCAAGCTTCTCGGTCAGTTTTGTTTTTGTCAGATCATAGCCGGCTACGGATTTTCCCAGGTGCTTAAAATAACGCGCCAGGGCACTCATTCCGATGCCTCCGATTCCTAAAAGATAAACATGCCTTATATGGTTCCAACGCTGCTTCATCCCATCAGGGTTTCTATTTCATTCACAATATTTTGTGTGGCGTGTGGTTTTGCCAGTTTGGAAATATTTTCTGCCATCACTGCCCGTTTTTTTTTGTCTTCCATTAATTGAAAAGCCTGATCGAATAACGTATGGGCCATGTCCTGATCGCTGATCATAACAGCTGCGTTTTTTTCTTTCAGGGCTGTGGCATTTTTCGTCTGATGATCCTCTGCCACATTGGGGGATGGTACCAGGATTACCGGTTTCCCCACTATGCATAGTTCCGAAATGGTTCCGGCTCCGGCTCTTGAAATGATAACGTCGGCCGCTCCGTAAGCCATATCCATTTGTTTTAAAAATTTATGAATCTGAAGATTTCCGGGCTTCGCAGGTTTTGTTTTTTCGATCATTTCATCGTAATAGAACGCTCCGGTTTGCCAAATCACCTGGATGGAAGAAGACCGGATCTTATCCAGGTTATTCAGCACCGTATGATTGATCGAACGGGCGCCCAGGCTTCCTCCCAGGATAAGCAGGATCTGGTCGTCCGGATCAAGGCCAAACAAAGCCGTGGATTTTTCTCTTTCGGGCAGGTCAATCAGAAGGTTTTTCCTCACGGGATTTCCGGTAAGCACCAGTTTGTCGGGGGGAAAATAACGATCCATATTATCATACGCCACACAGATCTTTTTCACTTTCCGGCTCAACAATTTATTGGTGATTCCCGCATAGGAGTTTTGTTCCTGAATCAATGCCGGGATTCCTTTCTTTATCGCTGCGCGCAACACCGGGCCACTGGCAAATCCTCCGAAACCCACCGCTATATGAGGGGCAAACTCACCGATGATCTTGCGGGCTTTTTGGTTGCTTCGCCATAGCATCCGAAAAAAACGAACCCACCGGAGACCCGGTTTTCGCGGGAATCCCATTACCGGAAGTCCGACAATTTGATATCCTGCTGCCGGTACCCGTTCCATTTCCATCTTTCCCAGGGCTCCCACAAAAAGAATCTCGGCTCCGGGATTACGATCCCGGATTTCGTCGGCTACTGCCAGAGCAGGGAAAATATGCCCGCCAGTTCCTCCGGCACTTAAGATAATCCGTTTGTTCTCCATATCACTGCATTACTTCATCCTCATCCGGTGTGTTTACCTGTACTGGCTGTTCTACCTTGCGGCTATCTTTCTGGTTCTGATAGCTTACGCTGAGAATACACCCAACGGCAACGGAGGTGAAAAGCATGGAGGTTCCCCCCATGCTAACCCAGGGAAGAGGTTGCCCTGTTACGGGCAAGATACCCGTGGAAACACCAATATTGATCATGGCCTGAAAAATGAACAACAAGGTAAGTCCTGCAACAAGAAACGCCGGGAACGTCCGCCTGGCTTTCCGAATAATAATTACTCCCCGGTAAAAAAAGATCATATAAAGAAAAATGATCATCCCTCCAAAAATGAATCCATACTCTTCTACGATAATGGCAAAAATAAAATCGTTATAGGCGGAAGCCATATAATTGCTGACATCCGAATGCCCGGGTCCCTTGCCCAGCCAGCCTCCTTCATAAATCGCCAGCCTGGCATAATCCGCCTGGGTAATCCCAACCCCGGATGAAGGATCCCCATGAATAAACCGCTCAACCCTTCCTTTGATCGTTCCCATCCGTGAAACAGGGGAAGGAAAATAATCCGCCGTAAAATAAATAATAACCAGCAGGGCTATTCCTGTTCCAATCACCGCCAACAGATACTTGAAAGGAATCCGTCCGACAAACATCATGGCCATTACGGTCAGGAAAAGCAATGCTGCCGTCGAAAAATCAGAAAAGAAAATAATGCCGCATAGAAGCACCGTATAAATGATAATGGTAAGAAAAGCTCTTTTCGCATCTTTTTGTGTTTTTTGATTCTTGCTGAGGATCCTGGCTACGAACATGATCAGGGCAATCTTGGCCAGCTCGGCTGGTTGAAATGAGATAATTTTTAAATCCAGGGTTCTTCCGGATCCCTCTACGGAACCTGTCAATTTCATAAAAAAAGCCAGTCCGAGAAAACCAAGACTTATATAAACAAGCATCTGGGAAATTATTGAATATAACTTTACCGGAATGATGTGAACCATGAAAAGAATAATTCCAAACCCCAGGGTTAGAAAAACTCCGTGCCGGATGAGGTAATACCATGTTTCCTCAGCTTCCCGGTAAGCAAGAGCCCCTGTTGAACTGTAGATAATCAGTAACGAAAACAGCGACAGGAGCAGTAAAACTGTCCATATAATGCGATCACCCTGTACTATTTTCTTCCATGTGTATTCCATACAATACGCGGATTATAAATCACGTACAGCTTGTTTAAACTGCACTCCCCTGTCTTCGTAGTTCTCGAAAAGATCAAAGCTGGCACAGGCAGGCGATAACAATACTGCATCGCCGTTGCGGGCAAGGTAATATGCCGACTTGACGGCATTGGACATATCGTATACATCCACTATATCCTTTACCATCTTATCAAAAGCATCATGTATTTTCGAAGTATTCTTTCCCAGGCATACAATGCCTTTGACTTTTGATTTTACCAAATCGGCCAACATGGAATAGTCGTTTCCCTTATCAATGCCCCCGGCGATCCAGACAATCGGTTTATCAATGCTTTCGAGGGCATACCAGGTGGAATTTACATTCGTAGCCTTGGAATCATTGATAAATTCGATACCATGAACCACCATAAAATGCTCAAGCCGGTGTTCTACTCCCTGAAAGGCAGCCAGGCTTTCACGTAGCTGTTCGTTGCGAATGTGAAATACCATTCCTGCAATTCCCGCAGCCATTGAGTTGTAGGTATTGTGTTTTCCTTGTAATGATAAATCCAGAATTGACATGCTGAATTGTTTTTGGTTCAACCGTATAACTATCTTATCTCTATCTAGTCCTGCCCCGTTTCCTTTGAGTTCTCCCTGTGTAAAAGGCAACGGCACAGCATGTATTCTTCGTTGGTTCACTTCCCGCTGTATCACCGGATCATCGGCACAGTAAATGAAATAATCCTCAGGCCCCTGATTCCGGATAATCCGGAATTTTGCGTTTGCATAGTTTTCCATACTGTTTCCATAGCGGTCAAGATGATCGGGTGTGATATTCAACAATACCGCCACATCGGCTTTAAATTTGAACATTCCGTCCAGTTGAAAGCTACTCAGCTCAATCACATACAAATCGAAATCCTCTTCTGCGACCTGGCGAGCCCAACTCTTCCCCATATTTCCGGCCACTCCCACATGCAGTCCTGCATCCTTCAGCACCTGGTAGGTAAGCAGTGTAGTGGTTGTTTTGCCATTGCTTCCGGTTATACAGATGGTTTTTGCTTTGTTGTAACTTCCGGCAAATTCAATTTCTGAAATCACCGGTATTTTTTTTCCTATCTCCTGTATAAGAGGATTCGAATCGGGGATCCCGGGACTTTTGATCACCAGATCTGCCTTTCGGATTTTTTGCACTGTATGAATCCCCTCTTCGTAAGGGATTTCATTCTGTCGAAGAACTTGTTTGTATTTTTCTTTTATCTTTCCTGCATCGGACACATAGACCTGCCACTCTTTTTTTTTCGCCAGGATTGCAGCACCTACCCCGCTTTCCCCTGCTCCCAAAACTACCACCCGGTCTTTCATCCGCTTCGATTTAGCTTTACGCATTGGTTTTCCATCACACATTACCTGATCTTCAGGGTTACAATGGTAACCACCGCCAGGATGATCCCAACAATCCAGAAACGGGTAACAATTTTTGCTTCTGGGATTCCCTTTATCTGGTAATGATGGTGTATCGGGCTCATCAAAAAGACCCGCCTTCCTTTTCCGTAGCGGATTCGTGTGTATTTAAACCACAGGACCTGAACAACTACTGACAGGTTTTCAATCACAAAGATTCCGCACAACAGGGGAATCAGGATCTCTTTGCGGATGATTACCGAAAAAACAGCCAGTATACCTCCGAGTGCCAGGCTTCCTGTATCTCCCATAAACACCTGCGCGGGAAAGGAATTATACCAGAGGAATCCCACGGTTGCACCAATAAACGCTGCAATAAAAACAGTAAGCTCCCCGATATCTGGTATATACATGATATTCAAATACTCTGCATAAATAATGTTCCCACTCACATAGGCCAATACCCCGAGAGTGGCACCGCTTATTGCCGAAGTCCCGGTAGCCAGTCCGTCAAGACCATCGGTCAGATTTGCCGCATTCGACACTGCCGTTATAATGAGAATGATGACCAGTCCATAGACGATCCAGCGGAGATACTCCGATTTCTCTCCGGCCCAGCCTACCAACCATTGGTAATCAAATTCATTGAGCTTGAAAAAAGGAATGGTTGTCCGGGTTGACTTTACATCCCGGGTTACATAGGCAAGGGTTTGTGACCCTGCTTCCGTAGTAATTACGATTTCCTGTTTGGGATCCCCCTGATCATCCCGTATTTTTTCCCGGACCAATACATCATCGCTGAAATACATGGCTGCAGCAATCATCATTCCCAGGCTTACCTGCCCCAAAATCTTAAACTTCCCGGCCAGCCCTTTTTTATTTTTCAGAAAGACTTTGATATAATCGTCGATGAACCCGATTAATCCGAGCCAGGCTGTGGTCAGCAACATGAGAATGATATAGATGTTATGAAGCTTCGCAAACAACAAGGTTGGAATAATAATGGACAGAAGAATAATGAGCCCTCCCATGGTTGGGGTTCCCTGTTTCCTCAGTTGTCCTTCCAGTCCGAGGTCTCGAATCTCTTCACCGATCTGTTTTCGTTGCAGGTAAAGAATCAGTTTTTTCCCAAACGCCATGGTGATGAACAATGACAGGATAACGGCCCCTCCAGAGCGAAAGGAGATATACTGCAACATCCCGATACCGGGGATATCGAAATCTTTCAAAAGTTCATACAAGTAGTAGACCATGGTCGTGGATCCTTAGTGTATTCCAAATAGCTTTTCAATTTCTTCCTTATCGTCGAAATGGTGTCTTACCCCCTTGATTTCCTGATAGGTTTCATGTCCTTTGCCGGCAATCAGGATGATATCCCCGGGGCGGGCCATCATAACAGCTGTTTTGATTGCTTCCCGGCGGTTCACGATGGAGACCACCCGGATGGCCTGTGATGCATCCACTCCTTTTTCCATATCGCGAATAATCTCTTCCGGTTTTTCTGAACGGGGATTATCGGAAGTTAAGATTACTTTATCGCTGGCAACTACGGCTTCTTTTGCCATCAGGGGCCGTTTTGTCTTGTCTCTGTCACCCCCTGCCCCCACAACCGTGATAAGCTTTTCATCGCCTTTGCGTATACCCGTTATGGTCTCCAGAACATTATGCAAAGCATCCGGTGTATGGGCGTAATCCACAATGGCCATTTTGCCATCCAGGCTCCGGATGGTCTCAAAACGCCCTCTCACAGGGTTCAGATTACTGAGTACAACGGGTATTGATTCTTCCGACTGACCCAGACATACAGCCGTTGCATATACAGCCAACAGGTTGGATGCATTAAAATTCCCAATGAAACGGGTCCAGAATTCTGTGCCCCCAAGACGTAGAAGCATTCCATCAAAATGAGTCTCCAATACGTTGCAATGATAGTCGGCGACCGTTCGTGTGGCATAGGTTACAATCTTTGCCCTGGTATTCTGGACCATGATTTTTCTGTTTTTGTCATCGGCATTGACAAGGGCAAAGCTTTTTGCAGACAGTTGATCGAAAAATTGTTTCTTCGCTTTGATGTATTCATCGAAGGTCTTATGGTAATCGAGGTGGTCGAGGGAAATATTGGTAAAAACACCGCCGGCAAAATCAATTCCTGCGATCCGGTTTTGCACAATCGCATGGGAACTGACTTCCATGAAACAATATTCACACCCCGCGTTTATCATATGTACAAAAAGGTTCTGAATCATGATAGCATCGGGGGTAGTATGGGTTGCGGGCCATTCTTTATCCCCGGCACAATATCGTATCGTTGAGATTAATCCGGCAGGGGATCCCAGTTCCCGGAATAATTGATACAGCAAGGTGGCGATGCTGGTTTTCCCGTTTGTTCCGGTTACCCCCACTACTTTCAGACGGGAGGAGGGATGTCCGTAATAAGCGGCTGCAATCAGCCCCAAGCTTTTTTCGCTATTTTCCACTTCGACATAAGTCACTCCAGGATCCAATACCGGGGGTAATTTTTCGCACACAATCACGGCAGCTCCTTTTTCCACCGCTACCGGGATATAATCATGCCCGTCCTGGTTGGTTCCTTTTACGGCAACAAACAAAGATCCCGGTTTTACAAGCCTTGAGTCAAAAGACAAACCGATAACATCTTTTTTTCGTTCGCCCATTACCCGTGGAAAGGACAGATGAGACAATATGTTATCCAAAGCCATCATTTTCTTTAACTTAACGTAATAAATATCCATTGTCCGTATCGATATTCCGCTCCGGGAAGCAGGGATTGTTTACGAACCCTTCCGGTTCCCTGAATTTTCACCTTCAAACCGGCATTCTCGAGGAGGAAAACCGCGTCGCTGGCAACCATTCCGGACACATCAGGCACTTTCCCACTTGCAACCGTTATTTCCTCCCATTCGATGTGGTTGTCTGTTTTCTTCATTTCAACGAACTCAGAATGAACAGGTGCCAGATTGCTTTCAATCTTCAGACAGTCAATTATTTTCTGCACATCTTCTCTTCGCCCGTTTTTAAATTCCGGCAGGATGGTATTTTTTTCCGGCTTCATTGAAACGATCTGCCGGCTTATTCCGAACGTCGCGGCGTAGACCTTCTCCGCAATTTCCTTAAACACGGGACCCGCCACAGATCCTCCGTAGTAGGCGCCTTTGGGCCGGTTTAAGGTGACGATCAGAGAGTACACCGGATCGTCTGCCGGAAAGTAGCCTGCAAAGGAGGCCAGATAGAGTCCTTCGCCGTACTCTCCATTGGCAACAATCTGAGCGGTTCCTGTTTTTCCGGCTATCTTAAAAACCGGATTGCTCAGGCTCTGGCCTGTTCCTGTTTCACAAACTCCTTCCAACATTTTCTTTGCTTTTGCCAGGGTTTCGCTCGATACAATCATGGGATTCAGAACCTCCGGGTTAAAGCTTTTTACAACCAGCCCTCCACGGCTTATCTCCTTGATAAAGGAAGGCTTAACCATCTTTCCGTTGTTGGCTACGGCATTGTAGAAGGTTAGGACCTGCAAAGGGGTCAACTTAAGTTCATAACCGTACGACATCCAGGCCAGGGAGGTACCCCACCAGTCTTTATCGCCCGGATACTTCATGGATGGAATGCCTTCTCCCTTTATTTCAAGCTCCAGCGGTTTATTCAACCCAAATCCATACAGGCGGTCTACATACTCTTCAGGACAATCTTCATAACAGGAAGTAATAATTTTTGCCACTCCAACATTGGAAGATTTCTCAAAGATCTCTTTGACTGTCATTTTTCCGTGTCCTCCATATCGCCAGTCACTATCATAAATCTTCCGGTCTTTGTATTGCCAAATTCCGTTTCCGGTATCAAAGACATCACTGGTATCGACCCGTCCTTGTTCCAGGGCCACCATTAACGACATCAGTTTGAATGTAGATCCCGGTTCATAGCAGCCGGCATGGCCCAATGCGTAGTTGTAGTTCTCCGCATATTGATTCCCCGAGCTGCCAGTCTGCTTCCCGGAAGCACCAAAATTTGCGATGGCTTTTATTTTTCCTGTCTGCACTTCCATGAGAATTGCGGTTCCCCACTCGGCCTGGCTTTTCTCCAACTGTTTCAGGAGAGCATTTTCCACAATATCCTGGAGTTTAATAGTAAGGGTAGTCACGACATCCATTCCGTCGCGGGCTTCAATTTCGGTGCGGACAATCCACCTTCCGGAAAGGTTTTGCTTGTATCCGACACCGGGCTTACCCTTCAGATAGGTTTCAAATGCACCTTCGATTCCGGTGTACCCAATATTGCCGTGTACCCCTCCGTATGCTCCTTTGTTAAGCGTGCCAATCGTCCGTGCTGCCAGCGAACCAAAGGGCAGAATCCGGATATTCTCTGTTTCGATGATCCTTCCGCCGCGGTTTTGCCCCCGGCGAAGAATCGGGAAATCTTTTACCTTTTGCAGTTCATGGTAGTCAATCTTCCTGGGAGTCAACATCAGTCCCCTGTTTTTACTCCGGTATGCGGCATCCAATTTTTGCTTGTATTGGGATGCAGAGGCATCCTTAAACAGATTCGCAAGACAGATCGCCAAAGAATCACTTTGTTGATCATACACTTCCATGACACCCGGTGCTGCCAGATCCATCCGCACAAAATAACCCGGCACAGAAGTGGCCAGCACACTGTAATCATCGGCGTAGATATTGCCGCGAGTTGCTTCAGTAATCACGGTATTGTTGTTCAGATTTTCCGCTATCTGCTGCAAATGTTCTGTTTTGATGTGCTGGATCAACAAGATTTTTATGCCCGCAATGATTCCCATCATCAGCATCAAAAAATAGATGACAGCCATCCGTGTAATGATATTTCTTCTGATTCCCATGCCTGTCAATCTTCCGTAACGATAATTTTCCGGGGTGGAGTAACCGGTTCTTCCAATCCGATTCCTGCATTTTTAATTTTCCGGATAACCTCCGAAGGCCTGCTAATATCCATGAGCCTGGCAGAAACCGCTATGGACTCTGACCGAAGCTCTTTAATGCTATCCTGAAGCGCTTCAATCCGGCGTATTTTTTTTTGTGCAGCGTTCCGGTTGGCAATTAAAATCAGCCCCAGAAAAACCAGAAACAGCACATACGGCAAAAACCGCCTGATCCGTTGATCAATTAAAATGGTTCCTCCGAGGAACTTTCGTACGTCCTTTTTCTGTTTTTGATTGCCTGTTGTTTGTTCAGCCATCGGTTTATTTCTTTTCAGCAATCCGCAGTTTCGCACTTCTGGATCGTGGATTTTCTTTCAACTCCGTTTCACCGGGTGTGATCACTTTATGGTTGATGATCCTGAATGGTACATGAACATTGCCGTAGAAATCCTTCTCTATTCTTCCCTCAGGATTTCCGGATTTCATAAAGTTTTTCACCAACCGGTCTTCCAGGCTATGATAGGTAATGATCACCAATCGGGCTCCACTTTTCAATACATCCTGTGAGGCAACCAGAAATTCCCTGAGAGCTGACATTTCATCGTTCACCTCAATCCGGATCGCCTGGAATACTTTCGCCAGGTATTTGTTTTCCTGATTTTGCGGGATACAGGGAGCGATGGTTTTCCTGAACTGTTCAACCGTGTCTATACGCTTTTCTGA
The DNA here is from genome assembly GCA_964408795.1 of uncultured Mariniphaga sp. Lineage (GTDB taxonomy): Bacteria > Bacteroidota > Bacteroidia > Bacteroidales > Prolixibacteraceae > JABMQB01. The sequence continues at coordinate 38,589 of CAYPAW010000085.1, forward strand.
CCTTGCCTTTGTAAGAATTACAGCCAACTTTCGTGCATTGTTGATTTCACCGTACTCCCGGAAGATTCGTTGTAGCTCTTCCTGTGAATAGGTTTGGATTACGAACGCTGCATCTTTTGAGGCATCCCGGTTCATTCTCATATCGAGGGGTTCATCAAACCGGAACGAAAAACCCCGCCCCTTGGTGTCTAAATCGTGAGACGAAATACCCAGATCGGCCAGGATCCCATCCACCTGTTTCACTTTATAGTAGGCCAGGAAATTTTTCAGAAATCGGAAATTGTGCCGGATAAAAACAAACCGCTTGTTGCGGATTGCATTGACGGCAGCATCGCTGTCCTGGTCAAAAGCAAAAAGCCTCCCGTCTTTCAGTTTATTCCATATTTCACGGGCGTGTCCTCCACCCCCGAACGTTGCATCTACATAATCACCCCCCGGTTTTATATTCAACCCTTGCACACTTTCGTGTAACATTACCGGTATGTGATATAAATCCATTACTCCGTTTCTGTTCCGCTCCTGTTTCCCAATTTCTGTTCATACATCTCCCGCAATGGCTTTCTTTGAGCCTTGCGAATTTCATATTCCGCAGCATCCCACAGCTTGATCATTTTACCCATGCCAATCAATACTACTTCCTTCTCTATTTTGCTGTGTTTTATGAATTCGGTTGGAATATTAATCCGTCCGTTCGCAGCCATCCGTACGGTCGTGAAATTTTCGTAAAACTGCTCCAGCAACTCAATATCTGCTTTGTTGAACGGATTCAGTTTGGACTCAATCTCCCGGACCTGCTCATTCCAGTGATTCTCAGGGTATATATTCAGACATCGGGAATAAATATCCTTCTCAATGACCAACGGATTTTCAGCCTGAGTACCCATCATTTTTTTAAAAAATGAGGGCAAAACAACCCGTCCTTTTTCATCGATCGTTGCGGAATATTTTGCTGAAAAACGAATCATACCCGTACTGTTTCTACAACCATAAGGTAAAAATACAAATTTATTCCATAATATGACAAATTATGACATTTCATTCCACTTCTCAATCAAACGAAATTTGTTGAAAACCTGTTGATTTTTTGTTTATAACCTGAATGCAGGAAGGCAGTTGAATACATATATTAAAGATATACAGAAAGTTAATTTATTTATACATACTCATGAACATGCGTTAATAACTCAAGATCCTTGTCGTTTAAATCAGTGGACATTCTCTTTCTGGTAACGTTTTTATTCTGCAGGCATGAATATTTTTACCCTCTTTTTTGTTAATTTGGCATTCTAAAGTCACAACCATGAATGAATCCGGCCGGATAAAAAGGATAGACATGCGGGAAGTATTGAAGGAAAAGAGCCCCGGAGTAGCGAGGATCCTTCCCGGTTTTGTATACAGGTATATTCACCGGATCATGCACATTGACTATATAAACAGGGTGCTGGAGCAATATGGTGACCTGGAGGGGATGGAATTTGTTGAGGCGATTATCCAGGATTTCAATGTTGAAGAAAGAGTCATAGGGTTTGAAAAAGTACCCGCGGAAGGAAGATTTATTTTTGCATCCAACCATCCTCTGGGAGGATTTGATGCGCTGGTTCTCATGAGCAATATAAGCAGGAAATTTCACTCCATGAAGTTTTTAACCAATGATGTTTTGATGAACATCAGGCAGTTAAATCCCCTTTTCGTACCGATCAATAAACACGGGAGTTATGGTCGGGAGGCAGCCCAGGCATTGCACAAAGCCTATCAGTCAGAAAGCCAGATCGTTATTTTTCCTTCCGGACTGGCATCCCGGAAAATAAAGGGAAAGGTCATGGACCTGGAATGGCAAAAACATTTTATTTCCAAAGCATTGGAATACAAACGCGACATTGTTCCTGTTTTTGTGGAAGGAAGAAATTCCAACCGGTTTTACTGGATTGCCAACCTCCGTAAGTTTTTCCGGATAAACTGGAACCTGGAGATGTTTTTTCTTCCGGATGAGACGTTTCGCCACCGCAATAAAACGGTAACGGTTCACTTTGGGTCCCCCTTACCGTATCGTTTGTTTGACAGATCAAAAACCCACAAAGAATGGGCAGCTTATGTAAAAGAACTGGTCTACAGGCTCCCGGAACAGAATCAGTCAACACATTCTTTTTTCTGATTCTGTGTTACTGAATAAATATTTTTAATTTTGCAGTCGGTTTTTCTAATGTTACAAACAATGATGCAAGAAATTATCAGACCAGTCCCAAAAGAAAAAATTATTGGGGAACTCACACCTGAAAAATTACTCAGGAAAACCAATAAAGCAGGAAATGAGATCTATGTGATGACCTGCCATGATTCCCCGAACACCATGAAGGAGATTGGGCGACTTCGGGAGATCACATTCAGGCATGCAGGGGGAGGTACCGGAAAAGAGGCAGACATTGATTCCTACGATACAGCAGCGGTTCCTTACAAGCAACTCATTGTTTGGGATCCGGATGCCGGGGAAATTCTGGGTGGCTACCGCTACATTCTATGCAGTGAAGCTCCCCGTGACGAAGAGGGCCGAATCAAACTGGCCACCAGCGGTTTGTTTCACTTCTCAAAAAAGTTCTGTGAAGAATACATTCCACATACACTCGAGCTGGGACGTTCTTTTGTGCAACCTTCCTATCAGTCAAGCAAAGCCGGAGCGAAAGCCCTTTTTGCCCTCGATAATTTATGGGACGGATTGGGTGCGCTGACCGTAGATCACCCCGAAATAAAATATTTCTTTGGAAAGGTTACCATGTATTCCCACTTCCATAGCCAGGCCAGAAACCTGATTCAGTTCTTTTTCAAAAAATATTTCCGGGACCAGGAAAACCTGGTATATCCATTAAAACCGGTTGAATTCGATATGGATGAAAATGAAATGAGAGCCATTTTCTCCGGTGTCGATTATAACGAGAACTATAAAATCCTGGTCCAGAAGGTTCGTGAATTCAATGAGAACATACCTCCCCTGATTAATTCCTATATGAATCTCTCTCCTTCCATGAAATCTTTCGGTACGGCCATTAACGAATCGTTTGGAAATGTCCTCGAAACAGGCATTATCGTTACGATAGAAGATATCTACGAGGTAAAAAAAGACCGGCACATTGAAACCTATTTAAAGGACAAAGAAAACGGGGAATGGCCTATTGCCGATTAATTTTAGCAGGCTTTCGTCTGACAAAGTATTGATTGCCGGGTGCACCCCTTTCCCCCTATTGTTCATATCTTCATAAGCTTTAGTGTGGTCACTTTTCCGTTCACGTTAAAAATTTTCACAAGGTATATACCCTGCGGGTAATCACGGGTGTTCCAACGGCAGGAGGTTGCCTGAACCTGAAGGGTGAAAATTTTCTCTCCGGAGATGCGGAGAACCTCTATTTTTTGCATTTGGTTTTGAGACAAGATGTGCACAATTGAACGGGACGGATTGGGATACAGCTGAATCTTGCCTGCTGGATCCTCGATGATTCGGGATTCATTGATTATCCCATGGTTTTCAGAAAACCGGGCTGCAAAATTCTGCCAGTATTGGTTGGCTATGGAGGAATCGTGGATGATCAGGGTATTTTCATCGTTCACATAATCGGCTGATGAGCTCCAGTTATGACTGCCTGTGATCACCAGGGGTCCTTCAAGGGGTTCGGAATGATCCACCACAGCATATTTATGGTGCATAATATAGGGAGCCCACTGATCAAAAAGAAAACCGTTTCCCAGGGCATTGCGCAGGAGGGTATTAACCCCGGGATCGTTATCGTTCTCATTATCGGTCAGCACATGAACTTCTACTCCGTTTCGGTACCGTTCACCGATTGTTTCTGCAATATCGGTACGGGTAATCAGCATGGTGGCGACATCCAGTTGTTTATCTGCTGTCATGAGGGTGGAAAGAAGAACCTGATGGGTTCCGTCACTCGGACTGAAGTAACATTCAACTCTTTTTTTTCCGATCCGGAATGCATGGGGTGTATTGTTTGTTTTCAGCTTTCCGTATCTCGCTGCCGATTTGTCAGGCAGCATCTCTTTTCCTCCCCACATTTCTTCGAACTCCAGGGTATACGCTTTGGCCAGAGACTGATCCTGAATGAGAACCACATTGTTTGCATCGTTGTTTATCTGTCCGGCTGTAAAATTGGGGGAACCCGTCCACACCCACGGTTTGGCGGCATCTGACGAACGTGCGTCAAAAACAAGAAATTTATTATGCATAATTCCTTCCCTTTCTTCTTTTCCCGGAGCGATCATCACAGAAAACTCAGGGCTATCCGGGCCATTGGGAACCACCCCCAGATGGGCGGTAGTACCACAGGCAATGGCACGGACTTTAACTCCCCGGGCTACCGCATGATTCAAAGCCCGGGTAATATTGCTAAGACCTGAATTATTGATGTTATAGATGCACATATCGATGGATTCTTCCGCCCGGTTGATGCAGGCAATCAATGTATCATCCATCAATTCATGAAGAACCATTGCCTTTTTTTCCGTTGCAAACGATGTATCTACGGCTGTGTTGAAATAGACCCTGATTTCTCCTGTTGAGTTTGATTCGGTTGCAAAGGCCCTGATGGACGTAAACGCCGTATCGTTCTCCACCACGGAAAATCCCTGGGCATAGATCACCGATGCCGGGTAGAGATCTTCCAGAACCCCCTCATTTCGGTATCCGCTAACTGAAGGCAAGAGGGTTCCGCTGACATAAGCATTCAATGCCTTTTCCATCGGGCTGTTTCCGTAACGGACTCCGTTTACACAGGCTATATCGGTTTCCCAGGTCAGGGTTATTGAGGTTTTTGAAAAGTCAGCAACCTCCAGGGGAGAAGTGATGCGTATTGCCCCTCTTACCAGGATATCGTTTGGATCACGGGGCAGTATCTGATATCCTGTTTCCTCATCGTTGTATGAAAACTGCGAACAAATACCGACCAGATCAAAGGCCCCTGCGGGCATCGGGGAATCAGCCAAAAGACTCGAACTGGTACGCAATTCAAGCGAAGAAGAACCCGAGGTAACAGTGTAGTTGTGCTGGCCCTGAAAAAACTCCTGAGGATTCTCCATCATAACCTGATTGATCCGTACGAGTTGTCCTTCATAGTTTTCGCCAATTTCATCCGGAGCTACTTCAACCGGTGCAGGCAATGTATTTCCCGAAGAATGAATGGTTACAGTGTATACCGGATCGATCTCCAAAAGATGCATGTATTCTTTTAGTTCTCCTGTAAGAGTCACTGAATCACCCCGTTCAAGATGCATTATGGCCGTACCATAGGCTGCAATTCCTGCCGTTTGATCCTGTAAATAGCGAATTCTCCCCAATTCCCCGCCGTTGGTAACCACCCCTGACACGGTAACGTTCTGCCCCAAACGCATTCTTCTGGCATCCCCGATAAAATCCTGGGCTTCAGTCCGGCATGCAATGAATGCTGCTAACCATAACAAAACAACCCTCCACTTCATTCCCCCTTTGTTTTCTTCCATTTGTTTATTCCTTTCATCTGGCCTTCAAAAATAACGGGAACTCGATAAATTCCCTGTTTTTCACGAATAAAAAATCGTCTGAAAGGATTTTTATTTTTCTTCGAAAGGGTACCATCTTTGATTCCTGCTTGAATGGATTTCGTTGATCTACTTCTTGGCAGAGCTTATGAATTCAGGATCTTTTAACGGATTTGGGAAGACCTTGATCGAGCTTTTGCAAGGCGAATAACAGATCTTCGGGGGTATCAATTCCGAATCCGGAAGAGTGAGTCAAGGCAATGTTTATGGAAAAGCCGTTTTCGAGCCATCTGAGTTGTTCAAGTGACTCCGCCTTTTCCAATGTTCCGGGTTTTAAATCAGCTATCTTACGAAGGATATCCTTCCGGTATGCATAGATTCCCACATGCGCCCAGAAGGGGGTTTTATGCAGCCATTGGTCTTTTTCCTCATCCCGAACCCAGGGAATAGGTGCCCGGCTGAAATAGAGGGCTTTGTTGTTATTCCCAACCACTACTTTGGGTCTGTTGGGGTCAAAAAGTTCCTCTTCAGACCTGACAGGCCGTACCAATGTAGCGATTTCGGTATCCGGGGTAAAACATTGCATAAGCGGATGAATCTGTTCGACACCCACAAAAAGCTCATCCCCCTGAATATTCAGCACCCCATCGAAATCAAGATCTCCGGATATTCGTTCAGCAGCCTCTGCAACCCGGTCTGTTCCGGAGGTATGATGGGATGAAGTAATAATTCCCTGACCACCAAAACTGCATACTGTCTCATAAATGCGTTGGTCATCCGTGGCAACCCATACATCTTGGATTATTTTCCGGGTATTTTCATACACATGCCGGATCAGCGGTTTCCCGTGAAGCTCAACCAATGGCTTTCCCGGGAACCGGCTGGAGGCATAACGTGCCGGTATAATGGCAATAAATTTTAACTCATTCAAACCGTTTGTTCTTAAGGGTATCTTCCTCATTCAGCTTCTTTCCAAAGGCTTTCGGCAGCATTTGCAAACTCATCATAATGAAATTGGTCTCCCCTCCCCTGCGCTTCAGAAAAAGGCTCGTCTCAATTTCGTTATTCAATGGCATTACAAATATACACGAATGAATCCAAAAAAAAGTTAATTGGAAAGTTCTGTCAGCGAATGACCGTGAAAAATTGTAACTTTGAGGTTCAATTTTTAGGAACTATGGATCTTCAATCGATCAAGCAGCGGTTTGGAATAATTGGAAATTCAGCTGATTTAAACCGTGCCATAGAGATTGCCGTACAGGTGGCACCTACAGATTTATCGGTACTAATTACCGGAGAAAGCGGGACCGGGAAAGAGATATTTCCCCAGATTATCCATCAGCATTCAGCCCGGAAACATGGTCCCTATATTGCAGTGAACTGTGGAGCTATTCCGGAAGGAACCATCGACTCTGAATTGTTTGGCCATGAAAAAGGAGCTTTCACAGGGGCCTTTTCCGACCGGAAAGGGTATTTCCAGGAAGCCAATGGAGGAACCATTTTCCTGGATGAGATTGGGGAACTCCCCCTGGCAACCCAGGTCAGACTGTTACGGGTCCTTGAAACAGGAGAATTTATCAAAGTAGGTTCTTCCAAAGTGAACAAAACCAATGTCCGTGTAATCACCGCTACCAATGTAGATATCCCCCTGGCCATTGAAAAAAACAGATTCCGTGAGGACCTGTTTTACCGGTTAAACACCGTACCTATCAATATACAGCCTTTACGAGAACGCAGGGAAGATATTTTTCTCCTGTTCCGGAAATTTTCTCGTGATTTTGCGGATAAATACCACATGCCGCCGGTGGCTCTGGATGAAGAAAGCAGAATCATGTTAATGAATTACTACTGGCCGGGGAACATCAGACAACTCAAGAATATCACCGAACAAATCTCCGTTATTGAGGAAAAACGGGAAATTACCGCCGATGTCTTAAAAGCTTATCTGCCCGATCTGGATTCCGGAAACCTTCCGGCTGTCATCAAACCCTTTCATGAGAAAGCCTTTAACAGTGAACGGGAAATATTGTATCAGGTGCTTTTCGATATGAAGAAGGATATGAATGACCTGAAAAGACTGGTCCTCGATTTAATGCATGAACGAGAGGACACAAACCTGGAAGGCACCCATTCCCGGATTATCAGAAAATTGTATCATGCGGATGAAAATATGACTCCCAAGGAATCATCCTCCGGGTCGTTCCATGTGGATCCCCTGGAAAAAAACATACAGGATACGGAGGAATTCGTGGAAGAATCGCTATCCCTTGAGAACAAAGAAATTGAATTAATCAAAAAAGCCCTTGAGAAACACAAAGGAAAAAGAAAATATGCAGCCCGGGAATTGGGGATCTCGGAGCGAACCCTCTACCGGAAAATTAAAGAATACGATTTAAAAGGATAACCGATGCGCAAAATGAAGACAACCTGGCTGTGGGTTTTGCTATGGCTTCTGATCCCGGTGGGAATGCCATCCTGTAAGGTATCTTATTCTTTCACAGGAGCCAACATTTCACCGGATGTAAAAACCTATTCAGTCGCTTATTTCCCGAACCGGGCCAGGCTGGTAAATCCCAATCTGAGTCAGCAATTTACAGAAGCCCTCAAAGAAAAACTGCAACGACAAACATCCCTGAATGAGGTAGATGAAACCGGAGATCTTGAGTATTCGGGGACCATAACCAATTATGAAGTAAGACCTATTGCCATTCAAAAGGAAGACAGGGCATCGCAAAACAGACTTACTATCAGCATAAATCTTAAATACATAAACAACAAGGACCACCAACAGGACTTTGAACGCTCCTTTTCAGCCTTTGAAGATTATGGCAGCGAAAGCATGCTAAGCGATATCGAAGACAGCCTGGTCCCTGAGATATTGGATAAATTGCTGGAAGATATTTTTAACGCTACCATTGCTAACTGGTAAAATGCAAATCAACGAACTGATCCATCACAGGAACAATCCCGGATCCTTGACCAAAGAGACACTGGCCGGGTTAAAAAAAACCATCGAAGAGTTTCCTTTTTTTCAAGGGGCACTGATCCTGTACCTGAAGAACCTTCATACCCTAAAGCATCCGGATTTCCGGCAGGAGTTGGAACGCCTGGCTATCCGGATACCGGACCGGAAAAAATTGTTTTATTGCCTGAATCCGGAACAACAAAATAAACCGGCAGGAAGTGTAGCCCCGGTTCCGGAAGGGATTCTTCCCAAAGCCTTTTTCCCGGATGAAACCAATGCCTTCGACGAAAAAAATGACAAAAACGACCTGATTCAGAAATTTATAAATTCCGGAGATAGCTTCAGGCTAACCTCACAGCCGGAAACAGAAATCCCACGGAAAGATCTTTCGCAAAAAAGTGTTTCTGAAAACCGGGAGATTATTACCGAGACCTTCGCAGAACTTTTGGTACAACAAAAAAAATATGAAAAAGCCATGGAAGCTTTCAGACAATTAAGTTTGAAATTTCCGGAAAAAAGTATTTATTTTGCAGACCGGATGGAAGAAATCCGTAAATTAGAAAATTTATAATCAATCAATCATGTATATATTAATCACCATATTAATCTTTATTGTTTGTATTCTCTTGGTACTTATAGTGTTAGTACAGAATTCCAAGGGAGGTGGTCTGGCAAGCAATTTTCAGAGTTCAGGGCAGATTATGGGCGTCCGGAAAACAACCGATTTTCTGGAAAAAGCAACCTGGACCCTTGCAGCAGCGTTATTGATCCTGGCGCTTGCAGGATCCGCATTCATACCCCGTGCCGAAGAAGGCGTCGACCAGTCGATGATTCAGGAACAAATTGACAATGCCATTGATCCAACTGCTGTTCCGAATTTTCCAACAACCGCTCCGGAAAAATGATCAACAGAAAATACCCCGGCTAAAGAGAACAACCCGTAAAATAGAAAAGACAAGACATTGTGCCGTTCCCAACAAGGAGAACGGTTTTTTTTTGCCTTTATCAATGGAAATCTGTCACCCTGTCACAAAAATGACAATCTGATTTATCTGCTGATTTTTAATCTATTACAAGGCTTCTATTGTGAAAGAAAACCAATTCTTGTGCAAAAATGTCCATTTATCTCTGAATTACCTCCTCCGGTCCTGCTTGGCATAAAATATGATAGACGAGGTTGTCGATTTATGAAATGAATGTCTAACAAAAAATTTAAAAACAATGGCAGATTTAAAAGGTAAAATTTTGGCAGGAAAGATTCTGGTTCAGCCCCAGGAAGCAGAAGAAAAGACAGCCAGTGGAATCATAATTCCCGATTCAGCGAAAGAAAAACCACAGGTTGGGAAAGTGGTTTTGGTTGGAGCCGACAAGAAAGATGAACCCATGGAAGTAAAAACCGGAGATTTGATTTTTTACGGCAAATATTCCGGTACTGAATTGAATATAGACGGAGATGATTATTTATTGATGTCTCAATCGGATGTATTATACATTGCTTAAATCACATAAAAAAATATAAAAATGGCAAAAAAAATCAAATTCAACATTGAAGCAAGGGATTTGCTGAAAAAAGGGGTAGACCAGTTGAACGACGCGGTAAAGATCACGCTGGGTCCCAAAGGACGTAATGTGGTAATAGAAAAAAAATTCGGTGCTCCAATCATTTCCAAAGATGGAGTAACCGTAGCCAAAGAAATTGAACTGGCAGATCAGTTTCAGAATCTGGGTGCTCAAATGGTGAAAGAAGTGGCTTCCAAAACAGGAGATGATGCCGGCGACGGAACCACCACAGCTACGGTATTAGCGCAGGCCATCATACATGAAGGGTTGAAGAATGTTACTGCCGGAGCAAATCCGATGGACTTAAAACGGGGAATCGATAAAGCCGTATCCAAGATTATTGAAAGTCTCGCAGAACAGTCCAAGACGGTTGGAGACGATTATGCAAAAATTGAATCGGTAGCAAAAATATCAGCCAACAACGATTCCGCCATCGGGGAACTGATTGCGGAAGCCATGAAAAAGGTGCACAAAGAGGGGGTTATTACCATTGAAGAGTCCAAAGGAACCGATACCTACGTTGACGTTGTGGAAGGAATGCAGTTTGACCGGGGGTATCTCTCTGCTTATTTTGTTACGGACACAGAAAAAATGAATGCAGAGCTTGAAAATCCTTACATTCTCATTCATGACAAGAAGATCAGCACCATGAAAGACCTGCTTCCGATACTCGAAGCAACCGCCCAATCGGGTCGGCCGCTGCTGATCATTGCTGAGGATGTAGATGGAGAAGCGTTGGCAACCCTTGTTGTGAACCGGCTACGTGGTTCGCTGAAAGTATGTGCCGTGAAAGCTCCCGGATTCGGAGACCGCAGAAAAGAGATGCTTGAAGACCTGGCAATTCTTACCGGAGGCACGGTAATTACGGAAGAAAAAGGAATGAAACTGGAACAGGCAACCCTGGAAGACCTGGGCCAGGCAGAAAAAGTTACCATCGATAAGGAAAATACTACCGTCGTAAATGGCTCCGGTGCATCAGAAAACATCAAGGCCAGAGTGGCTCAGATCAAAAAACAAATTGAAGTAACCACTTCGGATTACGATAAAGAAAAACTACAGGAACGCCTTGCTAAACTCTCAGGAGGGGTTGCCGTAATCTATGTTGGCGCTGCATCGGAAATGGAAATGAAAGAAAAGAAAGACCGGGTTGATGACGCCCTGAGTGCAACCCGTGCAGCAGTCGAAGAAGGAATAATTCCGGGTGGCGGGGTCGCTTATCTGAGGGCTGCCGAAGTACTAGACACACTTACCGGAGACAATGACGATGAACAAACCGGCATCGAAATTATCAAAAGAGCCATTGAAGAACCCTTGCGCCAAATCGTGGAAAATTCCGGGAAAGAAGGAGCAGTTGTCGTTCAGAAAGTGAAGGAAGGTTCGGCTGACTTTGGCTATAACGCCCGTACCGATACCTATGAAAACTTTTTTGAAACCGGAGTGATTGATCCGGCTAAAGTGGCCCGAATCGCACTCGAAAATGCCTCTTCAATTGCAGGAATGTTGCTGACAACAGAAACCGTGATCGTGGAAGAAAAAGAAGATAATCCCCCTATGCCCGGAGGAGCTCCCGGAATGGGCGGTGGAATGGGCGGAATGATGTAATCCGTCCTGAAAAAAATAGAAAAAAGAGGCTGCCTGAAAAGCAAACAAAAAAACTTTTTCAGTTGGCCTCTTTTTTTTGCCTTTAATCCTTGCCAAACAGACCATGCAGACACAAAGGGACCTATTCTTAACTCCAAATTCATGATGTTTGTCAGACAGTGCTATTAAACATCTTTTGAATATTTTTAATCCCCTGTATATTAAGACTACAAACAAAGATACAAATCGATAAAATTGTTTTATAATCATTTGTAAGTTCCATACCTTTGGTTTAAAGATACGATGAAAAGAAGGGAAATGAGTTCCTCCTGATGTAGGATCGTGAGGGGAATAAGTTTTATCGTAACGAGTTTGTGGATTCTTTGGAATTCCTGTGGGAATACCGTAGTAAAGAAGAAAAATACCTAAAAAATAAATACGTAGAATGAGATGAAAGCAGATCTGACAGAATTTATACGCAATCTTGAGATCCGGACTCCCGGGGAAAAAGAGTTCCACCAGGCTGTGGAAGAAGTAATTGAATCCGTATGGGATTTTTACAGTAAGAATCCACGGTATGCCCGTGCAAAGATTCTTGAGCGGATGGTCGAGCCGGAAAGGATCATCATGTTCCGGGTTCCATGGGTCGATGATATGGGAGAAATCCACATCAACCGGGGCTACCGGGTAGAATTCAATTCAGCCCTGGGCCCGTACAAGGGGGGATTGCGTTTCCACCGGAGTGTAACATTAAGCATTCTGAAATTTCTGGGATTTGAACAGACCTTTAAAAACAGCCTGACGACATTGCCCATGGGCGGAGGAAAAGGAGGATCTGATTTCAGTACCCGCGGAAAATCAGATGGAGAAATCATGCGCTTCTGTCAGTCATTTATGACGGAATTATACCGCCACATCGGTCCCAATACCGATGTGCCGGCCGGAGATATCGGCGTCGGAGGAAGGGAAATCGGATATCTTTTCGGACAGTATAAGAGATTGAAAAACGAATTTACGGGCGTGTTGACCGGCAAAGGAATTACCTGGGGAGGAAGCCTGATCAGGCCCGAAGCAACCGGATTTGGTGCGGTCTATTTTACACAGCATATGCTGCATCGTTTAGGAAAAGATATCGAGGGGCATACGTTTGCCGTATCCGGATTTGGAAATGTAGCATGGGGTGCAATCACCAAAATCAATGAACTCGGAGGGAAAGTGGTTACCCTATCCGGGCCCGATGGATATGTCTATGACCCCGAAGGAGTGAAAAATGAAAAAGTGAATTATCTGCTGGACCTAAGGGCATCCAATAACGATGTGGTTCGTCCCTATGCCGATGAATTTGGAGTTCCCTTCTTTGAAGGACGAAAACCCTGGGAAGTAAAGGTAGATATAGCCATCCCCTGTGCCACGGAAAATGAACTAACCCTGGATGATGCCAAAGAACTGGTGAAAAACAACGGTTTTCTGGTGGCAGAAGCTTCCAATATGGGTTGTACAGCCGAAGCGGTCGATTACCTGTCTCATCAGATCCATTATGCTCCGGGAAAAGCAGTTAATGCAGGCGGCGTAGCCGTTTCAGGACTCGAAATGACCCAAAACAGCATGCGAATCAACTGGACCCGGGAGGAAGTAGACAACCAACTGAAACATATCATGGAGGAAATCCATCAGACCTGCGTCGACTATGGAAAACAGGGAAATAAAATAAACTATGTCAAAGGAGCCAACGTCGGTGGTTTTGTGAAAGTGGCCGATGCCATGATCGCTCAGGGCGTGGTGTGAAAAGTCAAAAGTCAGATCATGGAACCTCGGTTAATCTCAATAGGAAAAAATGCTGATTGATTCACATGCACATCTTTATTCTGAAGAATTTGATGATGACCGGAACGAGGCAATCAAAAGGGCTTCCGATGCCGGAATAAAAAAAATCATTTTGCCCAATATCGACCGTTCCTCCATACCAAATATGTTGGAACTTGCGGATCAATATCCGGAAATCTGTTACCCCCTGATGGGTCTGCATCCGGGATCGGTAACCAAAGACTACATCCCGGAATTGACAACCGTAGAAAACTGGCTTGGGAAAAGAAAATTTTATGGCATTGGAGAAATCGGGATCGACCTGTATTGGGAAAAGACCTTTCAGAAACAACAGGAAGATGCCTTTTCCCATCAAATTCAATTGGCCAAAGCGCTGCGTCTGCCGGTAGTAATTCACGTACGCAATTCCTTCGATGAAGTATACCGCATCATTGAAAAAGAAGCGGGCGAAAGATTGAGAGGAATTTTTCATTGTTTTACCGGCCATCTGGAAGAAGCCCGGAAAATTATCCAGGCCGGGTTCAAATTAGGGATCGGCGGGGTAATTACTTTCAGGAACAGCCATTTAAAAGATATCCTGCCGGACATTGATCCCGGGCATCTGGTGCTTGAAACGGATTCACCGTATCTGACGCCGGTTCCTTACCGGGGAAAAAGAAACGAAAGTGCCTATCTTCCGCATATTGCGAAGGAAGTTGCCAGGGTATACAGCATGGACGTTGAAGAGTTAGCCACCCTGACTTCGGATAATGTAACCCGGTTATTCAGATTGTAAAACCAGCCTGGAATGCAAACAAGAAAACCATCGGTATTAATCATCTACACAGGAGGAACCATAGGCATGGTGCGTCATCCTGTGACGGGAACCCTGGGGCCGGTAAAATTTGATCAGATCCTGGAAGAAGTACCTGAACTACATCGTTTTGAATACCACCTTAATTCGCTGACCTTTACGCCTCCGATTGATTCCTCGAACATGACCCCCGATGTATGGATAAAAATTGCCCGGGCTATTCAGCGAAATTACAACCGGTACGATGGTTTTGTCATTTTGCATGGTACCGATACGATGGCTTATACGGCCTCGGCCCTGAGTTATATGTTTGAAAATCTTGACAAACCGGTAATCCTGACCGGCTCCCAACTTCCCATTGGAACGCTTCGCACCGACGGGAAAGAAAATCTGATTACGGCCGTTGAGATAGCCGCTGCCAAACAGGATGGGAAAGCCCTGGTTCCGGAGGTATGTATTTATTTTGATTTTAAGTTATTCCGGGGAAACCGGACCACAAAACGCGATTCCGAGAATTTCAGTGCTTTCGTATCCGAAAATTATCCACCTTTGGCCCTTGCCGGGGTAGATATCCGTTACAACAGTAAATACATTGCATACCCGTCCTATAAAGGAATTCTCAAGGTTAACACCCGGTTTAATACCCATGTGGTTATTTTAAAAATCTTCCCGGGGATTAACAAACATGTGTTTGATGCTGTATTTCAGATTCCGATGTTAAAAGGAGTTATTCTGGAATCTTTTGGCACCGGGAATGTTCCTACGAGTCGTTGGTTGGCAGGCAGTATCAAAAAAGCCGTTAAACGAGGGATTATTATTTTGAACATTACGCAATGCCAGGGAGGACGGGTCGCCATGGGGCAGTATGAAACCAGTCTGGATCTTTTGCATGCAGGGGTTGTATCAGGAAAGGATATGACAACAGAGGCTGCCGTTACCAAGTTGATGTTTCTGTTGAGCCAGGAACTTTCGTCCACGGAGATCAAGAACCATTTGTCAAAGAGCCTGTGTGGAGAAATTAGTGAATAGCTCCTCTTTTTTTTTCACATTTTTTTTGTAATTTGCAGCCCATTATTTTCGGGGGGGGCCAGAACAAACCAACGGAGAGATGCAGGAGTGGCTTAACTGGCACGCCTGGAAAGCGTGTGTTCTGCAAAACGGAACCGGGGGTTCGAATCCCCCTCTCTCCGCAAAAGCGGAAGATGAATACAGTACTTAGGTCCCATGCCTCCTGATTACCATAAGGCAAACCAGACCAAAAAAAGTTCTTAACATACGATATAATTTATGAAAAAAGGAGCAAACGGGCATAAAATTTGTGTAAGAATAAACGCTGTTTTCGTAATATTTAATAAACAAAAATCAATAATTAACAAAAAAATCGAAGAGATTATTAATTAAAATTCAAATCAATTATGAAAAGACTATTCGCGTTAATAGCTATTATGGGGATGTTACTTTTAGTAGCTCCACACTCTGTAGTTGCCCAGGAAGAGGTGGCTGCACAAGATTCTACCACAACGGAAGTTGTAGATATTACAGCCGATCCGGAAGAAGAAGCTGCAGCTGAAGCTGAAGAAGGCATGTCCCTTCACAATGAATTGAAAAAACAGTTTATTGACGGGAACCCGTCATTTATGTCTTTTGTGCTGATTACGCTTATTTTAGGGCTGGCTTTTGCCATCGAAAGGGTACTTTACCTCAATCTGGCCACTTCGAACACCAAGAAATTGCTGACGAAAGTAGAAGATGCCCTTGACAACGGCGGCATCGATGCTGCCAAGGAAGTCTGCCGGAATACCCGGGGCCCCGTAGCCAGTATTTTCTACCAGGGACTCGACAGGGCACACGAAGGAATCGATGTGGTGGAGAAATCCATTATCTCCTACGGTGGCGTACAGGCCGGATTGCTCGAAAAGAACCTGAGCTGGATCGCCCTATTCATCGCATTGGCTCCCATGCTCGGTTTTATGGGTACGGTTATCGGTATGATCAGTGCGTTTGACGCCATTGAAGTAGCCGGGGATATCTCTCCCTCATTGGTGGCAGGTGGTATTAAAGTAGCCTTGATCACAACGGTATCAGGTCTTATTGTGGCAATTATTCTTCAAATCTTCTATAACTACTGCGTCTCAAAAATTGACGGAATTGTCAACAATATGGAAGATGCATCCATCACTCTAATGGACCTGTTAGTAAAACACAACCTTAAAAAATAAGAGCAATTATGACTAAAATCGGAAGAATATTAACCATATTGCAGTGGGTACTTGTAGCTGTTTCGGCCATCCTGGTTATTTCCCTTATGGTAAATATCAGTGATGTGGAATCCGATCCCACCATGGGCAGCTGGATCAATACCAACCTGATATGGGCATACATATTATTGGTCATAGGAGCAGGGGCTGCTATCCTGGCAGGATTCCTGCATACCCTGACCGATAAAAAGGCAATGAAACAAGGCCTCTTATCCTTAGGCTTTCTGGTGGTTATCGTTGTGGTTTCCTACCTGCTTGCCTCCGATGCAATGCCTACTTTCCACGGTGTTGAAAAGTATATTGACGACGGAACATTAACACCTACGATTTCAAAATGGATTGGTACCGGGCTTTTTGCTACTTACATCCTTCTGGTGATTGCCATTCTGGGTATGTTAGCATCGTCGGTATCCCGATTATTCAAATAATACCCTACGTGGTTTAATAACAGGAGAATAAAATTATGGCAAGAAAAGTACCTGAAATACCTTCAGCTTCATTGGCGGATATCGCTTTTATGTTGTTGATCTTTTTCCTGGTAACAACTACAATGGACGTGGACAGCGGCCTGGAAAGAAGGCTTCCCCAATGGGTTGACCCAAAAGAACTCGATGAAGACGATACCCCGCCCATCAGAGAAAGAAACGTATTTATCGTTCTCGTGGATAAGAATGACCGTCTGATGGTGGAAGGGGAAATTATGGAAGTTGAAAACCTGCGTGAAGCAGCCAAAGAGTTTATGGCTAATCCTTACAATGTAGATAACCTGCCTGAAAAAGAGTTAAAAGAAGTACCCTTTTTCGGCGAAGTTGAAGTGACCAAAGGAGTTATCTCATTACAAAACGACGTGGGAACAACCTATGGAAAATATATCGCCGTTCAGAACGAATTGATTGGAGCCATCAATGACCTGAGGGAAGAACTGTCCCGGTCAAAATTCGGAAAATCCTACCAAAACTTAGCAAGCGATCAACAGGAAGCCATCCGAACCATTTATCCTTCCAAAATTTCAGAAGCTGAACCTAAAAAAGTAGGAGGAAATTAGTATGAGTAAATTTAGAAAAAGTAGCAGCAAGGAATTGCCTCCAATATCAACAGCCTCTCTTCCGGATATTGTTTTTATGCTGTTGTTCTTTTTTATGGTAAGTACCACTATGCGTGAGGTAACCCTGATGGTTAAAGTAACCTTACCCCATGCTACCGAGTTAAGCAAACTGGAGAAAAAATCCCTTGTAAGCTACGTTTACATTGGAACGCCGCATCAGCAGTATCAGAAGGTTTTCGGTAATGAACCCCGAATACAGCTGAATGATCAGTTTGCTACCCTTCGGGATATCCCGGATTTTATAACCTCGGAACGCGAAGCAAGGGATGAAGCCGAAAGACCCATGATGATCACCTCTCTGAAAGTGGATGAATTCACTAAAATGGGCATTGTTACGGATCTGAAACAGGAGTTGCGGAAAATGGCAGCACTTCATATCAACTATTCTGCCCGCAAAAGAGTCAATCAGTAAACGTGAAGATTCATTTTTATTATAGAAAAAAAAGCCCGGGACTTTACACCCCGGGCTTTTTTTCAGCTGTCCCTTCATCCTTCTTTCCGAAAACCGGTTCACCTGACTTCGTACTTTTGAATTTCACGAATAAATCCCACAAAACCACCCCCACACTCACGGAGATGTTCAACGAATGCTTGGTTCCAAACTGGGGAATCTCAATGCTTCCGTGACACAGGTCAACCACCGATTGCTTTACGCCTTTTACTTCGTTGCCAAAAATGACCGCCATCTTGCTCCCTTTCCGGGGATTAAAATCCGTCAGAAGAATACTGTTTTCTACCTGTTCAACCGCATAGACCCGGTACCCTTCCTCCTTTAACTTCTGTACCGCATCTTCTGTTTTTTCCACATAGTACCATGAAACCGATTTTTCCGCATCCAGGGCGGTTTTATGAATCTCCTTGTTGGGGGGTATTGCGGTTATTCCACACAGACAAATGCGCTCAATCCGCAAGGCATCACCGGTCCGGAATACCGATCCAATGTTGTTGCAGCTTCTCACATTATCGAGAACAACCACCAGAGGATTCTTGGGGGCTTTTCGAAATTCTTCCGCTGATAACCGTTCCAGCTCACTGTTTTTGCGTTTTCTCATTGCGCGCTCTTTCCCCGTCTCTTTTCTACAGCCTGTTCCTTTCTAAACTTCCAGGCAATGACCTTACAGAGGAAGCCTTTATTGCTGTTTTCCTATAAATCAGAACAAAGATACAAACTTCCTGGCACCATAATTGGAATCACGTTTTATCGTTGTAATTTTATACACAGAAATCTAAAAAGTGAAGCCACATATACTATTCATCCTCTTGTTTCTTTCTGTCACCACCTTGGGTGCGATACAGCAGGACACAACCCATCGTGGGATCGGATGGATTGAAAACGGAGATACAATCATCGAAAGAAGATTAAAGGAAATCTGGGTTTACCCGGGGTTGAACAGCATGTCTCAACGCCAACAGCGAAGATTCTGGCGCTATGTCTATAAAATTAAAAAAGTATATCCGTATGCCCAACGTGCTAATGAACTTTTAAAAGAATACGAACCAGAATATAGTAAACTGGAAAGCCGCAGGGAGCAAAGAGCGATGATGAAAGAAATTGAAAAACAACTTCTGGATGAGTACAAGGACGATCTTAAAAAATTCACCCTTTCGGAAGGGAAACTCTTAATTAAGCTGATTGACAGAGAGACCGGCCGTACCTCCTATTCGCTGATCCAAGATTTCAGAGGTAATTTTTCTGCCTTTTTCTGGCAAACCATTGCCCGTTTGTTTCAAAACGATCTGAAATCAGAATATGATCCTGAAGGCGAAGACCGGATCATAGAAGAAGTCATACGATTGATTGAAACCGGTCAGTTTTAAACGTGTAACCGTAATATCATTTCGGATGGAAAAACGTTTGTTTGTTGCGATTCCTATGGATCCCTCGCCAATATTGGACGATTTTTTTTGTGAAACAAAAAAACGCCTGAAGGAGGAAAGAATCAAATGGGTGGACAGCAAAAATCTTCATTTAACCTTAAAATTCCTGGGCAAAACCCAGACGAGTCAACTTCTGCCGATCATGAATCGTTTATCGGAGATTTGTTCACAACAAAAAGCATTTGTTTTGAATCTTAGAGGAACCGGGTACCTGGGTTCCCGGAATCAACCGAAGGTTCTTATTATCCGTGTGGAACCCCCTGAACCCATAAAAACAGTCAGTGAAAAAATGGACGACACTCTTTCGGTTATCGGCTTTGCAAAAGAAGAAAGACCATTCAAGGCTCATCTTACGCTGGGGCGAATAAAAGATCTTCGGGACAGGCAGGGTTTTGACTTCTTTCTTGCAGCTCATGCACGTACCTTTTTCCAAGCGGTTCGGGTAGAAAAAATCATTCTTTACGAAAGCATTCTTCATTCCCGGGGTCCGGACTATGACATACTTCGGCAATTCCCCTTGCAGGGCTAAAGACCTGCTCCAGGGCTTTTTATCCTTGCTTCCCGGCTTTCCCTTTAAAACAAATGATCAGGGTGTAAATGAGTATTTTCAAATCGACGTAAAGAGAGATGTTTTTGAGGTAAACCATATCGTAAGGCAGCCGTTCGAGCATTTCCTCCAAATTGGATGCATAGCCGTACTTTACCTGTCCCCAGGAGGTAATTCCCGGTCGCAGCTTATGCAGGTGTGTATAATACGGGGCTCTATGAACGATTTTTTCGATGTAGTATTTTCTTTCGGGACGCGGACCGACCAGCGACATATCACCGATAATTACATTATAAAACTGTGGAATTTCATCCAGATGCGTTCTGCGCATAAAATTCCCTATGGGGGTAATCCGCGCATCATCGTTATCGGAAAGAGCCGGTCCGTTTGGTTCCGCATTGGATATCATGCTCCGGAATTTATAGATAGTAAAGGGTTTTCCAAACCGCCCGATTCGCTCCTGAGAATAAAATACCGGCCCTTTTGAAGTGGCTTTAATAACAAGGGAAAGAACAACAAAAGCCGGCGAAAAAAGAACCAGGGCTACCACCGATAACAGAACATCAAGGAGCCGTTTGGTGTTTTCCTGCCAGCCAGGCATCAGTCCGTTGGAGATCTTAATCAACGGTACACTGTAAATGGTGTTGATCTTCACAGAACCGGCTAGAAAATCATATAAATCGGGAATCCCCCAAACGGTTATCTGCCGGTTTTCAACAATGGTCAGGATTTCACTCAGGCGTTTGTGTTCGGTCGTTTCAATGGCAATAACAATCTCTTCAACGTTGTTTCTTTCTATGATCGTTTCAATATCCTTTACTTCTCCCAGCTTGGGTATATATCGGCCCAGGAGAGAATCGTCGTTGTTCTCCACCCGGACAAATCCTACAAACCGGTTTCCCGGTGTACGCTCCATGGTTGTCATCTCCTTATAGATTTTCACTGCATTCTCATTGCTCCCAACCAGGAGGGTATTGAAACCGAACTGCCGGGTATGAATCTTATGGATGATTCGTGTGGTCTGGATCAGTCTTACCAAATAAGTAAGCGTAAAATGAATGCCCAAC
Source organism: uncultured Mariniphaga sp. (assembly GCA_964408795.1). Lineage (GTDB taxonomy): Bacteria > Bacteroidota > Bacteroidia > Bacteroidales > Prolixibacteraceae > JABMQB01. The sequence goes on from CAYPAW010000085.1 coordinate 59,681, forward strand.
AAGGTGAAAAAAAGATGGTAATAATTTTTATAGGATTCAATCAAATCATCCAGCAGAAAAACAAAGAAAATTACAGTTACCCCAACAATGGAAGTTAAAAGGGTTTGCCCCAATTCAATCAACCGCGACCTTCGGTAAATATTTTTATAAAAACCGGTTATATAGTAAAAAAGAATCCAACAAGCAGGAATCAGAAGTATGCCCAGATAAAACTGTGGGGTAAGATCAACAGGAACTTCTGTGCCAAAAAACTGAGGCTCAACTACTTTTTTCCTGTAAATGAAAAAAATAGCCCAGCTCATGGCAGCAGCCAGAAAATCAAAAATTACATAGCGGGCAACCTGCCTTGTTTTGTTCATATCGTTCGGTTAAACTTAGTCAAGCAATCTGATTTCCCAACAGATATTAACGGAACGTATGGCCGGTTCTTTTATTGCTGAAAATCCTTTCTTTTTGGTGAAAAATCAAAGGGAATAACCAGAAAGTTTTCCGTTTATCTCATCAACCACCCGTAAAACATCAAAATATTCATTGATTCCGGTAGATGGAGGTTGTTGTTTTATTATGGCTTTAAAAAACGATTCATACTCTTTGACAATCTCAGATTTTTTTGTGTGGGCGGTTCTTATTTTTCCTGTAAGCTGATGAGTGATCAGGTTCAGATCAAAGTAATTCTTTTCTGATACCATCCTCATCTGGTACTTTTCGTTTTTGTCTTCCAACGTCAGGTTCAGATCAAGCACCGATGAATCGGAATATTCCGTGCGGATATTCAAAAACCGGTACGCCTTTTCTTTGTGCTCCACATAAAAGGTTTTTATTTTTTGGGGTAGATTCTGGCCCATTTGCGTAACCAGCAGAAGGATATCCCAAAGAATTGGTTGGCTGCAAAGGGTATAAGGCTTGCCAATATCAACACTCAGGAAAAACGGGCGGGTTGTATGATGTACCATGCACTGTACGGGGGTATGATAAAACAGGGGATTGGTAATCTGTACAATCGTTCCGGCCTCATCAATTAGTTTCGAGAGCTCCTGACATTGTATTTCGCTGAAATCGGGATACCCGAAGAAAAAAAAATGCTTGTTTCTTTTTAAGGCATCCAGAAGCAACGAATAGGGAATATGGGCTGAATCTTCAAGAATCACAGCATCGCAGCGTTCGATCAATTCAACACGGTTGTATTCAGGAATGGAAAAATCGTATTCCGAACGTCCGTCTTTTGTTCCGGCAGAAGCTTTTCCCTGGATTTTGATATCCGGATATTTTTTTAATGTCTCTGCCTGTTTTTCTATGGCTTGGCTGTTCCCTATCAATCCGATATTCAACATAGAACAAAAGTACATAAATTGAAAAGCTGAGAACGCACTCATGGAGGGAACTTATGAACCTTATTTGTTAATATTGAAACCAGCCATGCAATGGTCTGCATCTTTTTTTACCCTATTTTTGTAAGAACAAAACCATAAAATGGACGATACATTACGGCATCAGGGGTTACGGAGAAGATTAGTGGAAGGATTAAAGCTGAAGGGAATCAAAGACCGGAATGTACTGGATGCAGTAGGCAAAGTTCCGCGTCATCTGTTCATGGAGAGTTCTTTTGATCATTTTGCTTACAAAGACCAGGCATTCCCCATCGAATCCGGACAAACCATTTCCCAGCCCTATACCGTGGCCTTTCAAACTCAACTACTTGACATTCAGAAATTCGACAAAGTGCTGGAAATAGGTACCGGTTCGGGATACCAGGCAGCGATATTGTGCGAAATGGGGGCCATTGTTTATACCATCGAACGAATTAAAGAACTTTACCTGAAAGCCCGTGATTTTCTTCCTCAAATAGGATATCATCCGAAATTCTTCTTTGGTGACGGCTATAAAGGATTGTCTACCTATGGACCGTTTGATAAAATCCTGGTAACCGCTGCTGCCCCCGCTATCCCGGAAGAGCTGACCAAACAACTGAAAATTGCCGGTAAAATGGTTGTGCCTGTAGGAAAACCCAATCGCCAGGATATGTGCCTGATCACCCGGTTGGATGAAAAGGAATTCAAAACAGAAAAATGCGGCAGCTTTGTTTTCGTTCCTTTGTTAAAAGGAATCTCAATCCACTGAATATGCTTGAAATAAAAAAATTTGTTGTCAATCCGGTTCAGGAAAATACCTTTCTCCTTTATGATCAAACGAAGGAATGCATCCTGGTTGATGCCGGATTCTACGATCCTGAAGAAGAAAAGGAAGCCGATAATTTTATGAACCAAAACGGGCTCACACTGAAGAAACTGGTAAACACCCATTGTCATTTTGACCACATGATGGGAATTGAATACATGCGTAACAAATACCATGTGGAGTTTGCAGTGCACCCTGATGAAGCCTTCTGGGTGGAGAAAGTCGTTGATCAGGCCATGCTGTTTGGTTTTACGATGAACCCGGTAAGGCCCCCCGATCGGTATTTGTCCGATAAAGATACCCTGACGTTTGGCCAAACCGAATTACGAATTCTTCACGTACCGGGACATTCACCCGGGCATATCGTGCTGTATGAAGAAAAACAGCAAATCCTTATCGGGGGTGATGTTCTTTTTTATGGTAGCATTGGACGTACGGATTTACCGGGCGGGGATTATCATACCCTGATCAACGCCATCAAAACGAAGCTTTTTACCTTACCCGATCATACCGTTGTATACTGCGGTCATGGACCGGAAACAACCCTTGGTTTCGAAAAAAAACACAATCCCTTTTTAACCTGATCATGATATACAAACGAAAATCATATTTTGAAAACCCAACATACCCTAATATTGTGTCACCCGGAAAAAACAAGAAACGAACATGAGAATGGATCATTTTGCAAACCGCCACATAGGCCCCAGGGAGCACGAGATAAACCGGATGCTTCAGAAGATGGGTGTTTCGAGCCTGGATGAGTTAATCGCGCAAACCATACCGGAAAACATCCGGTTAAAAGAACCCCTGCAACTGGCAGAAGGCCTCTCGGAGCGCAAATACTACCGGAAGATCCATGAACTCGCTTTGAAAAACAAGGTGTTCAACACCTATATTGGTATGGGTTATTACGATACCATAACACCGGCCGTTATCCTCAGAAATGTTCTTGAGAATCCGGTTTGGTATACTTCCTATACTCCCTACCAGGCGGAGATTTCCCAGGGTCGACTGGAAGCCTTGCTGATTTTCCAAACCATGGTCTGTGAATTAACCTGTATGGAAATTGCCAACGCCTCCCTGCTGGATGAATCCACGGCAGCCGCTGAAGCCATGTCCATGATGTACAACCTGCGTTCCCGGGAAATGATCAAAAACAAGGCACATACTCTCCTGGTTGACGAAAAGACCTGGCCACAGACCCTGGATGTGCTCACAACAAGAGCCACTCCTCAGGGTATTGATTTGAAAATACAATCCCTGGAGGCTTTGGAATTTACAACCGATGTTTTTGGTATTATCGTGCAATACCCTAATTCTGATGGGGAAATTACGGATTACTCAACCCTGATTGAAAAGGCCCATGCAAAGGGTATTAAAGTTGCTGTAGCAGCAGACCTTCTTGCATTGGCTCTTCTGACGCCTCCGGGAGAATGGGGCGCCGATATTGTTTTTGGCAGCAGTCAACGGTTTGGAATCCCTATGGGATACGGTGGTCCTCACGCGGCATTTTTTGCTTCCCGGGCGGAATATAAAAGACATATGCCAGGGAGAATCATTGGAATTACCAAAGATGCTCAGGGAAACCGTGCGCTGAGAATGGCCCTTCAAACCCGTGAACAACACATCAAGCGGGAAAGAGCAACCTCAAATATCTGTACAGCTCAGGCTCTTCTGGCAACTATGGCTGGCTTCTACGCAGTTTATCATGGAGCACAAGGTATGATCGAAATAGCCGAAAGAATACACAGCATTGCTCGGTTCCTGGCTGAAGAAATATCCTCCTTCGGCTACCGCCAAATGAACACGGTCTATTTTGACACCCTCCGTATTGCCCTGCCTGAACACGTAAAGCGCGAGGATATTGAACGGTTTTCTCTTGAACTGGAAATGAATTTCCGGTATTTTGACAAGGGAGTTATTGGAATCAGCATTGATGAAACCACGAACCGGCAGGATATGGAATGGATCCTTGATGTATTTGCCAAAGCGGCCCATACCTCCCGGAGCCCGATAAAACACTATCCGAATACCGTCCCGGTAGCTCAACTTTTCAGGCGTACCTCAGACTTTATGACGCAGGAAGTATTTTCAAAATACCGTTCTGAAACAGAAATGCTCAGATATATCAAAAGCTTGGAACACAAGGATATTTCACTAACACAGTCTATGATCCCCCTGGGTTCGTGTACCATGAAATTAAATGCTGCTACGGAAATGCTTCCTTTGAGCTGGATTGAATTTAACGGAATCCATCCTTTTGTACCCAACGATCAGGCCCTGGGGTACCATCGGATGATGGAAGAACTGCGGCGGGATCTTGCTGAAATAACCGGCATGGCCGATGTCAGCCTGATGCCTAACTCAGGCGCTGCCGGTGAATATACCGGATTAATGGTTATCCGTGAATACCATAAAAGCAGAGGAGATCACCAACGAAATATTGTTCTTATTCCTGCATCAGCCCACGGTACCAACCCGGCCAGTGCAGCCATGGCCGGCATGAAGGTGGAAGTGGTGGCCTGCGATTCCGGGGGAAATATCGATATGAAGGATCTGCAGAAAAAAGCCGTTGACCATAAGGATCGTCTGGCGGCTTTCATGGTAACGTATCCTTCCACCCATGGAGTCTTTGAAGCCTCCATGGTAAAAATGTGCGCGTTCATTCACCAAATGGGAGGCCAGGTATATATGGACGGAGCCAATATGAATGCCCAGGTTGGACTGACCAATCCGAAGATCATCGGTGCTGATGTATGCCATCTGAACCTCCATAAAACGTTTGCGATTCCTCATGGAGGGGGGGGACCCGGTGTTGGACCCATAGCTGTTGCTGCCCATTTGACCGGGTTTCTTCCGTCACACCCGGTCATGCATAACGGTCACGAGGGCATTCATGCAGTAGCTGCCGCTCCCTGGGGAAGTGCCTCCATTTTGACCATTACCTATGGATACATAAAAATGATGGGAGCCGAGGGACTCACAATGGCTTCGAAAATGGCCATTCTGAATGCCAATTATATTGCTTCAGCCCTGAAACATAACTACGGCATTTTATACAGCGGGGAAAACGGCAGGGTAGCCCATGAGATGATTCTCGAATGCCGCCATTTGAAGGAAAATACAGGTATTACAGAAACCGATATCGCCAAAAGAATGATGGACTTCGGATACCATGCTCCTACTTTATCGTTCCCCGTTCATGGTACTTTAATGGTTGAACCTACGGAAAGTGAATCGTTCAGTGAACTGAACCGGTTTATAGAAACCATGAATCAAATCCATAAGGAAATCATCGAGGTGAAAGAGGGAAAAGCTGAAAAAACCGATAATGTGCTGATTAATGCCCCTCATACAGCCCTCCACGTTATGGCAGATGATTGGAACCATTCCTACAGCAGACAAAAGGCTGCCTATCCACTGCCCTGGATTCGTGATAAAAAATTCTGGACTCCGGTAGGTCGGGTCGACAATGCCTGGGGAGACCGAAACCTGATCTGTACATATGGTTCGCTCAATGAGATTGAATTATTCTCTGAAACAGATGATCATAAACCCTACTAAGAATTCCGGATGGTTGTTTTTCCGAATGCCAAAATTAATCTGGGGCTCCGAATAACTGAAAAACGCAAGGACGGATTCCACAACCTGGAAACCATCTTTTACCCCATTGAGGTCTGCGATGCGTTAGATGTTGTGAAATCCGACCGATTCAGAATGGATATCACCGGACGGGTTCCGGAAGGAAAGGCCGAAGACAATTTGGTGGTTCAGGCATATGCCCTTTTGAAAAAAGATTTTGATCTTCCCCCGGTTCATATTCATTTGCATAAAAAAATCCCTTTCGGCACCGGCCTGGGTGGCGGATCCTCGGATGCTGCCTTTATGCTTTCCGCTTTAAACTCTCTCTTTTCACTGAACCTAAAAAAAACAACCCTTGCTACGTATGCGAAAAAGCTGGGTGCCGACTGTCCCTTTTTTGTATACAATACCCCGGCTCTGGCTACCGGAATCGGAAATATTCTCACCCCTGTAAATGTTATTTTAACCCACTATCATATTCTTGTGGTAGTCCCCCCTTTCCCGATCCATACAGCTGAAGCGTACCGGAATGTACATCCCGCTTTCTTCCGGGAATCCTTAACTGAGCTGATCACCTTACCGGTATCCCTTTGGCGTGAAAAAATTACCAATGCCTTCGAAGACTCCCTTTTCCCCCGATACCCGGTTCTTTCGGAAATGAAAAATACCCTGTACAACCTGGGTGCTGTTTACGCTTCACTGACGGGCAGCGGAAGTGCTCTCTACGGACTCTTTTCCGATCCGCCGGAATTTGCACAACACGCGTTCCCGGAAGAATGTCTGATTTACCGGTAATCATCGCCCCTTACCGATCTTAAGGTTTCATTAACAAGATTTTTGTACTTTTTAACAAAAAGGTATGTAACCTTTGTGGTTGATTGGAGTCTATTAGAGTAAAGACAAGCAAACAGAAAACAAGTGGAAAACAAAAACAGTGATACAATGAAAACAAGAAAGAATCAACTCTTATTTTTTGCCTTAATGGCTTTCTTCCTCCTGGCAGGAAAGGTAAACGCAGAAAATAGTGAACGCCAGGTTGCCTCAGGCCTTGAAATGAAAACAGAAATTGAACCGCTATTAACGCTCGAAACATGGATGTTGAACCATCAAACCTGCTCCGGAGAATTAACCCTCTATCAAAGGGAAACAGAAAACGATCTTGAATTGAAGGAGTGGATGTTTCATCCGGCTCCTTTAAGCGACCTAAGGTTTTGTGCTGCAGAAGATACAGAATCAATACTGGAAATTGAAACCTGGATGTTTAACGCGATAATCTGAAAAAGAAAAAAAGTAAATTATTGAGATTCGTTTATTGAATTTAGTCAGAAAGACTGTCGTTCGTGGCAGTCTTTTTTATTGGCTTTTGTGGGTAAAGCAAATTTTTCTTAATAGGCCCGTTTATCCGAACCTTCATAGTAATTGATAAAAGAAGCATTCACCACCTTATTCCCCCCCGGGGTCGGATAATCACCGGTAAAATACCAATCGCCGGTATCGTTGGGACAGGCTTTATGCAGATTTTCAATCGTTTGAAAAACGATCTCCACTTGTGCAGTACAATCTTCAGGTGTCAGTAATTCAGCAATTTTTTCGGAAAGCTGCTTTGCTGTAAAAGGACGATAAATTTCTCTGACATAATTTACGGCATTTTCTTTCGGCAGGGTTTCCTGCGCCTTGCACTTTTTATAAATTGTCTCCAGGACATAATCCATTTTGTTCTCTTTTAACAGGGCGACAGCCGCATTGAATGCAACAAATTTTCCCAGCCGGGTCATATCAATTCCATAACAATCGGGGTATCTGATTTGGGGGGCGGAAGAAACCACAACGATTTTTTTGGGATGCAACCGGTCCAGAATCCGGATAATGCTGTATTTGAGTGTAGTCCCTCTGACAATGGAATCGTCGATGATAACCAGTGTGTCGGTATTCTTTAACACTCCGTAGGTCACGTCATATACGTGTCCGACCAGGTCATTCCGGCTGGCATCGTCTGCTATGAAAGTACGCAATTTGACATCCTTGACAGCAATTTTCTCTATCCGTGGTTCTACGGAAAGGATCGCGCTGATCTGGGGTTCAGTCAAGGATTCCTGTCTGTTGGCAATCTGTTCTATTTTCCATTCGGAAAGATACTTCCTCAGGCCTTCCATCATTCCGTAGAATGCTGTTTCTGAAGTATTCGGTATATAGGAAAACACCGTATTTTCCAAATCGGAATGAATGGTTTCGAGAATCGGGGCCGTTAATAATCTACCCAGTTCTTTTCTTTCGAGATATATATTTTTGTCACTCCCCCTTGAGAAATAGATTCGTTCAAATGAACAGGATTTTCGCTCACCGGGAGTTCGAATCATCTGCATTTTTAAGGTTCCGTCTTTTTTAAGGATCAGTACCTCTCCGGGGTGTATTTCTTTAATTTGGTCATGGGAAACATTCATGACCGTTTGGATCGCTGGTCTTTCAGAGGCAATCACAACCATTTCATCATCGTGATAATAATGTGCCGGCCGGATGCCCCAGGGGTCTCGAAAGGCAAATACATCACCATGACCCACTATTCCGGCAACGGTATATCCTCCATCCCAATCTTTGGTTGCCCGTTCAAGAATATTCCCGATATCGATATGTTGTTCAATGAAGGCAGAAATATCCCTGTTTGAGTAGCCTTTCTCTTTGTATTTTCTGAAGAGCATCTGGTTTTCTTCATCCAGGAAATGGCCTACTTTTTCCAATACGGTCACTGTATCGGTATATGCTTTGGGATGTTGTCCCAGATGAATAAGGACTTCAAAGAGTTCGTTGGTATTGGTAAGGTTGAAATTTCCGGCCAGTACCAGGTTTCTTGATTTCCAGTTGTTCTGACGCATCACAGGGTGGATATATTCCAGGCTTCTCCCCCCGAAGGTCCCGTACCGCAAATGTCCCAGAAAGATCTCTCCGGAAAAGGGCAGAGTATGATAGATCCATGCGAGGTCATTCGGATTTCCCCCGTTTCGGATCAGTTTCCTCTTGGTTTTGTTTATTTTGTTGAACACATCCTGTATGGGATTCTGTTTTATGGACCGGATCCTGTGTATATAATGATTTCCCGGCCTGAGGTTCATTTTCAGGTTAACAATACCGGCTCCGTCCTGCCCACGGTTGTGTTGTTTTTCCATCAGGAGGTACACTTTGTTGAGTCCATATTCCCAGGAGCCGTATTTTTCCTGATAGAAGTGAAGGGGTTTTAAGAGTCTGACCAGAGCAATCCCGCATTCATGTTTTATAGATTCACTCATTCTCTCTTTGTTTAACCGCTTCTCTATGAAGAGGTGGAAAATGGATTTTCCCCCGTACTTCGAATGACTTAGGATAGGTATTTTCGATCTCTTTTCGAAGTTTCAAGGCCTCGTTGCGGGTTCTGAAGTCCCCTACACGGACCTTAAAATCAGGAGCATTAAACAATACATACGCCGGAATATCCGGATAGGCCAGCAAGAAATCCTGTTTTACCTTCCGGGCTTCATCAAAAGCAGTGGTTCCTGAACGGTTAAAGATTTCGACCCTCCAGCCGTCGATGCCATTTTTTCGGCGATTGTTTTCCCTTTGCCACTGCACCATCCGGGTTAGCCGCGGATCCTGGTCCGGATTGACTTTGCTGATCACCTCAGGCAGGCTGTCCTGGTCCGGACCCTCCTCAGGGAGGATAGACTGAGCCTGCATCGCAAAACTGAAACAAATCGGAAGCAACAAACAAAATAAGTGTTTCATCCTATCCAAAATTGTGATACAAATATAGTGCAAATTGCGCTACTACGAGAACGGAATTCCGTGTTCTCCTGTTTTTATCAACAAATCTTACCTGTACGGTCTGTAAATCATGGCCACTCCCTGGAGCCAGAATCTTCCTTTATTCGTTTACCTTTTGTTTTTTTAAACCCGAATAATTCATGAATGGTTCCTGTCTCCGACAGCGACTAAGATTCAGTAAAACTTTCTTCCAACGTTTAACTTCATC
>CAYPAW010000086.1:0-5337 GCA_964408795.1 uncultured Mariniphaga sp.
GTTAACCCCGACTTAGATGGAGTTAAACTTTGGAAGAAAGTTTTACTGAATCTTAGTCGCTGTCGGAGACAGGAATAATTCATGAATTATTCGGGTTAAAAGGGAATTTAGACCAATTATTCTACATGACGATACAAAATACGCATTATACGGGGAATCAGATGGTCTGGCTTTTCATCTTAAGAATAACCATCGGCTGGCACTTTTTATATGAGGGCCTGGTAAAAGTTTTGGACCCCGGCTGGTCCTCTGTGGGATACCTGCTGAACGCCCAGGGATTCCTCTCATCCTTTTTTCATTCCATGGCGGCCAATCCCCAGGTGCTATCCACCGTGGATTTCATAAACCAATGGGGATTGGTTTTGATTGGCCTGGGCTTGATCCTGGGGGCTCTCACCCGATGGGCAGCCTATGCCGGCATGTTGTTGCTGACTTTTTACTACCTGTCTCATCCGCCCTTTTTTGGTCTTACCTATATACTCCCGACCGAAGGGAACTATCTTCTGGTGGATAAAGTGCTGATCGAATTTTGTGCGTTAGGCGTATTATCCGTTTTTCCAACAGGAAGATACATTGGACTAGACAGGTTCCTGGTTAAAAGAAAACAATAGACGGTACGAACATGAAAGAAAAGAAAAAAAAGAATCCGAAAAATAAAAAACAGATTTCCCGGCGCGACCTCATCAAAGGATTGGCCACCCTGCCCATTGCAGGAGCCGTTGTATACGGAGCCTATAAAAAAAGACATTTTGAAAAGATCCTTAACCGAACGATTGCCGATGAACTGGGCATCTCGTCAAGTCAGCCGCAAGCTACCCCGGTAAAATCCGGGGGCAAAGAGATCCGGATCGGTTTAATTGGCTTTGGAATCCGGGGAAAGCAACTTGCCAAAGCGCTGGGATTTGTGCACCCTACAGAAGTCGATGAATGGCTGGAAGGAGTCCAGGCCAACAAAAAGGATACCCGTTACAAAGACTTCCTGGCTCAGGAAGACCTGAACATTAAAATTACAGCAGTCTGCGATATTTTTGACACCTATGGCCAGATGGCCCGGGAAACGGCTGCCAACATCAAGCGAAAAGGAACAGGAGAAAAACTATCCGAATTGCCTAAACGATATTTGAATTACCGGCAACTGATTGCTTCTCCTGAGGTGGATGCGGTTGTGATTGCCACCCCCGATCACTGGCACGGGCCGATGACTATTGAAGCAGCCAGAGCCGGAAAACATATCTATTGCGAAAAACCCATGTCTTGGAGCGTGGAGGAAACCTATGAAATGCGAAAGGAGGTAGAAACCAACCACGTAGTTTTTCAGTTGGGTCACCAGGGACGCCAAACTGATGCATACGGAAAAGCCCGGGAAGCCCTGGATAAAAAGATTCTGGGTCCGGTTAATCTGGTGGAAGTTACGACAAACCGCAATGATCCCAACGGAGCCTGGGTTTATCCGATCCATGAAAATGCCAACAGAAATACCATCGACTGGGAACAGTTCATCGGGCAGGCTCCCTGGCATGACTTCAACCTTGAACGGTTTTTCCGTTGGCGTTGTTGGTGGGATTACAGCACCGGCCTTTCGGGGGACCTGCTCACCCATGAGTATGACGCTATAAACCAAATCATGCAGGTTGGCATCCCACAATCAGCCATGTCTACCGGAGGAATCTACTTCTATAAAGACGGACGAACAGTACCCGATGTGCTGACTACCGTCTTTGAATTCCCGGAAAAAGACCTCTCGATGGTCTATTCTGCAACCCTCTCAAGCCAGATGTCCCGGGGAAAACGCATCATGGGGCATGATGCTTACATGGAACTGGGCAATACCATTGCCATTTACCCCGACCCGGGTTCTACACGGTATGCGGAAAAAATAACCAACAATATCCTGAAACCCGATCTTCCCATGTATTCCTATTTTCCGGGAAAAGAGAATGTAGATGCAATAACTTCCGCCACCGAACTCTATTTTGCCGACCGTGGATTGCTCTACACCTACCGGGGAGGCAAACGAATGGATACCACCCATCTTCACCTGAAAGAATGGCTCGATTGCATCCGCTCAGGAGAAAAACCCAGTTGTGATATCCACCAGGGGTTCGAAGAAGCCATTACAGCGCATATGGGAACCCTGTCGTATTTACATAAAAAACAGGTACAATGGGATGCCGATAAGGAAAAAATTCTGATCTGACCGGGCTCAAAAGAACGCAATGGATTTGTTCCCCCGTTATCCAAGCACGGTTTCTCATCGTAGGGTTTTGTTTTGGGGGAAGCATAATCCACCAGCCTGCTATTCGTAGGGATTACTGTTCCACCAACAGGGGATTGACGTATTCGATCTTCTGATCGAGTTCAAAATCGTATAACGTCAGGATCCTGAGGTTGTAATACGCTACCCAGTAAGTACGCAGGGAATTGATATAATCCCTTTTTGCTGCTTCACGTTCTGCCAGTGCGATATTCAGATCGGTAATGCTGATTTCGCCGTTTTGAAATTTTTTCAAGGCAATGGTATATCCGTTTTCTGCTACTTTATCTGCTTCATTGGCTGTTTCGAGCTGATCTTTTAGGAGGCTGAACTGTTCAACCTGGACCACCACACTGCGCTCGAAATCCTGCCGGTCCTGTTCGACATCAAATAGAGTAAGCTCCCGTTCAGATTCAGCCAATTTTACTGCGGATGCTGACTTTCCCCAATCCAGCACTGGAATACTTAACGAAAGATTTATCGTACGCTGTTTCTCAGGTTGTTCATAAACACCTCCTAGGGTTCCGGCGCTGTTTGACATACCGAAACTTCCTCTCAGGGTAGCACTCAATCCGGTTTGGCTTTTTGCCTGAACCAGTGCCCGTTCGGCCTCAATAAGCCTTCGTTCATATTGTACACTCTCCTTTCGGTTTTCCATGGCCTGTTCCAGGGCTTTTTTTGCATCAATTTCGAATAAAAAGACCTGGGTAGGCATCTTCAAATCGATCTTCTCCTCCTGGCTTAATCCAATGTAGGATTTCAATTCGAAATCGGCATTTTTAAGGTCCATACTGGCTGCGTTCAAGGCTTTCTGTGCATTTAATACGGAGAGCCGGATCCGGGCAAAATCATTTTCGGAAATCGTTCCCAGTTCTTGCCGGGTTTCGGCGATACGCAAATTGTCCCGGCTGTTTTGAAGGTTGCTCTCAGCCAGGTTGTAATTGGTCTGTATGCGTAGGTAATTAAAAAACCGATAGGTCGCATGCAGGGAGATCTCTTCCGTTGTTTCAATGTAATTCTTCTGTGCTTCATCATATACCAACGGTTCAATTCTCCTTCTCCATTTTAACCAGTTCACATCAAAAATCGGTTGCGTGAAGCCAATCGAAAAAGGACTTCCCGAATAATTCACAATTCCTTTGTTAAAATCCTGAAAACGAATCGCTGATGTGGAGGCATAAATATAGGTTCCTGTTTGTGGAATGGACTGATTCAGTGAAAGCCGGGCTGACGTAGAAAGGTTTGTAACCTGTTTGAACTCAACACCCCCATCGGGTTGGGTAACGGCCACTGTCGACTGAGTATAATCGGGCATATCGCCGGATAAGACCAGTTGGGGCCGGTTGCTGGTTTTAAAGTTTCGCCACCTCCAATAATAATTTACATATCGATTGTTGTTGTTTTTCATGGCCGATGATTTTTCAATCGCCAGGTTAACAACATCTTGAAGGCTCAGGGAATAAGATAAAGTATCCTGAGCCATCCCTCCTGAAATCAAAACTAATGCAGCTAATGTGCATGTAATCCTTCGTATGGACCTTACTCCTTGCATCATTGATCTGAAGTTTCGGTAAATTCCTCATGATGTCCCGCTCCTTGCGAGGTGACCACACGATCTCCCTCATTCAGACCGGAAAGAATCTCCTGGTATTCGATTCCTTTCATTCCAAATTTTACATTTCTCTGTACGACCCTTTCTGAGTCTTTTACAAAAACAGTCTGTTCATGATCCGGATAAAATCTTTCTGAGGAAGGAACCCTGAGGGTATTATTCCGTAACGACTGTACCACTTGCAAAGGGATCGTTTGGTTGGCGATGAGCGCCGGATGATCGCTCTGATCCAAATGAACCGTGAACTGGATTTTGCTGTTTTCAATAACGGGAGGAATAATCCCGATCCGTCCTTCCAGTTTTTCATGATCCAAAAAGGCAAATACAAGATTTCCGGTTTTGATATAATCGGAATATTTCTCATCAATGGAACCAATAATTTTAAAGGTAGTCAGATCGGACATGCGAACCAGCATTCTGTCGGTATTGGTTTTCTCCCCCACTTTTCCTGATACTTCCAGAATAATGCCATCGGAAGGCGCTTTAACCTTCAGATCATTGAGAAGTTTCTTTTTTTCCTCCAGTTGTTTTTCCTGAATTCGTATCTGCAGCAAAAGGACCTCTTCATCGACTTTGAGTTGCTGTATCCGGATTTCGTTTTTCTCGATTACCATAGCGAGTTCCTTTTCTGCCAGGGTAATGTTCTGTTTTGTTTCCTGGAGACGTGCCGGTGAGATCCCTCCAACACTTAGTAACTGTTCTTCATCAGCCAACTGGGATTTCAGGGAAGTGATCCGTAATTTTTTTGCCTCCACATTGTAATCCAGGTCGATCATGGAGCTTCGGTTGTTCAGGCGGGTTTTTTCCAGTGAGTTACGTTTCATCTCCAATTGGTCGGTGATGCTCTCGATTTCACTTATTACGGCTTCCGTATCCAGTTCGAGTATCACATCTCCCGCCGCTACCCGGGCTCCCGGTTCCTTATGGATCTTGCGTATGACACTGGATGAAGGACTTAGAATAATTACCTCATTCTCCGCCACTACGGCACCTGAGGCTTCCGTAGCAATAACCACCATACCCCGGTCTACAATGGCTACGGTTTCTTTTGGGGTATCTTTTCTTAACATGGGAAATAATACCGGAATGCCAACGCTTACAATGCCAATCAGCACCACCAGCAATACCACGGCAATAACAAGATATATCCTTTTTTTATTCATTTCGGATCAGTTGGTTTAGTAACATGTCTATCCGTAGAAACATTTCGGTACGGTTGCTCCAAAATTAATGCATAATTCTGAATTATCAACGCTGCTGGTGCATTAATTCCAGGATATAAATCAAATCAATCAGAAAAATTGAAAGGAATGCCGGAATGATCGGTATTTTACCTCCGGGTTTCTTCATGAAGATTCCACCCAAATGAAAGCTTTTAACCCGAATAATTCATGAATTATTCCTGTCTCCGACAGCGACTAAGATTCAGTAAAACTTTCTTCCAACGTTTAACTTCATCTAAGTCGGGGTT
>CAYPAW010000087.1:0-21629 GCA_964408795.1 uncultured Mariniphaga sp.
ATCGAAGAAGAACTGGGAAGCTCAGCCATCTACGGATATAAAAAAGTATACAAAAAATAATCCCGGTAAACCACAAGAAATTACTGTACCTGAAAAATGGATCCTACGGAAAGTGGGATCCATTTTTCATTTAACATCCGAAACCCACGAAGAATAAAACAGGGTTGCCTGCAGTTACCTGGTTTTCCGGATCTTCCGGATGAAGGTTGCAGGGCCGGATGTGATGCGGATCAAATAAATCCCGGGGTCCAGGTCGGTGAGGTTCACGCTATTTTCCTGTATATTTTTCATGCGTACCCTTTCCCTGCCCGCAAGATCAACCACCGACAAATCGAAACAACCGGTGATTCCGCTTAGGGTAAGGTAATCCCTGACCGGATTGGGATATACGCCAATAGCCACTGGTAATAAAGCAACTGCATGCACCGGATCCGTTACAACCATTGCTTCAGAAAGGGTATCACAGGCCAGGTTTCGGGTAAACACAACCTGTTTCACCCGGTATTCGCCGGGTGTCGCATAGGTATGCTCAGGATGCAGCTGAGTACTGGTATTTCCATCGCCAAAATCCCAATCTACAGAGTGAATATCGGAGGCAGTCGTGTGAAAATGGACAGTCAGTCCTTCCGTTTCATATTCAAAGCCAGCCTCCGCACGAAGGATCGTGTGCAAAAAAGTTTTTGTTTTCCAAAAAATGGTATCGAAATAGCAATTAGGCCCTTCCGGAGGCCATTCACCATGATCGATCCCATAAAACTCATGCTTTTTATCCTTCACAAAATAGGTTTGATGATCGATTTCCTTTTCCGTTAGTACGGAGTCGATGCAGAAGCTGCCATAAGTTTCGGATACCGTAAAGTTCACCCCATCAAAAGTGGGGATCACAGCCTTCACAGGTACGCCTTTTTTGAAAGGTACAATGGGATCCGCTTCACCATGAATCAGCAACACAGGAGTGGTATTTTCTTCAATCATGCCCAGGTTCTGGATGGCTGCCCAGTAGGAAACAATGGCCCCGGGAGAAGCATCCACTCCCTGAATGCCGATTTGATCCAATCCCCCAAGCGAAGGTTCCAGGTAAATTTCCAAAGGGATCTCTTCCGGTTTATCCATGTATACATTGTGCAAAGCAATAAATCCACCGGCGCTGCTCCCGGCAATAAAAATCCGGGATGGATCAATTCCATAGGTTGAAGCATAGTATTTCAGATAGCGAACGGCAGCCCGGCCATCCTGGATAGCCCGGTACAAAGAACGGTTAAGATTCACATCGGTCACTGAAATACCCACGATCATCCCAAACAACCAGGTTGCGGTGGCTCCTATTCCCAGGCGGTAATCAGCGGTTGCCGTGACATACCCCATGCGGGCAAAAGAATCACACAAAGCAACCATGTCGTCGTTAAGCCGGGAACCCCGGATAAAGGCCCCGGAGTGAAAAAAAACAATCGCCGGACGCAAGGAAAGGGTGTCATCCCGGGGCATAAAGATATCCATATAAAGCGGTCGATCCTGGGTCTTCGTTTCTCCTTCATGAATGGCATAATGCTCCAGCAGTTCAATCGGATTATTCAACCAGGGAGCCTGTGCATATTCCACCTCCTGAAGGGTATCAACCTGTTCAAATAGTCTCTCTTCGTACCGGAAGAGTTGACCCCACACCGGAAGAGCGGTAAGGATGAACAGAAAAAGCACGAATGCTTTTATGGTATGTTTGTTTCTCATCATGGATCCATTATTGGGGTTACACCCGGTTTCAAAGATAGAGAATTTTTCACGGTCCCGAAACAACCCGGGACCGCAACGAAAGCGCGTTCCATTGAAAAAAAAAGCCGTCATGCCCCCCATTCTGAACCGATCATGAAACATCACCCTTCAATTTCCCGGTGGTATTCCTGCAATGATTTCACTTTGTACTCCCCGTTTCTACGTTCTTTGATCCCTTTGGTTGCTGCAAGGGCTGCCGAGGTAGTGGTAATATAAGGGATCTTGTATTTAATGGCATTTTTCCGGATATAGGAGTCGTCGTATTCACTCTGTTTTCCGGCAGGAGTATTCACCACAAGGTCAATATTTCCGTTTTTTATGGCATCCACAATGTTGGGGCGACCTTCATATATCTTTTTAATGACCTCCGCTTCAATGCCGTGTTTTTCAAGAAACGCTTTTGTTCCCTGGGAAGCCAGAATGTGAAAATTCATTTTTTTAAAGTTCCGGGCTGTTTCCACAATCTTGTTTTTATCTCTGTCGGCAATCGTAATGAGAACGGTTCCTTGCGTAGGGAGAGGTGTCTGGGTTGCCTCCTGGGATTTGAAAAATGCCAGTCCGTAATTATCGGCAAGTCCGAGTACTTCCCCGGTAGAAAGCATTTCCGGGCCAAGCAGAGGATCTACATCGGGAAACATGTTGAATGGGAATACCGCCTCTTTGACTCCATAATGGTTGAATTTCCGGTTTGTAAGCCCGAAATCGGCCAGCTTTTGACCCAGCAGAATCCGGGTAGCCAGGTTAGCCATTGAGATATTGCACACTTTTGAAACCAGGGGTACCGTACGGGAAGCACGTGGATTCGCCTCCAGAATATAGACCACATCCTCGTAAATGGCATACTGGATGTTCATCAATCCCACCACATGCAATTCCTGAGCAATTCGTTTGGTGTAGTCATAAATGGTATGTATGTGTTTTTCCTGAATGATCACCGGAGGAATCACGCATGCCGAGTCTCCGGAATGGATTCCGGCATATTCTATGTGTTGCATGATAGCCGGCACAAAGGCGTCTTTTCCATCGGCGATGGCATCGGCTTCGGCTTCAATGGCATCTTCCAGAAACTTGTCGAGCAACAAAGGCCTGTCGGGGGATACATCTACGGCTGCCGTAACATAGTGGATGAGCATGGCTTCATCCAGGATGATCTTCATGGCTCTTCCTCCCAGGACATAGGAAGGTCTTACCATCAACGGATAGCCGATTCTTCCGGCGATCTCCAGGGCTTCATCCAGGGTGCTGGCCATCCCCGACTCCGGTTGGGGAATCCCCAGCCGGTCCATCACTTTCCTGAACCGATCACGGTCTTCGGCCAGATCAATCGTATCCGGTGTGGTCCCCAGAATGTTCACCCCGGCTTCTTCGAGTTCCCTGGCAATATTCAATGGAGTCTGCCCTCCAAACTGGACAATCACTCCTTCGGGTTTCTCTTTTTGATAGATCCCCAATACATCTTCTACGGTCAACGGTTCAAAATACAATTTATCGGAAGTATCATAGTCGGTTGATACCGTTTCCGGATTGCAGTTTACCATGATGGATTCATAGCCGGCTTTGCGAATAGCGAACGCTGCATGCACGCAACAGTAATCGAATTCAATGCCCTGACCGATCCGGTTGGGCCCTCCCCCCAGAACCATAATTTTCCTGCGGTTGCTGACAGCCATTTGATCGGTGGCATTATAGGTTGAATAGTAATACGCAGCATTCTCAACGCCGCTTACCGGAACAGCTTCCCAGGCCTGTACAATGCCCCGTGAAATCCGGTGCTCCCGGATTGCTTTCTCAGGAATCCCCGTTAACCGGGATAAATAGGCGTCTGAAAAACCCTCTTTCTTGGCCTGCTCAAGCAATTCATCAGGCAAGAATCTCCCTTTAAAAGCCAGAATTTCCTCCTCCCGTTCCGTCAACTCCTTCATGTGTTTCAGAAACCAGGGTTTAATGTGTGTTCTCTCATACAGTTCGTTGATATCGGCTCCTTTTCTTAAGGCTTCATAGAGGATAAACTGTCTTTCACTGGAAGGATGTTTCAACCGTTTCCACAGTTCATCCAGGCTTTTCTCATGAAAATCCTTCGCGAATCCAGGTCCTGAGCGTCCAATTTCGAGGGAACGTATGGCTTTTTGAAATGCTTCCTTGTAGGTTTTCCCCAGGCTCATTACCTCTCCCACGGCCTGCATTTGGGTTCCCAGTTTATCATCCAGGCCATCGAATTTTTCAAATGCCCAACGGGCAAATTTCACCACTACATAATCTCCGGAGGGGGTATATTTTTCGAGGGTACCCCCCCGCCAGTAAGGAAGTTCATCCAGAGTCGTTCCTCCGGCAAGCAGCGAGGATATGAAGGCAATGGGAAATCCTGTAGCTTTGGAAGCCAGGGCTGAGGAACGGGATGTGCGCGGATTGATTTCAATGACCACCACCCTGCCTGTTTGCGGATTATGGGCAAACTGCACATTGGTTCCTCCAATAACCTCAATGGCTTCTACAATATCGTAAGCATATTGCTGAAGGCGTTCCTGGAGTTCCCTGCTGATGGTGAGCATAGGAGCCGTACAAAAAGAATCGCCCGTATGAATTCCCATTGCATCCACATTTTCAATAAAACAGACAGTGATCATTTGATTTTTGGCATCCCGGACCACTTCCAGTTCCAGTTCTTCCCACCCGGCTACCGATTCTTCAATCAATACCTGATGGACCATACTGGCAGATAAACCGTTGCTTACGATGGTGCGCAGCTCTTCGACGTTGTAAACCAGTCCGCCTCCGGTTCCACCCATGGTATAGGCAGGGCGGACCACTACCGGATACCCCAGTTGATCGGCTACCTTCTCAGCCTCATCGAGGTTGGTGACGGCCTTGCTCTCCGGCATGTCGATTCCCAGGCGATTCATGGTCTCCTTGAAAGCCGTGCGATCTTCACCCCGTTCAATGGCATCCACAGAAACCCCAATAACCTGAACGCCGTATTTTTCCAGAATGCCTTTGCGGGCCAGAAGTGAAGAGAGATTTAATCCGGTTTGACCCCCCAGATTCGGAAGAAGGGCATCCGGCCGTTCCTTTTTAATGATCTCCGTTAAGGCGTACTCATTCAACGGCTCTATATAGGTGCGATCGGCCGTCCCGGGATCCGTCATGATCGTTGCCGGATTGGAATTTACCAACACAATTTCATACCCCTGCGAACGCAAAGCTTTGCAGGCTTGGGTTCCTGAATAATCAAACTCACAGGCCTGACCGATGATGATCGGCCCCGAACCGATAATTAACACTTTATGAATATCGTTGCGCTTTCCCATTAAGATTCAAAAAAAATAAAAGGTTAGTATGAACAAATTGTAAGATCTTAGCCCGGCAATTTAGAAAATCATATCGATCCATAAAAATTATTGGTTTTATTTTTATCACCTACCAATCAACAGGGAGCCCACGGGAAAATTTCTCCTGATAAAGCCCTGTTCTTCAGGAAAGGTAACCGTTTAACAAATATCCTTTTAATCTCCCTTTTCCCGAAGAAAAGTCTGCCGCAGGATGAAACAGGATGGGAATTGTTGAATAATATCATTAAATTCATCCGTGGGATTTGCTATCATTGATGGTCAAAAAAATAATTATGAATACGAAAGAATATATTGCAAGAGAAGACCGGTATGGGGCACACAATTACCACCCGCTACCCGTTGTTCTGGAAAAAGGAGAAGGAATTTTTGTCTGGGATGTGGAAGGGAAAAAATATTTTGATTTTCTGGCTGCCTATTCAGCGGTTAACCAGGGGCACTGTCATCCCAAAATTGTTAAAGCGCTCAACGATCAGGCGCACAAACTGGCATTGACCTCACGGGCGTTCTACAACAATGTATTGGGCGAATGGGAAGAATACATGTGCAAGTTGTTCGGGTACGATAAAATGCTTCCCATGAATTCAGGTGCCGAAGCGGATGAAACCGCCCTGAAGCTGGCCCGTAAATGGGCTTACAAAGTAAAAGGAATTCCTCAGAACCAGGCCAAGATTGTTGTCTGCGAAGGAAATTTCCACGGACGGACGATCACCATCATCTCCATGTCATCCGACCCGGATGCATACCTTGATTACGGACCTTACACCCCGGGATTCATAAAAATTCCGTACAATGATCTGCATAAGCTGGAAGAAACATTTAAAGACCCGAATGTAGCTGCTTTTCTCGTGGAACCGATTCAGGCAGAAGCCGGGATTTACATCCCGGAAGACGGATTCCTGAAAAAGGCCAGTGACCTGTGCAAAAAGCATCGGGTGCTGTTTCTTGCCGATGAGGTACAAACCGGACTGGGGCGTACCGGGAAAATGCTGGCCTGTGACCATGAAGGAGTACGACCGGATGTTCTGATTCTGGGGAAAGCCGTCTCTGGAGGAACCATACCCGTTTCCTGTGTATTGGCCGATAACGAGATCATGCTGACGATTCAGCCCGGGGAACATGGCAGTACCTATGGAGGAAATCCCCTGGCCGGAAAAGTTGCCATGGCAGCCCTCGACGTCATCCGCGATGAAAAGCTGGTGGAAAACGCAGAACTCATCGGGGAAATATTCCGAAAGGAAATGCAGAGCATCCGTTCGGATCTGATCAGGGAAGTTCGCGGCAAAGGATTGTTGAATGCCGTGGAAATAAAAGCAAACCGGAAGATTACCGCCTGGGATGTTTGTCTGGCAATGAAAGAAAACGGATTAATTGCCAAACCCACCCATGAACATACCATCCGGTTTACACCGCCACTTACCATAAACAAAGACCAAATGCTGGAAGCTGTCGGAATCATTAAAAAAACCTTTGCTGACCTGGAGAGGGAAACCAAAAAATAAGCTTCCCCCCGGGAACAAACGGTGCCGGAACCAAAATCCTTCGGGAAGTCACTCTTTCAATCGCGAGGTTCTCTTTTCAATCGGGTTTGGTCACGTTGCGTGTACAGATACCGGATTTTCCCGGTCAGGTTCTTTTTCTCAAGGGTAAAATCCGGATGGTAGGAGATAAGGGTAATTCCCCGGTTCATGAATCCCCCGAACCGGGAAACCTTTTCAAAGCGGTAATCGCCCTGGGTCAACCCGACTTCCAGATAAGGCAGGCAATCCGTAAAGGTCCTCCCATAATAACCCAGAGCACTCAGGAAATACAAAGTCACATCATACCCCTGCATCGCATAAGGATCCGGGTCTGTGTAAAAATTCTCCCGGAACCTTGAAATAAAACGAATCGTTGCCGGTGAAGTATAATCGGTCCAGTAGGGATAAAAATATTTCAGCTTAACATGGTGAAAATGCTCCTGGCTGATGCTTTCAAACTGTTTGTATCGGTAATGACCGATGACCGTAACCGGAAAATCAGAAGCGTAATTGTTGATATTGGAAACAGCGACACTCACCTCTCCCTCATTAAATGAAGGAATAACAAAAACATTCTCCCTGGTTTTTGACAAAATGCGTGAAAGCCCCTGTCCTCCAAACCGGTTAAAATCATATATCCGGAAGGATACATCGCTAATATCCCGGTAATAACCCGTATTGTAGAGTTTTTCACGGCACATCTCAATGAACAAGGAATCTTCCGCCGAAGGAGTTCCGATATCCATTACAATAAAATTGCAGTCGTAATATTCATCGGCAATAAACCCGGCTGTTTGTTCCAGCATATACGCTTTTGAGGGATAAACCTGAAAATAATACGGATGGGTCTCAGCCAGATACCCTTCCGGGGATAGAGGAGAAACAAAGGGAATCCTGTTTTTTGCGGCAAAATCGGCAACCGGCTTCTGAAGAGAAGGATAAACCGGACCGATAATCAAATCAGCAAAAAGCTTTTCTGTGATCAACAGACTGTCAATGATTCTGGGGTTACGCTGGGTATCGTACACATGAAGTTCCACGTGCATGCCGCTGGAGCGCAAGGCATCGACAGCCAGCAAAACACCCTCGTAAAAATGGAGATAATCTTCGGTATTCCCGTAAAACTGCCATGTTTGATCCCGGGGTGAGAATTCCTTTTCAAGGGTATCGGCTTCAGCAACCAACGCTTCAGGATCCTCCACCATCAGGGAGTCTGTTGGTACGGGTTTGTTGTTCAGGGTATCATTGGCTTCCAGAAACAGGGGCAGCATCAGGGCTACATGATAAGTTCTTAAAGGAAAATGATCCGTTGGCCGGCAACTTTCCGGAACCTCCACGAGGGTTTCCACCTCATAAAAAGAATCGGATTCTAGCCGGTTCTTTGGTTCCGTACGTATTTCCTCGTCCGTATTTTCTTCAGGATGTTCGCTCTGGAGGTCCGTTTTTTGGGGAATCAGGAGAATTTCACCTTCCACAAGGCTCTCCCGTGTCTGAAGTTCCGGGTTGGCTTTTTTTATTTCCCCGATCGTTAAATCGTAAAGAGAAGAAAGCCTGTAAAGGGTCTCTCCTTTTTTCACCATGTGTTTCGTAAACGCCTCCTCATTGATCGGTTGAACATTCATATCGGGCAGGTATTGCAAAGGAATTTTCAGCTCCACGCCAGCAGGAAACCCGGTCTCCAGTACTGGATTTAAAACAGTCAGTTCGGATTCGGAAATATGATATCTCCGGGTAAGTCCATAGAGGGTCTCTCCCGTTTCAATCCGGTGCATAAAAAAGTCTCCTGCCCTGCGTATTCTCTCCTCCGCAGGAATGATCTCTTTTTCTTCCGGAAGCCGGATGATCATTCCTGTTTTCAAAGGCTGAGCCTCCGGATTATTGGAAAGGATCTCCCCGATCGACCGGTCATACTGCTGTGCGATGGAATAAAGGGTTTCTCCAGGCTTGACCCTGTGTTCAATCATTCGTTCACGGATCCCGGACTGGCCGGTTGTTGGTTCCTCTTCGGCAACAGGATGATGCCCCCCTCCTGTTTCCTGCTGAAAGAATTGGGGTATTCGAATTTCCCGGCCCCTCCGGAATCTTTTCAGTTCCGGATTGTACCGGTAGATATCTTCAATATCAATTGCGTATTTTTTTGCCACGAAAAAGGGGGTCTCACGTCGCTGTATTTCATGGATAATAAACGTATCGGGTTGGTGTTGCAGATCCCGTTGCTCTGCTTCAGGAATGGATTCTTCATGGGTGGGTATCTTTAAAATATCTCCCACACGTAATCCGTGTAATAAAGAGGGATTATGCTGGATCAAAACTTTCGTATCTACTTGATACTTACTACTTAATGAAGTAAGCGTTTCTCCTCGTTGCACCCGGTGCTGAAGGTAGGTTACTTCCTGGGAAGTAAAAACTTTGTTAGGCTCCGGAACCTGAGCAACCAAAACAGAAAGCTGCACAGACAGTAAACTGAAAACTATAAAAAAGACACCTCTTTTCATAAAGAATCCTGCCAAATCAAGGTCAAAGGTAACAAATATCAAACAACAACTTATGCAGAACGCTTCTTTGGAACGAAAATTATTCCTGTTGTCCGGTAATCACAGAATGGGATGATCCTCCATGGGGCAAGGGCTTTTTCACTTTCCTTAAATTAAGGTATCTTTGGCAAAAATTAAATGGCCTGGCATGGAGGAAAAAATCATCATTCTCGACTTTGGTTCTCAAACCACCCAACTGATTGGCAGAAAAATCCGGGAGTTGAATGTTTATTGCGAGATACATCCTTACAACGAGATCCCGGAGATGGATTCAGGAGTCAGGGGTGTCATTCTTTCGGGCAGTCCTTATTCGGTACGTGATCCGAAGGCACCCAAACCCGATCTTTCAGAAATCAAAGGCAAAATCCCGTTACTGGGGATCTGTTACGGAGCACAATTCATGACGCATCACTACGGAGGCGAGGTGGCTCCTTCCGGGTCCCGTGAATATGGACGGGCCCATCTGGGATTTATTGACGGCGACAACAAGCTGTTGAAAGGAATATCCCTACACACCCAGGTGTGGATGTCACACGGCGATACCATTGTGAAATTACCGCCAAATTACAAAGTGATTGCCTCAACGGAAGATGTCAATTTTGCCGCCTATAAAATTGACCTGGAAGAAACCTATGCCATTCAATTTCATCCCGAAGTGTATCATACCACCGAAGGAAACCGGTTGTTGAAAAATTTTGTTACCAGCATCTGCAGATGCAGGCAGGATTGGACTCCTGGTTCCTTCATTGAAACGACCGTGAGGAATTTGCAGGAAAAATTGAACAACGACAAAGTGGTACTCGGCTTATCCGGAGGGGTCGACTCATCGGTTGCGGCTCTTCTTCTGCACAAAGCCATAGGCCAAAATCTGGTCTGTATTTTTGTGGATAACGGCCTGCTCCGGAAAAATGAATTTGAAGAGGTAGTGGAGCTCTATAAAAACATGGGACTGACGGTGCGGGGAATCGATGCCCGCCAAAAATTCTGGAATAGCCTCAAGGGAATTACCGACCCGGAGCATAAACGAAAACAGATCGGGAAATGTTTCATTGAGGTTTTTGAAAAAGAGGCACACAAAATCAAAAATGTACAATGGCTGGCCCAGGGAACCATCTACCCGGATGTTATTGAATCGGTATCCGTAAACGGTCCTTCGGCAACGATCAAATCCCATCACAATGTGGGAGGGCTTCCCCAAAAAATGAACCTTCACGTGATTGAACCCCTCCGATTGCTGTTTAAAGATGAAGTACGCCGGGTAGGCAAAGCCCTCGGTCTGAAACCCGGGGTGCTGGCACGTCATCCTTTTCCGGGACCCGGACTGGGGGTTCGCATCCTGGGAGAGGTAACCCCGGAAAAGGTCCGGATGCTCCAGGAAGCCGACGACATCTTTATGAAAGGCCTGAAAGAATGGAAACTCTACGATCAGGTCTGGCAGGCCGCCGTTGTCCTCCTCCCGGTCCATTCGGTGGGCGTGATGGGCGATGAACGAACCTATGAAAACTGCGTGGCCCTGCGTGCCATAACTTCTACCGATGGAATGACGGCCGACTGGGCCCACCTGCCCTATCCTTTCCTGGCAAAAATATCCAATGCCATCATCAACAAAGTAAAAGGAATTAACCGCGTCGTGTACGATATCAGTTCAAAACCTCCCGCTACCATCGAATGGGAATAAATAAACAGAGAAAAACCCGGATAGAGGGTTGCTCGCAAACAAAGATTGGTAAGATTATTGTATTCTTTTATATTTGCATCAATTCAGCCCTAAAATCCGGCCTGGATTCTGTAGGTATCATGCCGGATGAAAAGAGCCAACAAAGATGCTGTTTTTGAATCAATGATCCGGTAAAAATGGATCGATCCATAAAATGAGAAAGAAATAAAACGATGAAGATGATACATTCCATAATACGTTCAGCCGTATGTATGCTGATTGCTTTGCTGACCCTTCAGAGTGTTTCCGCACAAGAGGATGTCCAAATCAATGCCTTGAAATTTGGCCGGGTGCTCCGCTTAATTGACAGTTATTATGTGGATACAGCCAATGTGAACAAACTGACCGAAAAAGCCATTGTAAGCATGCTTCAGGATCTGGATCCCCATTCGGTATACATATCGAAAGAGGAAGTTGCGAAGATGAACGAAGAGTTAAAAGGCAATTTCGAAGGCATTGGAATCTCCTTCAATATCTTCAACGATACGCTGTTGGTCATTACCACCCTTCCCGGAGGCCCTTCGGAAAAGGTGGGACTGATGGCCGGTGACCGGATTGTGAAAGTCGATGGGAAAAACATTGCCAACATCAGTCTCACCAACGAACAGGTATTCGATATACTGAAAGGACCCAAAGGAACCAGGGTAAGCCTTCAGATCGTCCGGAGAAACGAACCCGAATTGCTGGACTTCGTCATCATCCGCGATAAAATTCCCATCTTCAGTCTTGATGCATCCTACATGCTCGATAAAGAAACCGGCTATATAAAACTCAATAAATTTTCTGCCACGACCCTGGATGAATTCAAAGAAGCCATCAGCGAATTAAAAACCCAAAATCTCAAAAACCTGATCCTGGATCTGCGCAGCAATGGAGGAGGGTATCTCAATGCTGCCACCGGCCTGTCGGATGAATTCCTCGGCGACAGAAAAATGATTGTTTACACCGAAGGGTTACACAACCGCAAACGGGAGTACAAAGCTTCATCCGAAGGAAGCTTTGAAGAAGGAAACCTGATCGTTTTGATCAACGAAGGTTCTGCTTCGGCCAGTGAAATTGTCTCCGGAGCTGTGCAAGACTGGGACCGGGGAATAATTCTCGGACGCCGATCTTTTGGTAAAGGATTGGTTCAGCAACCCTACTGGCTCAACGAAGGTTCCATGATCCGGCTTACTACAGCCCACTATTTTACCCCCAGCGGACGCTGTATTCAAAAATCCTATGAGGAAGGATTCGACACCTACCGGTCAGAATACATCACACGAATGAGCCATGGGGAATTGTTCAATGCCGACAGCATTGATTTTAATGATTCCCTGAAGTATAAAACGTTGTTTAACGGCCGGACCGTTTATGGCGGAGGCGGCATCATGCCGGATATTTTCATTCCAATGGATACCTCCCGGTATTATCAGTATTACAATAAACTGAGAAGGAACAACATCGTGAATACTTACGCCCTCGAATATGTTGACAACAACCGGGAAAACCTGAAGAAAAAATATCCCGTTTTTGAGAAATTCAACCGCTCTTTTGAAGTGACGGAAACAATGATCTCCGACATGATTCGCAAAGGCCAGGAACAAAACATTGAGAAGGATGAGGAGAGCATCCTGTATACAAAATCCCAAATGAAAAAAGAGGTAAAAGCCCTGATTGCCCGGGACCTCTTCTCGAGGCATGAATTTTATCGGATCATTAATATGGATGATGACGCCATTCTGAAAGCGTTGGAGATTATCAAAGATCAAAACGAATACAACGCCTACCTGGCATCCAACGAATGAATCCATGACCGAACTGTATACAGACTGGCTCCCGGGGCATTTCGTTGAAGTGTTGGGAGCAATTCTGGGTATGCTGTACATATTCTTTTCCATACGTCAGCATATGCTTACCTGGCCCACCGGATTGCTCACTTCGGTGCTCTATGTATATGTATTCTTCCAGGCAAAATTCTATGCCGACATGGGACTACAGGTCTATTATGTGGGGATCAGTCTGTATGGTTGGTATTACTGGTTGACGGGCGGAAAGAAGAATACAGGGGAAAAAGTGCCTGTGCAAAAAACTGGCCGGTCACTTTTCCGGATCCTGGCAGGGATAACAATCCTGATCTATGCATGCATCCTCTACATTCTTCTGAATTTTACGGATTCTCCCGTGCCCTTTATGGATTCTCTGACAACGGCTTTGAGCATCGTAGCAACCTGGATGCTTGCTAAAAAATACATTGAACACTGGCTGATCTGGATTTTTGTCGATCTTTTCTCTGCCGGCCTCTATATTTACAAAGGATTATGGCCTACCACCCTCCTCTTTTTGATTTACACCCTGATGGCGGTAGCCGGCTACATAACATGGAAGAAAGACCTGCATGAAAAAAAGTGAAATTAAAACGCATATTCTTGTCATAACCGGAGCTGAGTCGACCGGGAAAACCCTTCTTACCGAGCAACTGAGCCGCCATTACGATGCTCCCCACTATACAGAATATGCCCGCGAATACATCGCATCCCTTCACAGAAAATATGTATGGGAGGATGTAGAACACATTGCCCGGAAACAAATGGATCAATACCAGGAAGCCCTGCACTCCGGATATCCTCTTGTTTTTTTTGATACCTGGCTGATCATCACCAAAATTTGGTTTAAATTTGCCTTTCAAGCAATTCCCGACTGGATAGATGAAAACATAAAAAAAGCCCACATAACAGGATTTATATTGAATGATACCGATATACCCTGGGAACCCGATCCTTTGCGGGAAAACGGAGGAGAAAAAAGAAAAATCCTTCATGCCCTATACAGGCAGGAACTTGAAAAGTACGGATTTCCGTTTTTTGTAAACTCCGGGTTCGGGGAAAAACGAACGCAAAATGCCGTGCGGTTTATTGAGAATTTTCTGTAAACAGCATTCCCCGGATCCAAGAAATTGGAACGTTATAGGCTGTTGGAACATTGATAAATCATAGACAAAATGCAAAAATTCAAAGAGAGCATAACCCATGCCATTGAAAGGCTTTCAGATCCTAAATCGTACAATGTGGTTTGCCATGAGCATTATCAGGGGGAGCCGTTGCCTTCTATTGCCCAACTAAAGCGGATCATTGACCTTATCCGGGAGATTCTTTTCCCGGGCTATTTCGGGAGTACGTCGTTGCAACCGGAAGCCACAAGGCATTACATGGGAGTTTATCTGGATGAACTGTACCATTCCTTAAGCCGGGAGATTTTGGCGGGTATGTGCTTTGAGTGCAGTGATCGCCGTACCAACCGGGAAAAGAAATACAAACCGGATGCTTTACAGGCCACGGCAGACTTTATAGACTATCTTCCGGAGATACGGAAGAAACTGGTCACCGATGTCAATGCCACCTATATAGGGGATCCGGCAGCCCGGAACCTTGGGGAGGTTATTTTTTGTTATCCCGGCATTCGTGCCATCACGAACTACCGGATAGCCCACCGCCTTCTGGAACTTGGGATTCCCCTGATACCCCGGTTCATCACCGAAATGGCACACAGCGAAACAGGCATTGATATCCATCCCCGGGCCCGTATCGGCGAGTCCTTTATGATCGACCACGGTACCGGAGTCGTCATTGGTTCCACATCCATCATCGGAAACCATGTGAAAATCTACCAGGGAGTCACCCTGGGCGCCAAAAG
Organism: uncultured Mariniphaga sp.; assembly: GCA_964408795.1. Lineage (GTDB taxonomy): Bacteria > Bacteroidota > Bacteroidia > Bacteroidales > Prolixibacteraceae > JABMQB01. Next base: position 14,555 of record CAYPAW010000087.1, read on the forward strand.
CTTCCCCCTCGATGATGAGGGGCATCCAATCAAAGGAATTCCCCGGCATCCCATTATCGAAGATCATGTGGTTATTTATGCGGGAGCAACCCTGTTGGGACGCATTACCGTCGGAGCTAACTCAATCATCGGGGGAAATGTGTGGATAACCCGGGATATCGAGGCCAACTCAAGAATCATTCAAACAAAAGCCAACGAACGATCGTTTAACAACGGCTCCGGAATATAACACAAAAAAAAGAACCTGTGACGGAAAAATTTACCATCGTTGCAAAAACACTGGCTGGCCTGGAAGAGATTCTCGCCCGGGAGGTGAAACAAATCGGAGGAGAAAAAATACGCACCGTAAGACGCGCCGTAACCTTTGAGGGAGATCAACGCATCCTCTACAAGGCCAATTACGAAATGCGTACCGCCTTGCGCATCCTGAAGCAAATCCATGCGTTTACCTTCCGGAATGCAGACGATTTTTATCACCATTGCCGGGAAATAAACTGGCCTGAACAGATGGATGAAAACAATACCTTTGCCGTATACAGTACCGTGAACCATTCCCAGGTATTCAAAAATTCCATGTTTGCCTCCCTAAAAGCAAAAGATGCCATCGTGGATCTTTTCCGGCAGAAAAGAGGCAGGCGTCCCAATGTCAATACCACGCATCCGGATATTATCATCGCCCTTTATATTTCAGAGAATAAGGCAACCCTATCCCTGGACAGTTCCGGAGAACCGCTCTACAAAAGAGGATACAGGGTGGGACAAACACAAGCACCCCTGAATGAGGTACTGGCTGCCGGAATGATCCTCCTCTCTGGCTGGAATGAACATTCCGTGTTTATAGACCCAATGTGCGGGTCAGGAACCCTGCCTGTGGAAGCCGCATTGATCGCTTCCCATACCCCCCCCGGATTCTTCAGAAAATCGTTCGCCTTTGAAAAATGGAGCGATTTCGACAATGCCTTATTCAAAGAAATCGCTCAGGAAAAAAGGATTCAACCCCCACAGAAAAATATCTATGCCTCAGACCTGTCGGAAAGAAACATAGGCATTGCCAAAGCAAATGCACGAAATGCTGGTGTTTACAAATACATACAGTTTGCCGTATCCAATTTCAGCGACCTGAAAATAGAAACCAACAAGGGAACCCTGATCATCAATCCCCCCTACGGGGAACGATTGAAATCCATGGAACTCGAAAACCTGTATGCAATGATGGGTGAAAGACTCAAACATCAATATCCGGGCAATACTGCCTGGATATTGTCTTCTTCAAAGGAATTATTGAAAAAAGTGGGGCTTAAACACAATCAAAGGGTGGAACTCTATAACGGCCCCATTCAGTGTGAGTTCAGAAAATATGATTTATTTGAAGGCAAACAAAACGAGAATTCGCTCTTTTAATGTTCATCCGGATCAAATACGTCTCTTTCTCTCGGGGTTAAACCCCCTTTTAACTGATCCATTTCTTCTTCTTTCAGAACTTCAAAATTTTCGGCCAATTGATTAAATAACGTTTCCATCGTGTTGTTTTTTTATTGTGATTATTTTTAAATTCTCAATCTCTCTTTTTTTATATATTTATAATATCCGGTATCAGACAAAAAGGTAACCCGCGAAAATTCAAAACGGAATGGAAAACAAAAACGCAAACACATACAATCAGCTATTATTCAGGATATTATTTTTTTTTATCTTTTCTCTTTTTTTTATCTTTTCGAATACCCGCCTTTTTTCTCAACCCCGGGTTTTGGGGTATGAGAGCCTGTTGACCCACGATTTTCGTGCCGATAGCGTAAAAAGCGATGAATTGTTTGCCCTGGGAATAGAGGCATACAGTCAGGAGGATAACCAGACAGCCTTAACCTGTTTCCTGAAGAGCTGGTATATTCGAAAAAATATCTTTGCAGATAACGACATAAGCCTGGTGTATCCGCTTATGCGTGCGGGCGCGGTTTACAAAGAACTTGGAATGTTCATTGAAGCGATCGAATGTTACCTGGAAGCAGAGAAAATCTATATTAAGAATTACGGGCCCGACACTTACAGGCTTGGGCTGCTATACAACAATTTAGGAAATGTGTACAGGCCGAAAGGAAATTTCTCAGAGGCTATACGATATCACAAGCAGGCCATTAATCGCTTTAGTTCAGGAGATACCATGCTTTATAAAATGATCATCCATGATACAAAATATAATCTTGCGGAAAATCTATTCTTAACGGGCCAATACGAAGAGTCCCTGAATACCATCCTGCCATGCTATGAAAATTCCGAATACGATCAAAAAGCAGTCTTTCTTTTTCTGCTTGGAAGCATTCATGATAAACTTCATAACAACACAAAAGCCGACGAGTATTTTCGTTTATCAATAGAAACTTTGAACGCTCATCTTGCAGGTATCAGGGATTCCATAAGTCTGGCCAATCTGCACATTGGTTATGCAAATTTTCTCATATCAATGAACCGATACAAAAAAGCTGAGGTTAACCTGGAATCAGCCAGGCCTCTTCTTTCAGGTTTTTTGTCCGGCAGGGATATTTCCGGTTGGTATCACTCCATGGGAACCCTGTATGCAGCAAAGGAGGTTGATTCGGGTTCACTGGCAGCCTTCAGGAGCCGGAAAAGCAGAAATCTGGATACGGCGTTGAATTGTTTTCAGCGAGCGATTCTTGCGCTAAGTGATTTTACGCATTCCGATCCTTCCGTCAATCCCCGGATGGAGGAGTGCCGGTTTCCTGCCAGTACACTTACTGTTTTACAAAGCAAAGCAGAAACCTACTATGAACTTTCGCAACTCAGGAAAGACGGTTCATCCGAACAACAGGCGGCACTGAAAAATGCGCTTTCAGCGGCCAGGCTGGCGAGTGATTTATTGAATCATGTCCGGACAGGCGCAGTCAATGAAGAGAGCAAAATGGTTATCACCCAACTGCAAAATCCCATTTACCTGCTTTCCATAAAGATTGCCTATGAACTCTATACCCTTACCGGTCAGGTGGAATATTTTGAAACCGCTTTTCAGAATTCCGAACGCAACAAAGCGGCCAGTTTACTGGATAACCTGACCGAAAAAAGTGCTATGCATGCCGGGTTCCTCCCCGACAGTCTGATCCGCCGGGAAGAAAATATCAACGGCCGCATATCGTATTACACCCAGCAGATCTTTGAAGAAAGAGAGAAGAAAAAACCGGATACAGTGAAAATCAACCGGTTTGAAGAGTACCTTTTTCAACTCAATCATGATCAAAATGAACTGGAGCGTTCCCTGGAACAAAACTTCCCCACCTATTACCGTTTGAAATATACCGATGCTCCGGTTTCAATTGCCGACCTCCGGAAGGTGCTTTCAAAAAATGAGGTGATCCTGGAATATGTGTTGGACAGGGAAACCAATCCGGACCAGGACCTTTCCCTTTATCAGTTTATGGTCTCCAAAGAGGAGTTCTGTTTCAGAAAGACACCGGTTGATTCTCTCTTTATCCGGAATATTCGCTTTGTGCATCAATTTCTCTCAGACCCGGATTATGTGAACATCACGACGGAGGAGTATATACACTATCTGGAGGCGGCCCATGGTTTGTATCAGATCCTCATCCAGCCCTGGGAATCCCGGATTCGGAATCAATCGATCACCCTTATTCCGGATGATCTGTTGCATTATATTCCCTTCGATGCACTTTTATCTACCCTACCTTCGGAAGCAGACACCCTCAATTTCAAAGACTTGGACTATCTGGTCCGGAGCCACGCATTCAATTATTCGTATTCCGCTTATTTGTATATGAATCGGTCCAACAACCAAAAAAGGGCAAATAAAAACATCCTTGCTTTTGCTCCGGATTATGGAACTTCCCATGCATTTGCCGATGCGGAATACCTTCAGTTGTCCCCCTTAACGGGAATCCGTGAGGAAGTAAGCGCCCTTTCGGAGTATCCCAAAACCCGTCTTTACACCGGAGAACAAGCTACGGAGACCCATTTCCGCGAGGAGGCGGCTGATTATGACATTCTTCACCTGGCGATGCATGCCATCATCCATGATTCTCTTCCTATGTTTTCAAAACTTGCATTTGCTCCGGAGTCGCCGGCTTCAGGCACAAGCCCCGGATGGCTCTACACCGAAGAGATCTACAATCTGAACCTGAAGGCCAGGCTTTCGGTTCTGAGTGCCTGCAATACGGGAAGCGGTACCTTAAAGGAAGGAGAAGGTGTTATCAGCCTGGCCCGTGGCTTTTTTTATGCCGGATGCCCGGCGGTAGTCATGACCCTCTGGGAAGTGGAAGACCGGTCCGGAGCCGAAATCATGCGCCAGTTCTATCGCTTCTTACAATCCGGGAAAAAGAAACACGAAGCCCTGAGGATGGCCAAACTGAAACACCTTGAAAAGGCCAATCCGGTGACCGCACACCCCCATGTCTGGCTCTGTTATGTTACCATTGGAAACAGTGATGCCTTGTATACCAGCTGGGACTTCTATTTTTTTCTGATTCTTTTGGGTGTTCTTGCAGGAATTCTTACCGATCAGTTGGTGAGAAAGAAAAAAGCCCGGAAAACCCGGGCCTGACTTTTTTCTGGTATTGAAACTCCTCGCAGCAAAGCTGGCGAGGAATCCGATTCCGTCAAGGATTTTTTTAGTGTTTTGTTCGCTAACCCCGCAGCAGAGCTGGCGGGGAATGTGCTCACCGGAATTCAATGAGCTATTCCAGATCCTCCGGTTTAAGCTCCCTGAGGATTGCTTTGGCTTCGGGAGCATAGAAATTGCCATTCCTCAGGATCCTTTGAAACTGGCTGACCGCTCGCTTTTTATCATTCTGAACCAGGTAACACAAACCAATGTTGAACTCCGCCAGTTGTTTGTAAGTATTTCCCTTATGTGCAACCACTTTTTCATATCCTTCAATGGCCTCCGGATATTTTTTCATATGCTGAAAACTGTTGGCCAGAAAGAACTGGGGAATCGCATTGGAATCATCTCTGTCGATGACAATCTGAAACAGCAAGGCCGCTTCTTCATAGTGGCGGGTATTGAACAATTCATTTCCAAGCCTCAGGTACCTGTCGTTTTCTTCGATGCTCCGGGATACAGTGGTAGCTTCTGTCTGTAGGCTGTACTTCGCATACAAAGCCTTGTTATTTACCGGCTGGAACCGGAAAAAGAGAGACAGTCCAAAGGCAATCAATACAACAACGGCGGCTGTATAGCGAACCAAGGCGGATTTCATCCGTGAGTCAAGGCGAATTACGGATTTTTCCTCCCGGACACTCATGGTTGCATGCAGTTCACGGAGTTCATTTCTCAGTTGCATGATATCGGTTTCGGCGGCTGCCAGATCTACCTCTTTGTGGAGGGACACATCGGCTTTTAGATCCGGATTCTCATACAGTTCATTTTCAAAATTGACCCGTTGTTTTTCCGCCAGTTCCTTATCCAGGTATTGTTCAATTTCGTTAAAGTGGGGTCCATAAGAGGCCTCGGTTTCCATCACGCTGGTTATCCGGTCCCGCAAGTTCTTAATCTCTGATTCCTTCAGTGCTTCTTCGAGTTCCCGGTGCATTTTGACATCCGCGACAAGCCGTTTGTTAACGGCCATCTCCTTTTCAAAAGCCACCCGTTCCTCTTCCGGCAGAAGGTGATGTATATACGCATCCACCTGCTGGATACTGTACGCATGGTCAGGCATCGTCCGGGCAATCTGTTTCAGATTATCCCGTAAATGAGATATATCCTTTTCCCCAAGGGCTTCTTCAATTTCAGCCATCAATGCTTCATCCGCAGATTCTTCCTCCTCTTCTACCGGATAGGCAACCGGTTTCTGTTCCCGGTAAAAAGGATGGACCTTCTCCCTGGAAACAATCTCATGCTGGTAAACATGCAACTTGGGAAGCGATTCGTAATAATTCAAAAGCTCCCTGGGGTCGATCAGGTTGTTAAAATCATGAAAGGTTTCGTAATACTCCAGCAGGTCGAAGGTAGGTTCTGTATCCCGGGGTGTGGTTGTTTCTGAATCTGCCATCGCGTTTAGGGTTTCTTTTAACCGGTTGATATCGGTTTCCTTTAAGGCATCTTCAATTTCCCTGTGTAGATTTACTTCTTTCAAAAGTTGTGGGTTGGCAGTCATTTCCGCTTCAAATTCTTTTTTCTCTTCCGGATCCATTTGGTTATTCAGATAAGAATCGATCCATTCTGTAACATTCACTTTACGTGTCATCATCTAATATTTTTTTATAGTGAGCATCCTGTTTTATTCGTTCTATGAGCAACTCCTTGCATTTATATTTTCTCTTTTTTGCATATTTTTCACTTTTATACCCCATAACCTGGGCAATTTGTTTCAAGGGCACTTTATCGAAGAACAACTGCATGATTTTCTGGCAATCGGAGCTCAGGGTCCGGAAGTGTTTCTGATACAGAGAATACCTTTCATTCTTATGGACGAGGTCAAAAAAGTCTTCATCATAAAGATCCTCCATGTATGGGATGCTGTTGGTTATTTTATCGCTTTCAGCCTTTCGTTTTTCAAGTTGTTTCAACCACAAAAACCGGCATACGGAAAAAAGATACAACTGAAACGGACGGTTCTCCAACGCATTTTTATCCTCTTTCAATTTTCTGTAAATAATGATTACAGCCTCCTGAAAAACATCCCGGGCATCATCATCGTCCCCGTTGTTGCTCCTGACAAAAGCAGTGACTTTGTAAAAGAACTGTTTATAAATGAACTGTAAGACTAACCTGTCATTGCGTAAAATCCCTTTCTGGATTTGTTCGTCCGTAAAATCTTTCATTTTCTATACTATAATTCGGATTATCACCAAAAGGTAACCCTGTTGTTTAAAATTTGTAGCAGATTTGATTACAAATTAAAGGGATAAAGGTCAATTTTCAAAGAATTAATTATGACAAATGCGTTAAATAAACAGGTAATTATCAAGCATTTTTATTTTGTATAAAGAAAAAGGGAATTTTTTTTGGTTGAAAGAGGGGGTAAAAAGAACAAAGGATAGGCTCAACAGCCTATCCTTTTCTCATTAAACTAACTAACCTAACTAAACCTAAACTTATGAAAATAAACGT
>CAYPAW010000088.1:0-15697 GCA_964408795.1 uncultured Mariniphaga sp.
AAATATGCTTTCGGAACGGGGAGTAGAATGCAAAGTGGACATTTTAAAAGCGCGGAGACAAGAAAAACATGAAGTTATTCTTGACTACATCCGGCAAGAAAATCCGGGAATGATTATTATTCGTACCCACCAGGAATCCAACATGTCGGGGACACAAATCGGAAAATTTGTTTCTGAACTTGTACATCATTGCAAAATCCCTGTTTTCACGGTCAATCGCTTTTTATATCCGATGCCCGTTGATTTTGAAATTTAAGAAATGCTTCGGATTATTCCTGTTCAACTGTTTCCTCTGCCCTACCCCCTCCTCCATCCGTTAATACCTGTTGCATACCCAAATATTTGATCTGTTTTACCTATCGGAGATAGGAATAATTCATGAATTATTCGGGTTAGGGCAGAAGGAAAAAAAGAAACCGATCGGGTTCTGGCAAACGATCAGTTTTTTATAACCGAATGGTAAGTTCCTATCCGGCCCTGTTCATCCATGCCTTCCATGTGAAGGATCCATTTCGATGGTATCCCGGGAACCGGAAAAGCAAATTCTACCGGATGGATCTCCTCTGTCGAAAGAAAAGGATTCCAGTAGAGGGTTGTATGGATTTTCCCTTCCTCCGGTGGATTCATTTTTTCTGTTTCGAAATTCCGGGGTATACGGTACCCTTCCAGATACATGTTGTTTTCCTGTATGTTTTTTTCTGCAGGTAAAAAAGCCTCTTCTGGTTTGCCGGTTTTTGTGAATATTTCAATCAATCCGCCACTGGCAAAGCTTGTGTATTTTTGTATTTGAACCGGATCGGTATACACATTAATTTCCTCAATTTCAAGTGGGTGGAAAGCATCCAGTACAGAAGCCGTATTTCCCAGGATCTGTCCGTCTACCACAATAGTAGCACCCATCTGGCTTTTTAGGGAATTGAGCATTCCCGGAAAAATAATTTGTCCGTTCAAAAGCTGAAAAGAACGAATGGACCGGATGACTTCCAACAGATCGGTGGATGAACGCAGCAACGATTTATAGGCTGGTTCCCTGAGTACTCTGGCTTGGGTGACCTTTTTTTTAGGACCATCCAGTATCCAATCTTCATGGGCATTCAGAAGGTCCAGCATGGGTTCACGGGATAGGTCTATCCCGCTATACAATCCGTCTTTCCGGCTGATGTATTCCCCCAACTGTTTGCTGTTGAACCCCACTGTTTCTCCGGAGTTATCAGCAAGTACCTTCGTCCAGGAAAAATCGGTTAATTTATTGGTTATTAATATATAATCAATGGCTGTCTGATGGGTTCTGCCATAGTCGGTATACGGGAGAACAGGCAATTCCCGGATCAGTACGGAATTAAAATGCAGTTGCTCATACATTTTTTCGTTTATTCCGAGAAAGGCCATTGCTGGGGCTGATGAAACGGCTAATCCGGCAGACACCGGTTCCTTGTTGACGCCGGTTGTCAGGAGGGTAACTTCAATGTTGCTGACCTTTTTCGATGCCTTGACGTTAAAACGGAGGTGTTTGTCTTTATGGATGTAAACCAGACGTTCCGCAAGAAGTGTACTGTGTGAATCAAAAAGAGACAAGAGGACAACCCCTTCGGGAAAACTTTCCACAGGAATGTTCACCTTTGAAGGGCCTGAAATGGTGAGTTCTCCGGCCTCCAGGAGGGTGTATCCGCATGTTACGGTGAAATATACTTTTTGCGCTTTCCCGGTGGGAGCAGCCAGATAGGTGTGAATATGCGTTTCATCGGTGCTTTGTATGGAAAGAGATGGTTGGTCTGCTACTCCTTCCGGGAGATGGAATACCTGTCCTTTTCCGTAGTCACTGGTAATCACAAACCGGTATGTTTCTTCTTCTCGGAGTTGCACCGGTATGATTCCGAACCCTTTTGTGAAGGACTGGCATTTAGCCACAACAGCCCCCTGGCTATCCAGAATATCACCCGATACAGAGAGATAATTACCCCAAAGGTCCCTGGATACGAAGCCTATTTTCTGAGGGATTCCACGGATCAGGGTTCCTCCTTCCGGATGAAAATCCAGGGTTATCTGATCGTTGAGGGTTTTTAGGAGCACAGTACGTTCCCAGGTTTCTTTCGCATCGGAGAAAACAATGCTCAGGGGTTTTTTTCCTGTTTCTCCGGGAAAAGCAAATTGCAGGGTTGCGATGCCTTTCTCATCGGTTCGTACCCGGCCGCTTTCCACTTCTTCATGGTTCAGGAAAACCTGGTAGTTTATCCGCAGTCTGGGTTCCGGAAGGTTATCCAGGGACCGTAGTTTTATCCAGATGCCGGCCTCCCCGCGGCCGCTGAAAAGGGTATCTTTATTCAATACATCGATTAACAAATCGGAGCGATAGGGTTCGTCGATGTATAGTATCCGGGTATACACCTGTTCCGGGGTATATTGCAGGGGCGTGTAGGCTGTTATATAATACCGGCCGCGTTTTATACCTTCCGGAAGAGAGAGATCCCCGTGGGTAGTTCCCCGTTCCAGCAAAAAAAGATCCCCGGAAACAGGATTTCCTTTGTTATCAAATATTTCAACGTACAGGTCCGTAGAAAGAGTGCTTAATTGACGGGTAGACTGGTCCATCACAGTTCCTTTGAACCAGACCGTTTCCCCCGGAGCATAAACATCCTTGTCGGTCTGTATATAGACACTTTCCAAAGGAAGACTTTGATAGGTCGATGCTAATCTGCGGGCAATTTTTTCCAGAACATCCCCGGTATTTTGTCCCGAAATAGCTGAAAGAACAAACAGAAACAAGCAAAGGGTACCAACTTTCTTCATGGGATTATAAGGATACGTTTTATCGGGAGAAACCTGTTTCATGATGTAGGATCTTTATTTGTTTGTATCGGTGAATGTTTGCTTTAAAAAAAAGAACTCATTTTCCGGATCCGTGTTTTTTTTGCTGTTCTCGATAGCTGTCTGCAGATCTTCGTCGGGTTTAAGTATATTAAAATTTCCCCAGAAAGCATCGTCAAAATTTTGAATGTTCTCTGTAAATATGTCAGACAGGGTGAAAAGTTCCTTTCTGGCAAAGCGTTTCACATGGCTTTTTTCCAGATCCGTGATCAATAATTCAGAGACACTGAAGAAATCAGAATTTATATTTTCCCTGCGGTTTTTCACTTTGACCAGGATGGATGCTTTGGCTGAATAGAGGTAGTGAAAGTCTCCGGAATTCCGGTATTCAATGGTGTAGCGGACTTCTTCCGGTTTGACTTTGTAGCCGGCAGGTTTTTTCCGGATCAGGGTTTGTTCTGCCATCCGCAATTCCTGTTTACTGAATCCGAATTCCACATGAAGAAGTGCGAAGTTTTCCTTGTCGATAAACATTTCGCCCTGGTAACACGGAAAGGGAACCTTACGGATGGGTTTGAATTGAATTACATAGACCGGGCGAGCATGAAACCATATGACCCTGTCGATGGCATAGTGATACAGGTTTCTGTACTCCGGATCGATGAAAGGGCTCATTGTTTTGAGGATATCCAATTGGGTCATGGTGGCCGGTCCCCCCATCAATTTAAAGTTCACCCACTGAAAAGGGTTTACATCCGGGCTTTTCCTTCCTCTGACGATTCTCACCTTGTCGCTCCTGGCATCATCGGAATAGCGGGATTTTAACAGATCAATCACCGCCTCTGAGATGTTTGTGTAGGTTTTGTCCTGTTGCAGGGTTTCTCTGTAGAATCCCCTCATCATCAACAGGTTATTACCATAATTTTCCGGCATTCGTTGGATGACCCTGTTGAGGATCTCCTGAACCGGGATGGCTACCACTTTCACCTCCCGAATGCGAATGGATATCGGGTAAAGAGTCAGGGTATCTTTTTTTAGGAGTTCTTCAGGGGTCATGATTTTTTGCGCATACCCCAGGCAGGAGAGAACCACCGGTTCCTTAGCATATTCTTTCCGGATCTTTAGAACAAATTCCCCGTCGGCATTGGTTATGGTACCAATGGGCTTATTGAATAAAGATACCGTAGCGGAGGAGAGAAATTCGCGGCTCTGTTCATCCATAATCCGTCCGGAAAGTTGGATAAATTCTCCCTGGGGTTCCGGGATCCGGGTACTGTCCGGTTCCCGAAGGGAGATTACAATGTGGTTTTCCTTTTCGGTAAATTGAATGAACAGGGTATCAAACATTGCTGAAAGGACCTTATGAACCGGTTGATTGATCATATCCAGGGATAGTTTCCGGTCTTCAACAATGATGCTGGCATCATAGGAAAAATAGATGCCTTCACGGGCGGTAATCGTTTTCAGCAATTCTGAAACCGGTTGATTCACCTCCTGCAAGGTTACCGGAATGGTAAACATACTGCGGTCTTTCTGCTGTGCCTGCAAACTGAGGTTCAACAGTAAAAAACCCGCCAATATGCATGTAACCTTATTCATTCATCTTCATTGATGGTTCCTTGAGGGATTTCATGGTTTCGGTCTGTACCCGTCATCTGCCTATGGATTGGGTAAAATCATGTCTTGTTGCCATTTAGAAAATTCTTTTTAAACGGAACTCGGTTTTTAGCTCTTCCCCGTTTCGCAACACTTTTATTTTGATTTTTCTGTTTTCACGGCTTTGCAATAAAAGGTTGATATCGTTCAGTTCCAGGGATCTGTGGCTTATATGGTTCAGCGACAGAATCTGGTCGTTTTCCTGCAGTCCGGCATAGTATGCCGGTGAATTCATGCGGACATTATCGATGGTGAATACCGGCAATCCAGGTAACGGATTTACAACATCCATGCCACTCATGTTATAGTTAAAGTCGTCTTTCACATCGCTCGTCGGGCGGAGGGTCAGGCGTTGGTTCCGGTAATCGAGGGTAACCAGGAAGCGACGGAGTATTTCGGCTCCCAGGGTTCCGTTTCGGTCGTTCGTACTCATCAACTCGTCGATCAGTTCAGAATTCGGAAAAGCCACAATGGGTTTTGGCAATATGAGAGGGCCGACCCAAAGGCCATCCAGTCGTCCTTTTTTGCCGAATACATCTCCGTTGAGCCCCCGTCCCAGGAAAGTCTCTATATGGACGTCAGGGAGTTCAATTCGTTCGTCGGAATTTTCCGATAACCAAAGAGCATCACTGGCTCCGGTATCAACAAGCAATTTCACGGGTACCTCCGTAGAATCCTGCGTGACAATCGTGGTGTGTACAAAAGGTTTGTTTCCTTCAAAATGAAGCGGAAGGATAATGTCTTTGCGTCGATCACGATACTTGTAATATTCAGGCTTATAAAGCGTAATTTTTTTATGGAGATAATTAATCGTGACAATATAGTCCTTGAAAAGGTTAAAACCAATGAGTCCGTGAACCGGTAAACCCAGAATATGGGAAATCTGAAAGTTCTCATTGATGATCATCTGAACTTCCTGATTGTGGGCTACCATTCCTTCGATTTTCATCCGGTTGTTTCCTGAACGATACGCGGTTAATGTTTCTCCTTCGCCCAGGCCCTGAATTTCCACCGGCATGAGGTAATTGAGTTCCAGTTTGTTTATATAAGGCAATTCGGTAATCAGGGGATAACGAACGCCGGTATCCAGAATAAAATTGAGGGTGTCGGAATCGTTGATTGTGACCGGAAGAATAATCAGATTGCTCGCCAGTTTAAAGTCAAGGGTAACCTGCTTATTTCGGGGATTCTCAAAAAAGAATCCCCGGTTGGCTGGGAAAAAACCGTCTGTGTTCCGCTGATATTCAAGACTCTCTTCAAGAGGTACATAGTCCCTGACCACCAAAATGTTGTTGTCGAGTTCAAAAATCAGATAGAAATCCTTCATCAGTTGTTCCAACACATATTTAATGGGTTTGTTGGATACATTCAGACTGACTTTTTTGTCGGCAACCAGCCTGGAATTATACGAATAATCAATGTTCAGGTACGTGCATATTTTTTCAATAATGTTGGAGAGGGGTTCATTTTCAGCATAAATACTGATATTCTGATCCAGGATCTGCCTGTTATCCTGTTGTTGTGCAGCGGTCTGAACAGATACAAAAACCAGTATCATCCATGCCACTGGCCGTAGATAGTTCAACCGTTCTTTCATTGTTTTCATGTGTGTAAAATTAATTTAAAATTCTATATATCTGGCATATAGCATAATCAATGCATGTACAACATCCATGACCCTGGGAACCTGCATACCCTGTCCTAAACCATTGGGATCGGGTTTACACATCCTCCTTTTTGTTTTTGTCAAACCAAGCTTGTTTCATGGAGTCTCCTTGTTTTGATGATGGTTTGTTAATATATAACGGTCGCTCTCTGTAGTAAGTTCAAGATTAAAAGTGATCCGAATAACATCCAGCACATAATCGATGGATTTGGAATCAAACTGTGCCGTTAAAAGCAGCTCATCAGCGTTCAGTCCGGAGGTATGAATACTTACATGGTATGTTTTCTCAAGAATTTGAATAACGTCTGTCAATGCTGAATTTTCAAATGACAGGCTATGTGTTTTCCAGGCACAGTAGTTGGGGTTGTTGTTTTTCTGTTTCAACAGTTTTTTGTCTTTTTTTGAGAGGGTAGCTTTTTCTCCGGGGGCCAGCAAAAGAGGAGTTGTTTGATTATGTTTTTCTGCGGTTTGGAGAATTTCCACGATTCCGGTTTCTACCACCACTTCGATGTTTTCTGAGTTGGGGTAGGCACAGACATTAAACGATGTTCCCACCACATGGATCCGGGCTTCGCCGGCATCAATCACAAACGGACGGGAAGGATCCGGCAGGACTTCAAAAAAGGCTTCTCCTTCCAGGGTTACTTCCCTGTAATCTCCGGAGAATTTTTTTGGATAGGTAATCTTGCTGTTGCTGTTCAGCGAGATTTTGGTTCCATCGGTGAGAAGCAGTTCTTTGGGGAAATCCTCCATGCGGGCGGAAACCTGTCGGATGGCCCGGTCTGAAAAAGGCCGGTCAGAAAAATAATATCCAAAAAGGGCGGTAGCCAACAGGATAACAGCAACCGCAGCATATTTCAGGAAAGTCAGAGAGCGTTTTCTGACAAACAGGCCGGCAGGAGATTCCGGTACCGTCTGCGGATGAAGCATAGCGGAATGAACGGTATGCCAGGCTTTGTTTTCATCAAAAGAACGGGAATGGTAATACAAATCTACCTTTTCCAGGATTTTTTTTGTTTCCAGAAATTCCCGGTTGTTCTGTTCCGATTCCTGAATCCAGGATTCCACTTCCCGCTGTTCCGCTTCGGTGGTCTTATCGGTCAGGTGCCGGATCAATAATGCCTGCCTGGCCTGGTCTCTCTTTTCCTGTTTTTTCATCCTCTTAAAAGTGTTAATTTATAAAGATACAGTGTGCCTGCCTGCCGGCAGGTATCTCGTCCCGATAGTCATCGGGATCGGGATGAATCATCATCCTGATTGTACATCGTAACCCTGCTCGTTTCCTATGCATACCATGGAATTCATACCCTGTACAAGGATCGTAAAAAACGGATGCCCTCTCCGCACTGGACGGAATCCCTGCTTTCGTTTATTTACAGACATTCCACCGGGGCTTTACCCTTAAGAGAAAGCAGGAAAAGGATCAGACAATGCAGAACATGGGGAAATCAAGGAATCCGTTCCTTCATGGGAGGTATTCCTTGAGTTTTTCACGTAAGTTTTTCAAGGCCAGGCCCATTTGAGCCTCTACGGTTTTGACCGAAAGATGCAGTTTATCGGCTATTTCCTTGTATGTTTGTCCCTCTTCACGACTGAGGCGGAAAATTTCCTTTCGTTTTTCCGGCATGGCGTGAATGGCGTTTTCAATTTCTTCAGCCAGCCAGGGTTCCAGGAGGAAATCGGACGGGTTCGGGTTTCTTTGTGGATGATCCTGCAGGGTACGGATGTATTGTTTTTTTACTCTCCGGTGTTGGATCTGATTGAGGCAATGGTTTTTGACCGCCCGGAACAAATAGTTCTTAATGGAAGTCCGGATGTGCAGGGAGGTCCTTTTTTCCCAGAGTTTCAGAAAAATTTCCTGGGTAATCTCTTCCGCTTCTTTTCTGTTATTCAGAAAATGAAAGGCGTAGGTACACATGGATGGATAATAGGCCCGGAACAGTTTTTCAAATGCCTGTTCGTCACCTCTTCTGATTTTTTCAAACCAGCTGTTTTCGATTTTGTCTTCCATAGGGACAAAAGCCTTATTTTGGTTAAAAGTAAGAAAAAAGGCGGGAAGGCAATCCATCGGTGAGATGTTAAAGGAACGCGTTTTTGAAAACCCGTATATCCTGTTATTTTTGTGAGCGTTAAAATTCTGAAACATGGAGAAAAAAGGTAGCTGGCATTTTCCCAGGGCTTTTTGGGTGGCCAATACGGTGGAGTTATTTGAACGGGCGGCCTATTACGGAGTGTTCATTGTGATCACCTTGTATTTATCGAGGATTATCGGCTTTGGCGATGTGGAAGCAGCTGCCATTGCCGGGGTTTTTCAGGCTTTGTTGTACCTGTTGCCCACCTTTGCCGGAGCGTATGCCGACAAAATAGGATTCCGTAGATCGCTGATGCTGGCTTTTTTATTGCTCACCCTGGGGTATGCCGGGTTGGGTGTGTTGCCCACCCTGTTTGAGTCGACCGGTCTTGTGGATTATGGAAAGCAGACCCTCTTCAGCGGTCTGGATACCTCGGCATCCCGGTATGCCATATTGCCGGTGATGTTGCTTATTGTATTAGGGGGATCCTTCATAAAATCCGTAATTACCGGTACAGTAGCCAAAGAGACGACCAAAGCAAACCGTGCCCGGGGATACAGTATTTTTTATGCCATGGTCAATATCGGGGCTTTTTCGGGAAAAACCATTGTCAAGCCCCTGCGTGAGTTGATGGGAAACACCGGGTTGATCTGGATCAATTATTTTTCTGCTGCCATGACCCTTCTGGGTCTGATTGTGGTTTTTTTATGGTACCAAAGCGCCCATCGGCAGGGAGAAGGAAAGAACATCCGGGATATTCTCAACGGTATGGTCCGGGTATTTCTGAATGGCCGCCTGATTTTTCTGATACTGATCATCACCGGTTTCTGGATGGTCCAGCATCAGATGTATGCAACCATGCCCAAATACGTTTTGCGGTTGGCGGGTGAAGGAGCTTCTCCTTCGTGGTATGCCAATGTCAATCCTCTGGTAGTCTTTACAACGGTCAGCCTGGTTACCCAGATAATGCGGAAAAAAACCGCCCTGTTCAGCATGACGGTGGGGATGTTTATTATGCCGGTATCGGCGCTTTTGATGGCCTCGGGAAACCTGATGCAGGGAGAGATCCTGGGAATGCATCCGGTAGCTTTTATGATGGTGACAGGAATTGCCTGCCAGGGATTGGCAGAAACCTTCATATCGCCCCGTTTTCTGGAGTTTTTCTCCCTCCAGGCACCCAAAGGCGAAGAGGGAATGTATTTGGGCTTCAGTCATCTGCATTCCTTTCTCTCTTCTATTTTCGGATTTATCATGTCCGGGGTATTGCTCGAAAGGTTTTGTCCCGATCCCCGGTTGTTTGATTCCCGGGAAGCCTGGGCTGCTGCGGCTGCAAATGCCCATTATATATGGTTTTATTTTGTGGGAATAGCCCTTGTATCGGCTGTAGCCTTAATCATTTACGGCAAAGTGGTCAAACGATTGGATGCGAAAGAACAAAAATCAGCATAAAGCTTTGCTGATTCGGACGAAATACGTAGTTTTGCTCACCTTTTTAATGGAAAAGCCCGGATGGCGGCCCCGTCCCGAACCATCGGGACGAAGGGAAGATGCGTTGGTCTCAACATTTGGTTAATACGCCCGGATGGCGGAATTGGTAGACGCGCTGGACTCAAAATCCAGTTCTGGCAACAGAGTGTGGGTTCGATTCCCACTCCGGGTACAAAACTGGTTAAAAACAGTAAATAAACAGAAGCTCAAAAGCAAATAAAAACAAGCCTTTGAGCTTTTTTCTTGAAAATCATTTTCTCTTGATATTCTCTTTTTTTGTTACTTAGAGTTACTATATTGTTACTCGCTTATGGTTTTATTCCAATTTTGTTACTATCTTTGAAAAGAAGAACATAACAAAAGAATATCAATAGGTTATGAAGGATACAAAGAAAAAAACAAGGAGGGGTACAAAAAAGAATAATGTTAGGCTAAGAGAGAAAGTGTTGGCTAATGGAAATATTAGCCTTTATCTGGATATATACAGGGATAAGAAACGCACCTATGAATTTTTAAAATTATACATAGATCCAAAGGCACGTACTCCAAAAGAAAGGGAGAAAAATAGAATAAATATAGAACTTGCAGAAAAAATAAGAACTACACGGGAAAATGAATTAAATCATTCCGCCTTTAATGAAATTGTACCTGAACATAAAAAAATCCTGTTTATTGACTTTACAAATTCCTATACTGACAAATATAAAAAGAAAGATTACCGAATGATTGTTGGGGCGATTAACAACTTTATAAAATTTTTCAATGAAACATATTCAAATCAAAAAATAACTTCCCTTAAACTTTCTAAAATTGACAAAAGTATGATGATTGGATATTTAGACTATTTGGAACGTCACCATTCAGGTGAAGGAATTGAAAGCTATTTCAAACGTTTTAAAAAGATTTTAAAATATGCAGTTGATAATGCCATGCTAATAAACAATCCTGCTGATAGTGTTAAGATCAAAAAGATTGAAGGGTTAAAAAAAAGCATTCTAAGCAACGATGAAATAATTCAACTTGCAAAAACACCATGCCAGAATGACGACATCAAACAAGCCTTTATTTTATGTTGTTGCACCGGGTTGAGGTTTTGTGATGTTAAATCTCTAAGATTTTCTGATATCGATTTTTCTATTAACAAGATGACTGTTGACCAACTAAAGACAGGTAAGGATGTTATTATTGACCTTAACAATACTGCAAAAAAGATGATAGGTGAACCTGGTGATCCCCATGAACTAATCTTTACTTTACCTACTTCGGAAGGTGCAAACAAGACTTTAGGTGCTTGGGTAAAACGTGCAGGTATTGAAAAGCACATTACCTGGCACTGTGCCCGACATTCTTTCGCAGTGAACCTGTTAACCAGCAAAGCACGCCCCGACATTAAAACAGTATCAAGCATGTTAGGTCATACCAGTCTTAAACATACTGAAAAATATACCCGTGTAGTGGATGAGTTGAAAAAGAATGCTGTGAATTCCTTACCAGATTATGATATTGACAGATAAAAACAAACATATGAGAAAAATTAACCTTGAAGCAATCAGGTCAGAATTTGATTTAATTTCCGACTTAATAATATCGATTGATGAAGATGAAAAAGTGTTTTTAAGACATAAAGCTGAAATTCGTAAATTCATTAAAACAAAATCATTAACCGATCAACAATTGTCCGTTGAACAATTAATTGATTTGCATGAAATCGGAGTAATATCCGAAGAATTTTTACATGCTACTTTTTATTAACTTAATTATCTTAATATCAGTATATTTTTTAACTGCGAAACTTTAGTTAATAAAATCAAAAGAACAATTAAACTAAATAAGTATTTAACATATATCATTTCAGTAAGCACATCGGCTAATAAAGAGGAAATAGCACAATTGGAGGAAATGGCCGACAATCTCATTGTATCGCGTAGCGATAAAGAGCCTTTTAGATTATATATGCATATCGAGCGACTAAAAGCCGGGCACTTTAATCACGATGAAATTCAAATCCCTGTTTCATCCGATACATTGAACCATATTAAAGAAATGGCCAATCATAGTCGCGCGCAAGTTTTACCGGAAATATTGAAAACATAAAATGCATCTAATCAATTAATATAAGAGGATAATATTATGAAAAATTTAATGAATTTATTTGACAATTTAAACTGGGAAAAAGCTGACAATTATCCCGATGGAACTCAAAGGAAAATATTAAGAGATGAAAATGGTCATAGAACCATTCTTCTAAAATTGCCCAAAGGTTTTTATATGGAACCTCATTCTCATATTGTTACAGAACAAAATTTTGTCCTTGAAGGTGAATATATAAGCAATGGGCAAGTATTTGAAAAAGGTTCATATCAGAAATTTTTACCGCATGACGAACACGGACCTTTTGAGTCGAAAGAGGGAGCGTTGGCACTTGTTATTTGGGATCAAATGAAATAATATTCCACCTGAAATTCTAAATTGAAAACATTCAATCGGCAATGTTACGTAGAGTTTTGTTGTGTAAGAACAATCACTGATTACACGACAAAATTTTGCGCCTTACTTTGTGAAATTATGCGGTTAATAAATTTCGTTTTAGATTTTCGGGTTCTGTTATAATTTTAAAATATCTGATCTCAATGGCGAACTTGCCATTTGAATAAATAATTTAATACCTAAAAATTGATAATGATACAACTTAAAAATAATTTCATCTTTGCCCCGGTTAAAACCGGTTATGGTGATAGCACCGGGGGCATCACTGAAAAGCACCTTGAATTTTACAAAGCGAGAAGTGAATTTCTTGGGGCGGTAACACCTGAACCCTTATACCTTGATAAAGGATTAAGAGAATTACCAACACAAATAGGGATTGATAATGATCACAAAATTGAAGGATTAAAAAAACTAACGGATACAATTCATCAATTTGACACCAAAGTTATTGCCCATCTTAATCATCCCGGAAGGATGGCTAATCCTAAAATTCCAAATAACTATTTTGTGTCATCAACAGATAGCGCCTGTGAAAACGGAGGAGCAACCCCAAAACAAATGGGAAATGCTGATATTCAACATGCCATAAGTTTATTTTCAGAAGCCGCTCTACGCGCTGAAAAAGCAGGATTTGATATTATTGAGCTTCAGTTTGGACATGGTTATCTCGTGGGCCAGTTTATTTCGCCAAAAGTTAACAATAGAAAAGATGAATATGGCGGAAGTTTTGAGAACAGGATAAGACTTCCACTGGAAATTTTGGATGCAGTAAAATCATCATGCGATTTACCTGTAGTAGTCAGGATAAGTGGAGATGAAATGATTCCGGATGGCATCAAGTTAGAAGAAATGATTCAATTTTCGAAAATCTTAAAAGAGAAATCAGTTGATGCCATCCATGTATCTGCCGGGACGGTATGCAGCACCCCTCACTGGTTTTTCCAACACATGTTTGTCCCCAAAGGCAAAACCTGGGAGTTTGCTGATAAGATAAAAAAAGCCGTAGATATTCCCGTAATTTTCGTCGGTCAAATCAATGATTTTAAAGATATTGATAAAATTCTGAAAGAATATAAAGGCGATTATGTCGCTTTTGGACGTCCGTTGTTAGCTGATCCAAATTTTGCGGGAAAATATTTAGGTAAAATTAAAGGTAACCTGCGCCCGTGTTTAGCTTGCAGCGAGGGTTGTTTGGGAGGTGTGAAAACCGGGAACGGACTTGGGTGCTCGGTAAATCCTACCGTTGGCAATGAAAAAGAAACATTCGAGAAAGCCTCCGTTATCAAAAAGCTTGCTGTTATTGGCGGTGGCCTTGCAGGAATGCAGGCCGCAGTTTCTCTTCATCAGCGCGGACATAAAGTAACGCTTTATGAAAAAGAAAAACTAGGAGGCCAATTTTTGCTTGCTCCTTTACCTCCGCACAAAGACTCACTTATAAAAATTGTAAATTATCTGAAAAAAGAGATTGAAGACAGAAACATAAAAGTTCATAAAAAGGAAGCAACACTCAACGACTTTAATGGTTTTGATGAAATAGTAATAGCCACAGGCTCAAAACCAATTATACCTCCCATTGAAGGACTAAAAAAATATTATTGGGCCGAAGTTCTTGAAAACCATAATTTACCTGAAAATAAACGTGTTCTTGTAGTTGGTGGAGGCTTGATTGGCACAGAAATCGCCAATAAATTACTTTCTAAAAACAACAAGGTTTTTATTGTTGAAATGCTTAATGAAGTTGCTCGCGGTATGGAAATGATAGAACAAACTTTAACATTGAAATCGCTGCAACATGAAAATGTAAATATCTTTTTAAATACCAAACTCCAAAAAATCAACGATAAAAGTGTTGTTTTAGAAGGCGATGATCATAAACAAACCCTTGAAGATATTGACATTATCGTATTGGCTACCGGAATGAAATCATATAATCCTTTTGAAAACACTAAAATTGATAAGCCAACTCATCTAATCGGTGATGCTTCAAAAGCTGGTAAAGCCCAAGATGCAATTCACCATGCTTATGAGTTAGCAAAAACAATTTAATAGAATATAAAACTAAAATTATAGTACAATGAAAATTTTATTGGCAACAGAAAACGATTCATTAGAAAGCAAAATAGCTAAAAGATTTGGAGAAGCTCCATATTATTTGATATACGACAGCGAGACCAAACAAACGGAAGCAAGAATCAATCCAGGACATGATGATAATCATTCGGCTTTAATTGACCTTGTAAACGAAGGGGTTCTCAGTTACATAGTGGGAAATACGGGTCCCAATGCTTTTGATGTGTTGAATAATATGGGGGCAAAACTTTATCTGGCAAGAGGCGACATAGCACAAAAAGCCCTAATTTCTTTTTTGAACAATGCGCTGGAGCCTTTAACTAAGGCTACGCTTAAAAGACCTATTCGTGATCATAAAAATAAATCATAAATCTTAAAATTATTTATAAATGAATATGTCAGACAACAATAGAGGTTTAGGCAGTGGTAAAGGATTGGGAACCGGTGGCGGCAGAGGAAGAAATAAGGGTGGCGGATACTCTGTTGGCGGTTTCTGTATATGTGCCAAATGTGGCGAAACAGTACCTCACCAACAGGGAGTAAAATGTACAACTCAAAAGTGTCCGGCTTGCGGCCATACCATGATTCGGGAAGAACTGCTTAACGATAAAAGAAATGCTAAAAAGTAAAACGGTATTACTGACCGGAGCAACAGATGACATTGGAAAACAAGCGGCTTTGCGATTAGCTCAACAAGGTGCTGTATTATTGATGCATGGCAAAAATCCGGAGAAAGGGGAAAAATTAAGGCAAAAAATAATAAACGATACCCAAAATGCGGAAGTATATTATTTTAATGCTGATTTTACCTCTTTCGCCGATATTGCCAAACTCTCAGATGTTATTCATGAAAAATTTTCACATTTAGACGTTTTAGTAAATAATGCCGGAATATTTGAGCATAAAAAAATTATTCTCAAAAACGGATTGGAAAAAAATTTCATGGTAAACTATCTTGCCGGTTTTGTTTTGACAATAAAGTTACTTGATTTGCTAAAAAAATCAACCGGTGCAAGCGTAATGAATGTGAGTTCTATGATTCATGCCCAAAGTATTGATTTTGATAACTTAAATGCCGAAAAGCATTATTTGGGCGATGGAGCATATTCGCTATCCAAACTATGCAACATTCTTTTTACTTATGAACTAAGTGAAATGCTTCGTACGAATAATATTACCGTAAATGCCATGCATCCCGGAGTAATTAACACTAAATTATTGCGTGCCGGATGGGGTAATTTTGGGAGTAATGCGGAAGAAGGTGCTGCCGGAATATTATATCTAACTGCTTCGCCGGATGTTACCAATGTAACAGGCAAATATTTTATGAACGATAAACCGGTTAAATCTGCTGATATTTCATACTATTAAAATTATTAATTTTTAAAGGTATAGTATGTAACTCGCATTTATTTTAATAATGATCCTGGGTGTGAATATTTTACATGCTCGT
>CAYPAW010000089.1:0-8131 GCA_964408795.1 uncultured Mariniphaga sp.
ATTCTAATGTTCTCCTGACTCTCGCTTCCGGTTTTCCTCGTTTACGCTTAAGCTTCCTTTTTCCTCGCTTCTCTTTTTTCGTATTGATTCAAAGAACTCATAAAAAAACAGCACCTTAGTTTAAAATGCTGAATATCACGAACCAGCTCCTTACTCCTCCAATCCTTTTCCCGGCTGGTTAAAAAATGAAGGCCACAAAGATACAAAACCTTGCCTTTCCTTCCAAATTTTCACTACTAAAATTCCTGTTTTTCTTCCTGAGACGATACCGGCAAAAAACCATTTCTATTGCGATAAATCGTTTCTTTAACCAGGAAGTATCTGAACTTTGCTTTGGGTATCTTCACAGATCACATCAAAGCGGCTGCAAATGTAAACACCTTTTTTTTTCCACCAAACTTTTTGCCCACTTTTTTCCAACTTTTTTGGATGAATTAAACAAAGCTCTGGCTTCTATCTGACAATGCCGGAATAACTCCGCTCCATACGGCTTTTACATAGATTAAAATCCGGACATTCCTCTGTAACGGAGATCAAAATATACAGGATATTCACCCCCTTCTCACCGAACTTTTGGCATACAACCCGGTAGCAACGTTTTGTGCATCGCCAAACATACGGAACCAAAACTTACAATTTGGCCATATACTCCGATGGGCTCATTCCGGTTTGCTTTTTAAAAACCGTATTGAAGGTTGTTTTGGAATTGAAGCCGGCCATGTAACCAATTCCTTCCAGTGAATATTTTTTCGTTATTTTCTCCAAAAGAAGTTTTTGGGCCTCCTGAACCCTTAGGGAATTAATGTAGGTATAAAAATTCTGATTCAGATTTTGGTTTAAATACTGCGACAACACATTTTTGTTGATCTGCAATTTCAGGGCAAGATCCTGAAGAGTCAAATTCCGTTGGGTGTAAAACTTATCGTCCTTTATCAATCTTTCAAGATTCTCATGGATGGCTTTACGTATTTCAGAAGACAAGCTAATTTTATAATTGGGACTAACCAGAATCTGGTTTTCTGTTTTATTATGATGCATATCGGGAAAATAAGCATATTCATTTTGACGGTATGCACCGTACAGAAAGGCCATTAGAAGCAGCAAAGAATAGATGTAATAGACAAAGTCGTAATTTTCAACCGATAAGTTTGTAAAAACTTCAATTACAAAATAAAAGATATAAATGCTCGAGAATATTGCCAGCAGATAGAGTATCCAGTTTAATTTTTTCCCCTCCATGCTCGAAAAATTTTCTTCGAGTACCGGGCGAATCTTCTTTCTTTGTTTTACAATAATTAAAGCGTATACGAAAAACTGGAGGGTGAAAAATGCATCGTTTGCAATAAAATAGGCCCAAACCGTTTCGGTACGGGAAGAGGGGGTGAAAATTCGGTAATTGTTGTAATAATCCGGAGCAGGCCAGTTGGAAAATAAGCCGGGAAGCAACAATAAAAAAGCAACAAAGGGAAGAATGAAGTGAATTAGAACTTTTTTTTGAGAAATGTTATACAAAGCCCCAACATAAAAGCTGAAAACCGGAAATATCAACAACAACGCTATGGAGCTGATGATGTAAACCGGGTAAAACTCAATGCCGGGGGCAAAAATCTTTGCCAGGTCAAACGAGGCAAAAGCTATAAAAAGTGTCAATAAAACCGCTACAAAGTTGTTGGCTTTCCGGTTAACCTTGCTTGTTGCAAATACAATAATAAAAAAACCGCAGAGAATAATCTGCGTAAATACAAGCACCTGATTTATAGTTGTATTCATTGTTCTGTACGGATGAGAAAAAATAAAAATAGTATTTTTTTTGAAGGTTGAAAAATGTTCGGATTTATCCAGCCGAACACCTTTATCCAAAATTTCGCTTTCATTCCCCTTATATTTAACAAAAAAAACGAGTTGCGATGAAACGACTTTCTTTCCATCTGTGTTCTGCCCCTGTTTTTCTTACGGGCCTTTTCTTCTTTGTATTTCACTTATTGAATCCTGTTTTGGCATTTAGTCAAAACGGTGATCCGGTAATTTACCCCCTGGGGCAATTTGGAGGTGAAGTGACAGCAGGCGATGAACAGAATGATATTTATTATTTGGGACAGGGTAAAGGACTGATGATCCTTAGCAAATCGGGCAATGGTTTTCAACAACTGGCTTATCTCGAACTTCCCGAACAGGCCATAGCAATCAAAGCAAACGGCAATCATCTTTTTATCCTGTTAAACAACAACGAAGGGTTTCATGTGGTTGATATATCCACACCTTCTGACCCCGGCTTGCTTGGTTCATGCAGTATCACAGCAAGAAGCAGTGCACACCTCGATGCATCCGGCAATCATGCTTATCTTGCTGTTGAAAGCCCTTCGGACGGGAAAGGGTTCTATGTTGTGGATGTTTCCGACCCGGCGCTGCCTGTGGTAACTTTTTCCGACAATTCGGCGGTTGTAAAAGGGGTTTCTGTTCATGACGATGTGGTTGCCACCATTACCGACGGATATTCGGGCAAACTGCAACTTTACAGTCTCAGCAATCCGGCTGTTCCCGGGCTGCTTTCTCAACTGACCCTTCATTATCCCCGTGCGGTATATTTTACCGGCGAGTATGCTTATGTTGGCACTGCCTATGGTTCAAGCGGATTGCACATAATCAACACCGCAAATAAGAATACACCAGCAGAGACCGGATTTCTGAAAACTTCTCAAGATGTGGTTAGTGTGATAGTTAATGACCAAAACGCAATTTTGGGAAGTTACAGCTATTTCACTGTTGTTTCTGTTGCCGATAAAAATACCCCTGTTTCGTTGATACAATATTCTGAAAACCAGTCGTATATAGTCAGCGGAATTAAATATCATTCAGGCGAATTGGCTGTTGTTAAAGAACAATCGGATATCCCGCTGCAAACGTATAACATGGCCGATCCGGCCAACCCGGTGCCTGCAGCCGCTTATCTTACCCCCACTTCCGTTTCTTCTGTATTGGTTGAAGCGAACACCTTGTATGTGGCTTCGCAGGATAAACTATTAGCTTATTCAATTGAAGATCCGGCCAATCCGGTATTGGAAACCGCAACAGACAATGGCAATCTGACTGAAAATGGCAATCTTTCAAGGCTTAAAAGCAGCGGGCAAATAATGGCAGCAATTGCCAACTGGGACATGGATTTGTGTTTTTACAACCTGGCCGATCCCCTGAATCCGGTTTTATTGGGTACTTATTCACCCGGAGACATGATTATTAACTACGCATTTAATAACGAACGGGCATACCTGCAAACCTGGTCAGGAGTTTTAAAGATAATCAACATTGAGAATCCCGCAGTCCCGGTCGAAGTGGGTGAAATAATTGTTAAGGCAGAGACCCATGATTTATTTCTGGGTGACAACCTATTGTTTTCGGCCTACGATAATGCCAACAATACCGGGGGGGTGCAGGTGATTCAATTAACGAGCGATGCAGCAAGCATAATTGCTGAAATTGAGGTAAAAGGAACTCCCATGACTGTTTGGGTCGATGCACAAACCCTCTATATTGGGAGCAACGAACCAGGGGGCTTGTTTCATTTGTACGCCTACGATGTATCCGAACCCGGAATTCCGCAATTGCTGGCTTCTGCTAACGGCGAAGGCGAAATTCGCGACATTGAAGTGAACGACGGAGCCGTATTGGCAGCCGTGATTGGTCAGAGTACCATCCGTTATGCGCTGAATACCCAGGACAACAGCCTGACACAAACGGGTATTTGCCATTCGCCCGGAAGCATAGAAATTACAACAACCCCTGTTGATGAAAGTGGCGAAGGTACCTTGTACACTTCCGAAGGGGTTAGCCACAAAACCTATCCGGGATCAGCCAGCTCTGCCCCGGCCTTAAAAAGTGTAAGCAGCTCAGGGTCGATGGCTTCAGGCAAGTATGGTGTTGCCATTCAAAAATTCAAACCGCCGAAAAAAGAAAAACCAAGCCTTACGCTAGGTGGAACGACACCATTTTTAACACCCATCTGTCCCGAATGCGAAGTATATGATATGGAATACACCCTTGCCGAACTGACGGTTTCGGTCGATGAGTACGATGGTTGGCAGGTTGCTTCCATCGCATTTAATGCAACAGGTAGCGGCAACGATAAAGAATTTGTAAAAGAAGTGCGCCTGTACGTTAACGGTGCGCTCTCGGGCACCGGTACTTATGACGCTGACGATGGAGAAATAAGCCTTTCCATTGGCAAACACCTTAATCCGGGAGAAACAATAACGCTCTCGCTGCGGTATATTTTTTGTTTCCCCGATGAACGGACTATTGAACACTACGGTGAATACGGGGTAACTACATCGGTGGTGAAAGTATCGGCAACTCCCGATACTTATACTGATTACGAAAAATTGCCACCTGGAACAATAACTTTAGGGCCATTGCTGGTAGCTCCTGTTCAAAATACCAACACCGGGAAATACTACGCAAAAATACAAGATGCCATTGACGACGATGAAACCGTGGATGGGCATACTGTTTGGGTGTGCCCCGGAGAATATCACGAAAATGTAGTTGTTTCAAAATCTTTGACCATCCGGTCAATGAGGGGAAGGGATATGACTACAATTCGAGCAATAAACGATAATTCACCGGTTATAGCCATAAAAAAAAATAGTACGACCATTTCAGGCTTTACCATAACAAATGGAAATTATGGAATAATTGTCGATGGAGGGTCAAACGTTTCTGCCCCGGGCGATACCACTCAATTCATTAAAAATTGTACGTTTACTATGAATCGAGTGGAAGGGAATGAGTTCAGCGGAATACTTTTATCGGAAGTGATGCGATGCAGCATTGATCATACAATCTTCTCAGAAAATAGAACAGGGATTAGATTTTTTAACTATGTTCTTCAATCGTCCATTGGACAATCCGTATCACCCAATTTTTTCATTAAAAATGGTATTGGAATCTATGTTGAAGACGGAGATTGGTTTGATGGTAACTGCATCGAAGGAAATTATTTTGGCATAGGTGCAGATTATGAAACCATTGATGGAAACGTTGAGGCGGGTATCTATATCAAAAATCGGTATGGGAAAAATGAGATCAGACAGTGTGAGATATCTGGAAATCCCGTCGGTATTCATTTTAATAATGCCCGAAACTGGTCCGTTTATCAATCAACCATTGAGGCTGGATCTGATAACGAAAGTACGGGAATTCTCGTTGAAAATAATTCCGAAAACATCCGGATCGGTTTGGATGAAGAAGGTATGGGAAACGTTATCGCGAATAATCAATGGGGTGTATATTTAAAAAGTTCAATCAATTGTCAGGTTGTTGAAAATGTTGTCAGGGGCAATGGAAATGGAGTTGTTTCATCAGGGAAGGGCAACATCATTCTTAAAAACAGGATAATACATAGTGAGACGGGTTTGTATTGTGGATCTGAATCCGATACGATCACTTCCAATTTTATTGGAAATTCTGACGGATCAAAAGCCGCGGCAAATCTTACATATGGCATTGAAATTATTGGCAAAAATAATGTTGTTGGTGGAACAAATCCGGGCGAATCGAATGTGATTTCGGGTAACCGGGAAGGAGGAATTAAAATCACGGGAAATTCTTCGGGAAATAAAATCGTGTGCAACAAAATTGGAACCGACCTTTCGGGTCTGAAAGCACTGGGGAATCTTGGGAATGGCATTCTTATCGAAGATCAGTCATGCAAAAATATTATCTATCAGAATACAATTTCCGCGAATAGTGAATCGGGCATTCGGATTGCCGATAAGGAGAGTAAAGGCAATGAGATTTATGGAAACACGATTGGATTAAACAGCAATGCCAATGCCGTTATGAGCAATGAGGGTGATGGAATTGCTGCAAATGGGGATTCAACCATCATACGGGAAAATATCGTTTCAGGAAATTCAGATATGGGGATCATCACTAATGGAGAAAACGTCCAACTATCGGGAAATAAAATTGGTACAAACGGAGATGGGAAAAAAGTATTGAAGAACTCCGGTACAGGTGTTCTTATTTCAGGGAGAAAGGGTCAAATCAGGGACAACATTATTTCCGGAAATGGATACGAGGGTGTGATTGTTGCCGGGGAAAACAACACGGTTTTTAACAATTGTATCGGCGTGGACATAACCGGAAATGTTGCTTTGGGAAACGCAAAAAATGGAATTCTTGTTTACGGAAACAACAACCATATTCACACCAATATTGTTTCCGGAAATAAGGAATGTGGGATTTTGTTGAAATCGGGTTATGCATCCTGTCAGAAAAACATCTTATCCCACAACAATATTGGCGTGGGTTTGGATGGGGAAACTCCGTTGGGCAATCAAACGGGTATTTTCCTCGATCGTGTTGAATTGAATGAAATGCATAAAAACCTGGTGCGTTCAAACCATTCGACCGGCATTAAATTCAATGATGCATATAATAATTATCTCAATGCCAATCGGATTGTTGACAATACCGGACCGGGTGTTCATATTTACCGGTCGAATTCCTGCCTGGTTACTTTGAACGAGGTAAGCCGCAACTGCAAGGGGATTTATGTCGAGGGATCGTTGGGGACAAAACTATCGGGCAATTACGGAAAAGACAACGAATGTGCTACCGGAATTCATTTCAATGCTTCATCGGGGAGCATAACCGGGAACACCATAACGGGCGATGCGGCCGATGCCATTAAGTGTCAGAACGGTTCCAACCCGTTGATCGCCGGTAACAACCTTTACAACAATGCCGGTATGGGAATAAACAACCTGGATGCTTCCCTACAGATACAGGCCCCGAATAACTGGTGGGGCGATGCTTCCGGGCCTGGAGGTGTTGCCAATGGCATCGGTGAAGAGGTAAGTGAAAATGTTGATTTTTCCGGCTGGCTTCCCGAAGCCGTTTCCCTGGTGGCAGCAACCGGGGCCGACACCCTGTATATTGTGCCGGGGGAAACGGACTCTATGTTGTGCAGTTTCAAAAACTGGATAGTCCCCGAAGATGCGGTTGACGTAACCCTGGAGGATGAACATGGATGGATTGAGGGAACACTTGCTTTTACACTCGAATTGCCCGACGAACAGGGGGCTTCGGTTTGGGTGAAAATTTCGGTACCTGCATCGGTTGAAGAAGGTACAGAGAACAAAATTCACCTTTCGGCAAACGCACAGTCCGATCCGCTTCTTGTAGCTTCCGATTCAACGGTAGTAATGACATACCAACCGGCATTGTCCCGTTTATCCGTCCAGCCAGACTCGCTATCCATCATGCAGGGTGATTCCCTTACGTTTGTTGCCGATGTCGTCGATCAAATAGGGAAACCGTTCCCGGCTGATTTGATATGGGAAGCTTCTTCAGGAACCATCGACAGCACCGGTTTTTTTAAAGCCGGCAACCTCCAGGAAGTGGTTTATATTACAGCCAATCACACCCCAACAGGGCAATCATACACCGCGGTTATACAAGTGGCCACTGAACAGCCGGTTGTGAGCACCCTGGCCATCAGTCCCGGTTTGCTTTCACTTTACCCAGGCACCTCTGCTTCGTTTACAGCATTGGGCTACGACCAATACGGCATGAAAACCGAAGTATCGGTGGTGTGGGATGCAACAGGCGGAATTATTGACGATTACGGGAACTACCTTGCCGGTGATGTAACCGGTTCTTTTTTGGTAACAGCAACCGATACAGCAAGCGGGGTTTTTGATCAGGCCATTGTTGAAGTAATTGAGGTTCCCGTTCAAACTTTTTCTCTTACGGTTGCGGTCGATCCCCCGGAAGCTCTAACAGCCGGATGCTCCATACATCAAAACGGAGATGGAATCTACACCCAGGGTGATACCGTAATACTCACTGCCATACCCACCGAGGAGTGGGAATTCGAAAGCTGGTCGGGAAGTATAACGTCAAACGAAAACCCATTGAAATTTGCAATCGACTCAGACCAGGAAATTACGGGTGTATTCCAGGTAATTCCTCCGGTAAACCAACCTCCGGTGGCCGATGCCGGATCCGACCAGACCGTCAACGAAGGAGAGACCGTAACCCTCGATGGAAGCGGATCCTACGACCCGGATGACGATCCCCTTACCTACCGGTGGACCGCCCCGGAAGGGATCACCCTCAGCGATGAAAC
>CAYPAW010000090.1:0-36737 GCA_964408795.1 uncultured Mariniphaga sp.
GATTCAGTAAAACTTTCTTCCAAAGTTTAACTTCATCTAAGTCGGGGTTAACCTGAGCTTTATTCATATTTTTTAAAATTTATGAATAGTCCAGGCTAAAAGGTAAAAATTTAATTAACGCAAATTCAATATGTTATCAAAATACCATTGAACCGGGAAACAATGTAGCAAAGTGCCCACAACAGCATCCAGCATTAAAAAAAATACCCAGAATCATCTTTTATTGATCTTTATCTTTTCCCTTCCCGGACTTCTTAAAGAACCGTTCCGTTTTTCCCCACGCCCTTCCGGCTTTCCGGAAAATCTTCTTGGTGGCCTTTTCCACCGACCGGTCGGCTTTCCGGTAGGTTTCACTTGTGTGTATCTTCTCTGTGGTATCGTCAATGTACTCCTCCGCTTTGTCGATCCATTGGTCCGCTTTGTCCCGGATGCTCTCCTTTTTCTTTTTTTCCGGTATTTTGTCTCTATTTTGTTCCATACATCGTTTTTTTCTGTTTTATGAAATTATACCTCCTCCCCAAAGCCTTTGCAGGAATACCTTCCACGGTAAAATGTGGATATTACCTGTTTTCCGGGGATAAGGATCGTCGGATACAAGAATCAGTTTGTTAACATTATATTCTTCAGAGATACTTTTCAATCCTTTTAAATGCCTTGGAGTTGCAGATCTGGTCGATTTGACTTCAACGGCTACCTCGTGATCCCCTAAGATAAAATCTACTTCAATCTTCGATGCAGTCCTCCAGTAAGCCAGGGGATAGTTTAATCCTGTATAAGAAGAATGGGCGTATATTTCCTGATAGATAAAATGTTCAAAAGCATTTCCAAACGATTCACTCCCATAAACGATCTTTCCCCTTTTAAGTAAATAATTGACAATTCCCACATCGAAATAATAGAATTTGGGCGCAAGGATAACCCTTCTTTTTGGCCTCTTTTGAAAAGAAGGGAGAAAACGGCCTGTAAGTGTATCCTCCAGAATGTGAAAATATTCTTTTACAGTGGGAGAGGAAATGCCACATTCGGAGGCGATATTGGTGTAATTTACTATTTCTCCGTTTGAAAATGCAGCCATTTCAAGAAATCTTGAAAAGGAGCTTATATTTCTGATTTTAGCTTCTGCCATTATTTCATCGCGCAAATAACTACCTATGTATGTAGATATCAGTTTATGTGGATTCGGAGATAAATAATGCCGGGGTAGTAAACCACTATTCAATGCCTTCAGTAGATCAAATTCAGGAATTTCCTGACTTATCAACGGATACAATTCATACCTGAGAGCACGACCACCCAATAAATTGGCTCCCGACCTGATTATTTTCCGCGGGCTTGAACCACTCAAAATAAAACGGACATTTCTATTTTCAATCAGCCAGTGGATTTCGTTCAGCAATGCAGGAATTCTTTGTATTTCATCGATAATAACAGGTTTTTCCGGTTTTGAGGCAAGCATAATTTCCCTTAGTTGAGAAGGATTTCTCTGTAACTTTTCATAAACATCAGAAAGTAAAAGGTCGAACCACAGTGAATCGTGAAACAAATATCTTAATAATGTGCTTTTACCCGTTTGCCGTGCACCCCATAAAAAGAGGCTCTCTTTTCCTGAACCTTCAAAAACTTGCTTTCTGATATACATGATAATTTAAAGTTATAGTTTAAATATACATGATAATTTAAAGTTAAAAATACAAGTTTTATATCTAAAATCCTAATTACTTGTTTTAAATTGAACATCCTAATTTATGCCTTTCCGGTTTTGTATTTGTCTTTTTACAACGAGAAAACCCTCCATTGCCCTTCGTGGCAGCGCAAGGATTCCCTTTTATTGTTTGCTTCGCGTTGATTGGCACAAATGAAGATCAAGAGAGCCAGGAACCAGTTTTCAGGGTTGTCCACTCGTTGCACTCGCATTAAGGAATAAAAAATTCCGGATTCTCCCGGGCAGGAATGACTGAATTTGCGGCAAAAATGATATATTGTGATTAAATTAAAAACAGGACAATACGATGGCTTATCAGGCAAATGAAAATCGATACGACCACATGCCCTATCACCGTTGCGGCAGGTGGGGTTTAAAGCTTCCGGCGATTTCGCTGGGATTGTGGCATAACTTCGGGGGTGTGGATGTTCTTGAGAATGGCCGGAACATTCTGCACCGGGCTTTTGATCTGGGGATCACCCATTTTGATCTGGCCAACAACTACGGACCGCCCTACGGATCGGCCGAGGAGAATTTCGGGAGGATCCTGAAGCAGGATTTCCGTGCCTACCGCGATCAGCTGGTGATCTCCACGAAGGCAGGCTACGACATGTGGCCCGGTCCGTATGGGGAGTGGGGCAGCCGCAAATACCTGCTGGCCAGCCTCGACCAGAGCCTTCAGCGCATGGGACTGGAGTATGTCGATATTTTCTACTCCCACCGCCCCGACCCGGAAACACCTCTGGAGGAGACCATGGGGGCCCTCGACCGGGCCGTGCGCGCCGGCAAGGCCCTCTACGTGGGAATCTCCAACTACCCGGCTGATATGACACGTGAAGCCGCAAGAATCCTCAAAGAACTGGGCACACCCTGCCTCATCCACCAACCTAAATATTCAATGTTTGTACGGTGGGTCGAAGAGGAACTCCTCGATGTGCTCGAAGAGGAAGGCATCGGATGCATCCCCTTTTCACCGCTTGCCCAGGGACTGCTCACCGATAAATACCTCAACGGCATTCCCGAAGGATCAAGAGCAGCCAAATCATGGGGTTTCCTCAAAAAAGAAGAGGTCCAACCCGCCATTGCCAAAGTAAAAAAGCTCAATGAACTGGCCCGGCAACGAAACCAGTCCCTGGCGCAGATGGCCCTGGCATGGATACTCAAAGACAAAAGAATTACATCGGTACTCGTGGGCGCTAGCTCCGTGCAACAAATCGAGGATAATGTGGAAACCCTGAAAAACCTCCATTTCTCAGCGGAGGAATTAACAAAAATGGAGGAAATTCTGAAATAAAGCCCCTGCTGCAAACACAAAAATCGACACCAGAAAAATGAAAAAAATGCGTTTTGCCCGTTTCATGAATGTAATCATTTTCTGTTTATATTTGTAAAGGGGTAAACTATACCATGAAATGACTGTAAAAATAAATTTCAGATCAACAGGACAGAAGCAATTCCCTGTGAATGACCTATCTTGTAACCCATCAGACAGTAATTTATTTTGTAAAAACCTAACAAATTAATAATTATACAAAGATGAAAAAAACACTGATCCTTCTTTTCCTTGCCTTTTATACTCTGGCAGCCTCTTCGCAGGCAGCCGATAAGATTACCGGCGTTTGGTGGAACGATGAAAAAACAACCAAGATCAAAGTAGAGAAAAAAGACGGCAAATACATCGGGACCATCGTTTATTTTATTCCTGAGAAGTATGAAAACGGGGAGCCGCCCAAAGACGATGACAATCCGGATCCGCAACTTCGTGAACGTTCGCTCCTGGGGTTGCAGATTTTGGATGGTTTTGTGTATGATGCCAAAAAAGAGGAGTGGAAAGACGGGACCATTTACGATCCCAAATCGGGGAAGACCTACGATTGTTATGGCTGGCTTGAAAGCGACGACGTTCTGAAACTCAAAGGTTTTGTAGCGGGTATCCGCATGCTGGGACGCAGCTCGGAATGGTACCGGACCACCTTATAGCCCCCCGGAAGGTAATAAAAACCGGATGTTCCTCAGGACCTCCGTACTAGTTATGCTGAAACCTGTACGGAAAATCCTTCATTTTGAACCTGTAAAGCGATCCGGTTCAGTTCGGTTTCGCTGATTTTCTCCAGGGTGTGCACCGGGGTATCCCTCGCTATGGTATAGATCATAACCTGCGAGGGTTTTATTTTTTTCAGGAGGTTGATCCAGGCCTCTACCTCAACGGATGTGGTATTGTCAAAATGCTGATTTTTATATCTGCCTTTGAGGAACATGGTTTGAATGATCACCTTTCCGTTGAAGGCTGTGAGCTGATCCACCACCCGGCGAAGGATGAAATTCTTTGCCGGGCAATCCATGATACGCAGGGTTTCTTCAAATGCGGAATCGAGTTTTTGAATGTTATCTTCCACTTTCAGGAGGGCCTTGAAAACCTTTTTTTTCCCCAGCATGGAAGCGTTCGACAACACGGCAATCCGCGCCTTCGGAGCAAGCTGGTAACGCAAAAGAAGAGTATCCTCAATGATTTCGGCAAAATCAGGATGCAGGGTGGGTTCTCCGTTACCGGCAAAGGTAATCACATCGGGAAGGGCATCCTCCTCCTGCATCGATAACAAGGTTTTTTTCAGTTTTTCAGCAACTTCTGAACGGGCAGGAAGCGCTGTTTTTCCATGCCGGGATTCCGGATTCCGTCCGCATTCACAGTAAATACAGTCGAAAGAACACACCTTGCTATTCGCAGGTAACAGGTTGATTCCCAGCGACACACCCAAACGCCTGCTGTGCACAGGCCCAAAAACAATATCGTTGAATAAAAAAGTTGCCATACCCAATATCGGCTACAAAGATAGTCATTCCCTCACACCAATTTTCTGCACTTCGTTTCCGGGGTAAGCTTCAGGCTCTGAAGATCTGTTTTCACCAACAGGTTAACCCCTGGTTTTTTCCCGGGTTCGAAGCTTCCTATATCCCCGTCAGTTCCGAGAGCTTTGGCTCCGTGTAGCGTTCCCCAGGCAATCAGTTCTTCCAGTTCCAGCTGCGGAAAATGGTGCTGTAAGATTTTCATTTCTGCAAGAATGGATAATTCTCTGTTGGAAGCCAGGCTGTCGGTACCAAGGCAGAGGTTCACCTGTTGTTCCCGCAACATATCTGCCGGAGGCAGACAATGGCTTATATACTGGTTCGCACCAGGGCATAATATAAAAAAAACGTTATGCATATCCCTCTTTTTCTTCAGTTCCTGAACATCCTCTTTCGTGGTAAAGGTATTATGAACCAAGAGCAACCGGGCTTTTTCCGGGATTTGGTCCACTACGGAAACCAGGGAATTTCGTCCGGGGGGTTTCCATCCGGAGAGATCCAGCCCAAGGGTATGCTTCATATGGGTGGCTATTCCTCCCCGGCCTGTCTTGAAAAAGAAGTTTTCCTCGGAACTCTCCTGGTTATGCATGGAAATCACCCCCTGATTTTTTTCAGTCCACATTTTTATCTTTTCGAACAAAGGCCGGGAAACCGAATACGGCGAATGGGGCACAATGGAAGCTTCCAGGCCGAGGTTCCGGCATGCCTGATATACTTTTTCAGCTGCTGCAAAGGCTTTTTTGGCACGTTGCGGCAGAAAACCAAACACTTCAATAAAGGTATAATACCTGAGGGCACTTTTTTTCTTCACCGCCAGAGAGGAACACCCGTTGGAAACATCGCCCACGGCAACAATACCGTTTTGTTGCATCTCCCGGTCAGCTTTTTCAGCCTCCTGCTGTCTCGTTTCCACATCCTGATCCCTCAGCTTTTGTACATAACCCAGAAAAGAGGGCAATCCTGTGCCCCGGGGTATCCGGTTTCGCAATCCGGAAAACTCAAGATGGCAATGGGCATTGACAAATCCCGGAACCACTATTCCACTGTAATACTCCAGTCCGGCCTCTTCCCGGAGATTCCCATGGGTATCTCTGATATCCAGAATTTTCCCATAGTCATCCACCACGAGAATTCCGTTTTTCAGCGGGGGGGAACTCACCGGGAAAATATAGGTAGCCGCAATCTTTCTCAACGGGAATAATCGTTAGGAATAGTAACAGGTTGTGGATCCTTCAGGGAGGAAGCCTCACGCATCAGGTTTACACGATCCAGGGCTTCTGCATAGATCTTTTCAAAATCTTTGGGAAAGCTGGCATAGTAAACCATGGATTTTTCAAATACGGAATCTGCGACACCGTATTTTTCCAGTACCGAATAGTAAAAGTCTTCCGCTTTAATTTGTAATTTATTCGGGCCCAGCCGGTTGCTTTTCTGTTCATAGAGTGCATCGGCCAGGTGCAGGTCAACCAGCATATCCACCATTTGCTTCGCAGGAACCAGTCCTTCGGGTTTTTTGATAAAACTGTCCCCACAGGCTGAGAGAACAAAGAAACTGATTAAAACAATACCAATTTTCGTTTTCATGGATCTGCGGTTTGTGGCAAAGGTAACCTTTTGCGTCATTTCATCAACGGGTTGCTGTTACATAACCTTTATCACTTTTCCGGGCGGAATAGTATCCGGAAGGCCTCGCTGACTCTGTTAACCCGGACAATCTCAATTTCATTTTTCGTATGAATATACTCCTTGTTCAGTCCGGAGATCATTATGCGTTTAAAGCCCAGTTTAGCTGCTTCGGAGATTCTTTTTTCAATCTGGTGCACGGGTCTGACCTCCCCGGTAAGACCTACTTCCCCGGCGAAGCATGTTTTAGGGCCCACAGGCAGGTCGAGGCTGGAAGAAAGTACTGAGCAGATCACGGCCAGGTCGGTTGCCGGATCGCTCACCCTTAGTCCCCCGGCCACATTGAGAAATACATCCCGGGCTGCCAGCTTAAAGCCGGCCCGTTTCTCCAGCACCGCAAGAAGCATATTCAGCCTTCTCAGGTCGAATCCTGTAGACGAACGCTGGGGCGTTCCGTAGGCTGCTGAACTCACCAAAGCCTGGATCTCCACCAAAATCGGACGGATCCCCTCCAGGGTCGCCGCTATGGCTGTCCCGCTGATGGAATCCCCGGTATGGGTGATGAGTTGCTCCGAAGGATTCTTCACTTCGGTGAGACCGGTATCGCGCATCTCGAAGATCCCCAGTTCGGAGGTTGATCCAAACCGGTTCTTCACGGAACGCAGAATCCGGAACATATGGGTCGAATCGCCTTCAAACTGAATGACCGTATCCACAATGTGTTCCAGCACCTTGGGACCGGCCAGGTTTCCTTCTTTGTTGATATGACCGATCAAAAATACCGCCATCGGGCTTTTTTTGGTCTTGTGCAGAACCGCCGTGGTACACTCTCTGACCTGGGCCACCGATCCGGGAGAAGACTCAATGGCTTCCGTAGAAAGGGTCTGTATGGAATCGATGATGAGAATATCCGGCTTCTGGTGTTCCAGGTGAGCCAGCAGGTTTTCCAGGGATGTTTCGCTGATAAACAGGCACTCCGGACTGCTCAGTTTCAGTCGCTCGGCCCGGAGTTTCAACTGCTGAAGGCTCTCTTCGCCCGAAGCGTAAAGAACTTTTTTGTTTTTGAGTCCCAGGGCCAACTGAAGAATGAGCGTTGATTTACCGATCCCCGGTTCTCCGCCGATCAGAATAACCGATCCCGGGACGATCCCTCCGCCCAGCACCCGGTTGATCTCTTCCATAGGAGTTTTAATACGGGGCTGCCGGGCTGCATGGATTTCCTCCAGCTTCAGAGGCCTGGAATTCACCCCTGTGGCCGCTACTACCGTTCGCTTTGGCCGACTGACGATCTCTTCAACATAGGTGTTCCATTCGCCGCATGAAGGGCATCTTCCGATCCATTTGGGCGACTGGGCGCCGCAGTTCTGGCAGGTATATACGGTTTTAACTTTGCTCATCGCCGGCTTTTCGTATGTTTGCTATCAGCAAAGAGGTGGAATAACCAGGCACCAGGGGAACTACCTCCACCTTCCCCCCGTGGGCCTCAACCGCTTCATGACCGGCAATCTCAGGAACGGTATAATCCCCTCCTTTGACCAGTATATCGGGGAGTATCTGCGCGATGAGCCGGGCAGGCGTATCTTCCGTAAAAAGAACCACGGCATCCACAAAACAAAACGATGCCAGCATAAGCGCTCTTGATTTTTCATCCGTCAGGGGCCTTCCCCGGCCTTTGAGTCTTTGTACCGACCGGTCGCTATTCAGGCCGATGATCAGCTTATCGGCTTTCTCCGCTGTCCGGATCAGCATCTCCAGGTGTCCCCGGTGAACCAGGTCAAAGCAGCCATTCGTGAAAACCGTCGTCTTCCCCTCTTTTTTCCATTGATCGATGCATGGCCTGAAGGAAGCATAATCCGGGAATATCTTTGTTTTGATCCGTTGCAGGTGATCCATCGGTTCCTCTGTTTAGTATAAAAAAACTCCCTCGTTCTTTTCCGGGGAGTTTCCGTGTCTTTCGTATGATTCGTTTATACCAGCCGGTTGGTTTCGGTATCCGGAAACACAAATACCGGTTGATAGGCTTTTGCTTCAGCAACGTCCATCAGGGCATAGGAGATAATAATCACCACATCCCCTACGGCGGCTTTCCGGGCAGCCGGCCCGTTCAGGCATATCGTGCCCGAACCCCTTTCTCCTTTGATCACATAGGTGTCCAGCCGCTCGCCGTTATGCAAATTCACGACCTGGACCTTTTCATTCTCAATTAAACCGGCAGCATCCATCAACTCTTCATCAATGGTTATGCTCCCTGCATACTGCAGATTCGCTTCTGTGACCTTTACTTTATGAATTTTTGATTTGCAAACTTCAATTAGCATCGTCGGATCGTTTCTTTAAAAAACTATGTTATCAATCAATCGTGTTTTGCCGCAATACACAGCAATACAGCCAACTTTACCCGATGGATCGTCCCATGTTTCTATGGGAAGCAGGTTTTCCTGGTCGACTATTTCAAAATATTCAACCTCCAGCTTTTCGCTTTGGTTGATGGTATGCGTCACCCAATGTATCAGTTCTTTTACGGATTTATGACATGTCAGGTTCCGTGCTTTGGTGAGTGTTTGAAAAATCAGGGCTGCCTCATTGCGTTCATCCACGGTTAAGAGGCGGTTTCGGGAGCTTACGGCTAAACCGTCCTGTTCGCGGATTATCGGACAGGGAACGATTTCTGTTTTTATCC
Organism: uncultured Mariniphaga sp.; assembly: GCA_964408795.1. Lineage (GTDB taxonomy): Bacteria > Bacteroidota > Bacteroidia > Bacteroidales > Prolixibacteraceae > JABMQB01. Next base: position 8,850 of record CAYPAW010000090.1, read on the forward strand.
CGAGCCGGGCAACCAGGGCTTTGATGATGGCCAGTTGCTGAAAATCCTTGAGCCCGAAATAGGCCCGGTGAGGCTGCACAGCATCCAGTAGTTTGCTGACAATCTGAGCCACTCCGTTAAAATGCCCCGGACGGTATTTCCCTTCCATGATCCTGCTCAAGGAACCAAAATCAAAAACCCGGGAATCCTCTTCAGGATACATCTCCTTCTCATCCGGTACAAAAACCAGATCACAGCGTACGGTTTCCAAAAGCTTCAGATCGGTTTCCAAATCCCTGGGATAACGGAGCAAGTCCTTTTTATCATTAAACTGTGTAGGATTAACAAATATGCTGACCACCACGGTGTCGTTCTCCCGCGCTGCCTGTTCCACCAGCGACAAATGCCCCTTGTGAAGAGCTCCCATCGTAGGCACAAAACCAACCGAACCCCCCGGTCTGAATGCAGACCGATAATCCCGAAGTTCCCGTTTTGTTTTTACAACTTCCATGGTTCTGAAATTCAAAGTGCAAAGTAAATAAAATATCTTCCCTTTTCCATATCCTGCCAACACAAATAATTCGCCAGGAAATATGCAAAGAAATGCATTATTGAAAATTAGCGATATTTTTACTACTTTTGCATCATAAATCAACGGAACGTTGAATCGGATGGAAAAAAAGAAAATCCTGTATATTTCCCAGGAAATCACGCCCTATCTGCCAGAAAACAGAATGTCGGAGATTTCAAGGTACCTTCCCCAGGGAGTACAGGAACGCGGTAAGGAGATCCGAACTTTCATGCCCCGGTATGGATCGGTTAACGAACGACGCAACCAATTGCATGAAGTCATCCGTCTCTCCGGTATGAACCTGGTGATTAACGATACCGACCATCCGCTGATTATCAAAGTGGCTTCCATACAGGCAGCAAGAATGCAGGTATACTTCATTGATAACGAGGATTATTTTCACCGGAAAGCGGTGCTGAAAGATAAAAATGGCGAGGAGTTCGCCGACAACGATGAACGGGCCATCTTTTTTGCCCGCGGCGTACTCGAAACGGTCATTAAACTACGATGGGCTCCCGACATCATCCATTGCCACGGCTGGCTCTCGGCGTTGGTGCCTCTCTACATCAAAAAATTCTATGTCGACGACCCGTTGTTTGCCCACTCGAAAGTAATCTACTCCGTATACCACGACGACTTTACCAAAAACCTGAATCCGGAATTTAAAAATAAACTCCGCGTGGAAGGAATAACCCCGGAAGATGTGAAAATACTGGATAAACCCAACTTTGTGAATCTCACGAAACTGGCTGTCGATTTCTCCGATGCAATCATCAAAGGAACCAAAGCCATCAACAAAGAGGTGGAAAATTATATCAAATCCTCCGAAAAACTGTTTTTAGACTATCAACCTAAGGATACCTATATTGACGCCTATAATGATTTTTATGATAAAATGATTTAGGCACGTATTGTAACGAACCCTTAAAAACCGGTTTGAGTGAAAAGGAAAAATAGGAGAATAAGGCAATTTTTGATTGCCCTTACTGCAGGATTGATTACAGGAGCGTGTGACGACCCGGGTGAATTGGGTATGGAATTGCTGCCAAACACCGACCTGATCAGTGTACGAAGCATCATCGATTACAACAATCCGGCATTTATCTGTTCGGAAGATTCTCTCCGAACCGATGAAACAGAGAAAAGCCTGCTGGGCAGCATGACGGATCCCCTGTTTGGGAGAACCACCATTGATCTGGCCTGCCAGTATCGATTGACATATTACCCCGACTACCAGGAGGATGCCGTGGCTGATTCTGTTTTTCTTTACCTGTTCTACAAAAATTTTTACGGAGATACCCTCACTCCTCAGAAGCTTACCATCTACGAACTGGACCAGCCGATTTATGATACCGAGAAATATTACCAGGATGCGGATCTCCCGGCATGGAAAAAAGAGCCTTCGCTGGGAGAAATAACGTTTATTCCCAAACGGAAAATAGCCATTGATACCCTTACGGGCAGCATTGATACTCTCTACCAGACCCTCAAGATACCTTTGGATAGATCGCTGGCTAATAAGATTGTAAAGGCTGATTCAACCCATTTAACCGACATTGATGCATTCCTTGGCTATTTCAAAGGCCTTTATATTGAAGTTGCTGAGGTTTCTGAAAAAGGGACAATCCTGACCCTGGATCTTCTTTCCAATAGTACGATCAACGGTTCGGCCGTGTTGATTCATTATCATGAGACCAATCCCGAAAGCGGTGAACCGGACACTTTGTCCACGCCCCTCATTGTTACCAATATGAGTGCCCGTGTGAACCGGTACCGGCACGATTATTCCGAAACTCCGTTTGCCGGACAGCTTGACAAGGAACAAACCAATGCCGGAAACCTGTATCTTCAGAGCACCGGCGGCCTGCGGTCCAAAGTGTTTCTCCCGGGACTGAACTCCTGGAAGGATTCGGTGAATGTGGCCATCAACAAAGCCGAACTGGTATTCCGGATCGATACCACCGTTTCCAACCTCTCTGCATTCCCACCACCCAACCGGCTGCTGCTTACCATTATCGATGAAGACGGACAGGAGTTCTTACCCAAAGATTACTCCTTCAGTTCATCCTATTACGGAGGCACCTTAAACACCTCCGATTACAGCTATCGGTTTAATATTGCACAACATATTCAGGAAATCCTGAAAGGGAATTTTACCAACAACGGGTTTTACCTCAGCACAGCCAATAAAACAGGAGAATACAGACGGGTGGTCCTCGAAGGAGAAGACCAAAACGGAATCGAATTGCGCATCGCCTATTCAAAAGTATTACAGTAACTCCGTTCCCTGAGGAGGGCATTCTATGGGCATTAATGAAAGGAAACCCCGGCTAACAAAACCAAAAAATGAAAAACGATGTGTGGAATTATTGGGTACATCGGAGATAAAAATGTCTATCCGATCTTGCTAAAAGGATTAAAAAGGCTGGAATACCGGGGATATGATTCCGCCGGGATCGCCTTATGCAACGCAGGCATCAAAATTTACAAACAAAAGGGGAAAGTCAGTGACCTGGAGTCCTATGTAGCCGATAAGGACATAGGCGGTACCATAGGAATCGGCCATACCCGGTGGGCGACCCACGGTGAACCCAACCATTCAAATGCCCATCCTCATACTTCCATGAACCACCAATTTACCCTGGTACACAACGGAATCATAGAAAACTATAATGACCTGAAAAACGATCTCCTCAAAAAGAAGTATACCTTTCAGAGCGATACCGATACGGAGGTGCTGGCCAACCTGATTGAATATTTTTATGTTCAGGGTCCGGATATAACTGCGGAATATGCGGTAAGGCTGGCTCTTTCAAAGGTTGTGGGGGCTTATGGGATTGTGGTGATCTCCCATGAGGAACAGAATAAGCTGATTGCCGCCCGTAAAGGCAGTCCCCTGGTAATCGGAATCGGCAAAGGAGAATATTTCCTGGCTTCCGATGCCGGCCCCATAGGGGAATATACCGAACATGCCGTCTACCTGAATGATTACGACCTGGCCATCATCGAAAAAGAGAGCCTGACCCTGAAAAATATCGAAAACCAGCCGGTATCGGTAAAAATTCAGCCCTTGCATCTCAAAATCGGTGAACTCGAAAAGGGAGAGTTTGCACATTTCATGCTCAAGGAGATTTTTGAACAACCGGAAACCATTGCCGACACTTTCCGGGGGAGGCTTCGCACCGGCCAACAGGAAATCGTCCTGGGTGGATTGATCGATGTGCTGCCCCGGTTGATTGAGGCTCAACGGATCATTCTCATTGGGTGCGGCACCTCATGGCATGCGGCCCTGATCGGTGAATACCTGATTGAAGAGTATGCACGCATCCCGGTGGAAGTGGAATATGCCTCCGAGTTCCGCTACAGAAATCCGATTCTTTCGGAAAAAGATGTGGTGATAGCCATCAGCCAGAGTGGGGAAACCGCGGATACCCTGGCTGCCCTCAGCATGGCTAAAAACCGGGGTGCTTTAATTCTGGGAATCTGCAATGTGGTAGGTTCAAGCATAGCCCGCGAAACAAAAGCGGGCGTCTACACCCATGCCGGCGTGGAAATCGGTGTGGCCTCAACCAAAGCATTCTCAGCGCAGGTCACGGTACTTACCATGCTCGCCCTGAAAATCGCCAAAGAAAAAAACAGCATTAAAAACGAGAATTACTCCACCTTAATCAATGAATTATCCGCCATTCCGGAGAAAGCAAAAACCATCCTGCTGAACCATCCCCACATAAAACAGATAGCAGAAAAATACACAGAGGCTATAAATGCCCTTTATCTGGGGCGGGGAACCCTCTTCCCGGTCGCCCTCGAAGGCGCCTTAAAACTTAAGGAAATATCCTATATCCATGCCGAAGGGTATGCCGCCGGAGAAATGAAACACGGACCCATAGCCCTGGTCGACGATAACCTGCCGGTGATCGTTGTGGCTCCCCAGGATCATTACTATGAGAAAATTGTTAGCAACATCCAGGAAGTAAAAGCCCGCAAGGGAAATATCATTGCCGTGGTTACCGAAGGCGATACACGGCTAAAGGAAATGGTAGACGATATCATTGAGATCCCCCGGTCGCATCCGGCCGTGGCACCTCTCCTGGCGGTAATCCCGCTTCAACTGCTGGCTTACCATGTTGCCGTTTTACGCGGCTGCAGTGTCGACCAACCCCGGAACCTGGCCAAATCGGTAACCGTGGAATAACAAAAAACTACCGCTTTTTGGTCTTGATGCGAATGACCCCTTTCTCCTTGTCGGTTGTCTTATTCACCTGTATGCTTTCAATATCATCCGGAGCCAACTCTTTGACTGCTTTGGCGGTTACTTTTTCCCCATCAATATAGTACACTGCATTGGTATCCCCGGGAGCGGTCAGAAAAATCGGCTTCCGGCCATACATCTCTTCCATCTGACGATACTTCTCGGCCATTTCGCTCTGTTTCTGAACCATCTCCCTGGCCTTTTCCTCCAACAGCATCCGTTGTTCTTCGGTCATGTGCCTTTGTTCCCGTATCTGCTCCCTGAGTTCGCGGATCTTTTCTTCATCGAAAAATTCACGCTGGGGGTATTGAAATCTGAACTCCGGCAAGGTCAAAGTACTTCCCATCACCTGCCATGAAGAACCTCCGTTTATTTTATTGAGGTTTTCCAGACCTCGCACATTCAATACGCTGCTTAACTGACTCAGTCCCGACATATTCACATCGCCGTTCATTTCTATGAGATTCACCGATGCAGAGGAAGCTGTTATCAGGGCCAGGGAACCAACTTTCTCTCCTCTCTTTTGAAGATATACCTTCACATCTTCTCCCATTTGCTTTTCGGTTTTAAAAAGCGTATACCCCGATTCGCTGTAATGTTTCAGCAGTTCGGTATGCAGATCCTCAAGGTTCATCCCTTTTTGAGCCCCGAATTTATTCAGCGAAGCCACAGTTATGTGATCCAGTCCTTTGAGGGTTTCATAAACCGGAGAATCCTCTTCGACGTTCTTTTTCCTCAGATACAGGTCGAACATGTCTTCCGTTATCCGTGTAGCACTGAATCCATCCTCCTTGGCATATTTATCTGTCAGCTGTTGAAAAATATCCTGAGCTCCGGACAGAAAGCCTGCACACATCAGGATATAAAGCAATACGGTTTTTTTCATGATCTTGTATTTATTGAATGATTATTTCCACGTTGTCATCGACCCAAAGCACCAGCATATCCTCAGGCTCCCGGGGTTGAATGGTTTCAGAAACCCGGTACATGGCCTGTTCCATGACATGAAAGCGGTATTCCATGTCCCGGGATTTCTTCTCCTGAAAACCAAGGTAACATCCCAGCACCACCAGAACCGAAGCTGCGGCTGATAAAATACCTGTTATCCAACGGATTTTTCTTTTCCTTTGGATCTGGATGCTTTGGATGGTTTCAAAAACGGCATCTTCCAGATCCTCCGGCACCCTGCCTTCTTCGCGATAAACCATGAAGGCATCCCTTTCCGGAGACCGGTGTTCATCGTTGAGAAACTCCTCCCGAAGGATCGCCTCCTCCTGAAGGGTCGTTTCTCCCCTATAATATTTGTTTAACAGATTGTTTTTCTGATCCTTGTTCATAGTCATACATTTTTAACAATTCCTTTTTCACCTTCCTCCGTGCACGGGAAAGAATCACCCTGATGTGGGGAATCTCATATCCGGTCATCTCCCTAATCTCCTCAAAGGAAAAACCATCCATATCGCGCATCCTGATTACCTCCCGGTATTTCTCCGGAAGCGCTTCAATAATCTTACATACCTGCTTGTATCCCTCTTTCATTTCCAGGCTTTTTTCCTCGCTCCGAAGAGCATGTATTTTAAACTCTTCCTGGGTACTGATCCGCGACGGACGTTTCTTTTTCAAGGTATCCAAACAGTAATTTTTGGCCACAGAGATTATATATGCCTGCCTATTGGTGCATTGATCCAGATTGTTTCGCCTGCTCCATAGCTTTAGCATCAGTTCCTGGACGGCATCCCTGCTCTCCTCCTCATCCCTCAGAAGCCGTTTCATCATCGGATAAAGCTTCCGGGTGAACGGGATGATCTGTTGTCTGAATTCCTCAGCTGTCATTCTGTAAGTAACGACGATTTCATTCCCAATGTATAACAATCTACCCCATTGTTTTCTTTTCTTTTTCCTGAAAACTTCGTTTGGCAGATTTTACGTGCTTTTCAGCCGGTTATTTTTTTATATGATTAAAAGGATAAGATTTATAAGGGATCATATGCCTGCCTGCATAAAACATACGTTTCGAAATGCTCTCCGGCACTCTGTAATTCACAATCACCTGTGAATAACATTCCCTGCGAACGGGACTATTTCTCATGGAGGCTTTGTAAATTCGCATAAAAACAAGAGACCTATGCCTTACCGACGGTTGCCAACTACTGACCAGGCACGCAGAAGAGCGCTGGCTAAAGCCCTCGAAATGGGCAGTATAAAAATACCGTCCGAACTGGCTTTTTCACAACAAACCCTTGAAAACATCCGTGCCTTTCATCCGGAATTTGAAAAAGCCCTGCTTCATTACCAATCCTGTCTCAGATTCCAGGTGGAAAAAAATCAAAACTACAGCGATCTGGTTCGCAAGGCACGGGTTTATATCTCTCACTTCATCCAGGTTCTTAACCTGGCTATCGCCCGGGAAGAAATCCATCCGCAGGACAGAGAATATTACGGACTGAAAAAAAATGAAACCACGGTTCCGTCGCTTACTCTCGAAACCGAAATTATGGACTGGGGAGATAAGATCATTCAAGGGGAACAAGCCCGGATCGAAAATGGGGGCAGTCCATTGTACAGCCCCTCCATAGCCCTCGTGAAAGTTCACTATTCCACCTTCTGCGATGCTTTTCACCTCCAGAAAACCCTGCAGGCAAACACCTCCCGGGCCCTGGAGAAAATTGCGGATTTGAGGGAAACAGCCGATTCCCTGATCCGGACCCTGTGGAACGAAATCGAATTGCATTACCAATACATGTCACCCAAACATAAAAGACAGATAACCAAGGAGTATGGAATTGTTTACATCTACCGTAAAAAAGAACTCCGAAGACTGAATCCGGAGGAGATGCAAACCGATCTGATCTTTGAAATGTAAACAAAAACATTCTTCGCAGAAGCGTATCCGGCTTTTCCGGTCTTTTTTTGTCTCTTCACACCCGATGTTTGCCCATTTTTCCGGCAGTTTTTTATGTCAAACTATGTTTCTGTAGTTTTCAACAATAAAGAATAATGTTATTTTTACATGTTAAATGAACCGGAGTTGTTCAGCAGTAAAAACCAACGTTTATGTTTAAATCCAGGCTTTTTTCGCTTCTTATTCTTTTCTGCGGGATTCATTTTTTGTTTTCGGGATGTTCCCGGGAGTCGTTTCCGCGTGAAAGAATCCGTTTCACCAAAGAATGGCGATTCACCCTTGGGGACAGCCTGATTTTCAAAGAATCCGGTTTTGATGATTCGGAATGGCGGGTACTGAATATCCCGCATGACTGGAGCATTGAGGGGGATTTCAGCCGGGAACATCCGGCGACACCCGGAGGAGGAGCCCTTCCCGGAGGTATCGGCTGGTACCGGAAAACTTTCCGGCTTCCCAAAGCCGACCGGAAAAAACTGGTTTTCATTGATTTTGACGGAGTCTACCAGAAAAGCGAAGTATGGATCAACGGCCACTACCTGGGAATGCGCCCTTACGGATACATCTCCTTCCGCTATGAACTGACTCCTTACCTTCGTTTCGGTGAAGATAACGTGCTGGCTGTAAAAGTGGATAACTCCGAACAACCCAATTCACGGTGGTATTCAGGCTCCGGAATATACCGCAATGTATGGCTGGTCAAAACCGGAAAACTGCATGTCGATCATTGGGGTACCTTTGTCACCACTCCGGAAGTCTCCCATGAAACAGCAAAAATCAAGGTCGGAACCTCATTGAAAAACACTGCCTCCAATGCAGTGAACGCACTGCTGAGAACCGTTCTGTATGATCCGAACGGAAAAATGGTCACAGAAACAGAATCCAAGCAAGTCTTTAATCCTGAAGAAACGACGGAAGTTTCTCACGAGCTAACCGTTAAGAATCCAAAACTCTGGAGTGTGAAGGAACCTCATATGTATACCGTTGTGTCTGAAGTATACCATGAAGGCATATTAAAAGACCGCTATGAAACTCCCCTGGGCATACGCTGGTTTTCTTTCGACCCCGATGAAGGGTTTCGTCTCAACGGTGAAAGAATGAAACTTCAGGGTGTTTGCATGCACCATGACCTGGGCTGCCTTGGGGCAGCCATTAACACCCGGGCTATCCAACGGCAGCTTGAGATCCTCCGGGAGATGGGCTGCAACTCCATCCGCACATCCCATAATCCGCCGGCCCCTGAGTTGCTTGACCTGTGCGATCAAATGGGATTCATCGTCCAGGATGAAACCTTTGATATGTGGCGCAAACGGAAAACCCGGTACGACTATTCCCGCTATTTTCCCGAATGGCATGAACGCGACCTCCGCGATCATATCCTGCGCGACCGGAATCATCCCTCGGTGATGATGTGGAGCATAGGCAATGAAGTACTCGAACAATGGGAACATGTAGAGGCGGATACCCTCGATATTCAGGAAGCCAATTTTCTGCTGAATTTCGAAAAAAATGTGGCTGACAGCCTTATCCATTCAGGCCAAATACCGGTTAATTCCTTGCTCACCATCAAACTGGCCAATATAGTGAAAAACCTGGATCCCACCCGGCCGGTAACCTCAGGATGCAATGAAGTAAATCCATGGAACAATCTGTTCCAATCACAAGCCCTGGATCTTTACGGGTTCAATTACCACCATGCGAACTATGCGGATTTTCACGAAACCTACCCGGGGAAGAACTTTTATGTTTCCGAAGCCACCTCCGGACTAATGAGCCGGGGTTTCTATCAGATGCCTTCAGACACGGTCTTTGTGTGGCCCCATCAGGGCAGAAACCGACGGATCCCTTTTGGAAATCCTGAACAGCAATGTTCTTCGTATGACAATTGCCATGTACCCTGGGGATCGACCCATGAGGAAAGCTGGAAAATAGTGAAAAAATACGATCATATAGCCGGAACCTATGTATGGACCGGGTTTGATTACCTGGGAGAACCAACCCCTTACTGGTGGCCCTCACGAAGTTCCTATTTTGGGATCATCGACCTGGCCGGATTCCCAAAGGATGTATACTATATGTATCAAAGCGAATGGACCGACCAGGAGGTACTGCATATCTTCCCGCACTGGAATCATACCCCGGGAGAAGAAGTGGATGTGTGGGCCTACACCCATGCCGAAGAAGTGGAATTGTTCCTCAACGAACGATCCCTGGGAACCCAAACCAAAGAAGGTGAGAATTTGCACATGGTATGGCGGGTGTCCTATGAACCGGGAACCCTGAAAGCCGTTGCCAGAAGCAACGGCCAGGAGGTCCTCGAGAAAGAAATCCATACAGCCGGAGATCCTGCCCGGCTGTCAGCGGCAGCCGACCGCAGCGAAATTACAGCCGACGGTTACGACCTTTCGTTTATCACCCTTCAAGTGCTGGATGAACAAGGATATCCGGTACCCACAGCTTCCAACACGATTGTTTTTGAGCTGAAGGGAGATGCCCGGATTGTGGGAGTCGATAACGGCGACCCTACAAGCCACCAACCCATGAAAGGACCAACCATCAATGCCTTCAACGGAAAATGCCTGGTGGTAGTGCAAGCAGGCGAAGAACCCGGAAATATCACTCTCACAGCTTCCTCCGAAGGACTGAAGAATGCTTCTGCAACCATCATAACAAAAAAATTATAAATCATGAAACAACCGATAATACCCCTTCGGGCACCCGGCCAAACGATGAACAACAGATGGGTTATGCAATTCTGTAAAAAGGGTCTTTCTGTACTCCTGAACACCGGGGTTTCAGGCTTGTTAATCCTGCTGACCGCACCCCTGCTACACGGCCAGCTTCCGCTGGCTTCCGGAGCTCCAAATCAGGCCCTGTTGAATGAAGCCGTAGATATCAGCGAGGATTTCCGGAATTTCTCCCACACCTATTTTCTGGCGGACCGGTTGACCTCTTTTGATCCCTCTACCGCCCAGGGAACCGTCCGTTGGATGCGGAATGTGTACAAAACCCGCCAGGCTTTCAACAACATGCTGGCTTTTCTCAATCCGGAGGAAGGAAACGAATTCCCGGGAGTGGAATATGCTGCCAATCCGGAGCTGCCTTTCAGGTTGGAATTTGTCTCCCCCAAAACAGTACGCATCCGGATGAATACCGGTCCGGATCTCCAGGAAGAACAATCTTCGTTGATGCTGGTGAATGGTTTTGCACCCACGGATGATTCCTGGGTGTACAACGAAATCGAAGGAGGACATGCATACCGCAGTGCCTACGGATCGGTGGTTGTACGTACCTACCCCTGGCATATTGAATTTTACGATGCCGAGGGGAAATTGCTCACCCGCACCTTTCACCGCAGGGATAACGACGAAACCTTTACTCCGGTGGTTCCTTTCTGCTATGTACGCCGGTCATCCGACTATTCACGCAGTGTAGCTGCTTCATTCACCCTCTCACCGGGAGAGAAAATCTTCGGGTTCGGAGAGTCGTTCAAGAATTTTGATAAAAGGGGCCAGAAGGTGGTTCTCTGGACCGATGACTCCAACGGGGTACAAAACGAAACCATGTACAAGCCCATTCCTTTTTTTATGAGCAGCCGTGGATACGGAATGTTCATGCATACCTCCTCGCCCATCACCTGTGATGTGGGGAAATACTACCATCCTGTCAACACCCTCATGATTGGAGATGAAACCCTTGATCTTTTTGTCTTTTTCGGGAAACCCAAAGATATTCTGGATGCCTATACCGATCTTACGGGCAAACCTGAGATGCCTCCCCTATGGTCTTTTGGTCTCTGGATGAGCCGGATCACCTATTTCTCCGAAGAGGACGGACGGAGGGTAGCCCGCCTTCTGCGTGAAAACCGCATTCCTTCCGATGTAATCCATTTTGATACCGGATGGTTCGAAACCGACTGGCGCTGCGATTATACCTTCTCGAAATCGAGGTTTGAGAATCCTGCTCAGATGATGAAAGACCTCGATAACCAGGGATTCAAGGTTTGCCTATGGCAGCTTCCCTATTTTGTTCCGAAAAATGCACTGTTTCCTGAAATCCTCGAAAAACAACTGTATGTAAAAAACCGGAAAGGCAACCTGCCTTATGAAGATGCGGTATTGGATTTCTCCAATCCGGAAGCGGTTAAATGGTACCAGGACAAAATAGCCCGCTTACTGGAGATGGGCGTAGGAGCCATCAAGGTTGATTTTGGGGAAGCCGCGCCTGCGGATGGTATTTACCACTCCGGGCGTACAGGTTTTTACGAACACAACCTGTATCCCCTGCGTTACAATCAGGCGGTTGCCGACATAACCCGTCAGATCACGGGAGAGACCATCATCTGGGCCCGTTCGACGTGGGCCGGAAGCCAGCGTTATCCTCTTCACTGGGGTGGCGATGCCGCCAATACCAATACCGCCATGGCAGCCACCCTGCGTGCCGGCCTCTCCATAGGGCTCTCCGGATTCACCTTCTGGAGCCATGATATCGGCGGTTTTGTAAACCGTACCCCCGAAGACCTGTACCGCCGCTGGCTCCCTTTCGGAATGCTTACATCCCACACACGAACCCACGGAGCACCCCCTAAGGAACCCTGGGAATACAACGAAGATTTCAACGACGCCTTCCGCCTGGCTACCGAGATGAAATACAAACTGATGCCCTACATCTATGCCCAGTCAAAACAGGCCGTGGAACACGGATTGCCCATGACCCGGGCCCTTTTTGTGGAATTCCCGGAGGATGCCGGCGCCTGGCTGGTCGACGATGAATACCTCTTTGGCTCCGACATGCTCGTGGCTCCGATGCTCGAAGAAGGAACAACACGAAAAGTCTACCTTCCTCAGGGAAAATGGATCGATTACCAAACCGGAAAAGTGTACAATAACGGATGGCATACCCTCGAAGTGGGCAAAATACCCGCCGTAGTACTCATCAGAGACGGCGCCGTGATCCCCCATATGAAACTGGCTCAGTCAACAAACCAAATGGATTGGTCCCAAATCGACCTGAACGTATATGCAGCCGATGCATCATCCGCCTCAGGATTGGTTTGCCTCCCCGAAGACCAGAAACTGGTGGAAGTGAATCTCAAAAAAACCGGAAATTCCTTTGCCCTCGTACCCAACCCCCTGGTTGGAAAAGTGAAATTTAACGTGAAAAAGTAAGCCGGAAAAAGATTGCACAGGCCGTAAAAACCAACCTTCCCGGTGGAGAATTGTAAACCGGCAGTACACGGGGCATGCTGAAAAAGCGAAAAGTATATGCATGAATAAACCAAAGCAATGAAAAAATTTACAACGTGGATTCCTGTTATTTTTCTGTGTTTGCTTGTGCTTTTAGGGTGCAAGAAACAAAATACACTCACCGAAATTTCTTCCCCGGGAAAAACAAATACCCTGCAGTTTGAATTGGTCGAGGGAGTTCCGTATTACTCCGTGAAGCATGGGAATCTTCCGGTTGTGGATCCCTCACAACTGGGTTTTATTTTTCAGGATGCCGACACCCTGGCCTCTGGGTTTGCCCTTATCGATGCTGAAACCTCCACGTTTGATGAAACCTGGGAACAGGTCTGGGGCGAAAAGCGCTTTATCCGGAACCATTACAATCAGTTAACGGTTACTCTTCAGGAATCCAAAGGCCAAAAAAGAAAGCTGGCCATTCAGTTCCGCGCCTTTGACGATGGGGTGGCTTTCCGCTATCTGTTTCCGGAGCAGGGCATTGGCGACTCGCTTTTTATTATGGATGAAATTACCGGATTTTTCCTTTCGGATCCGGGGGATGCCTGGTGGATACCGGCTTACCATGAACAGCGGTATGAGAACCTGTACCGTAAATCGGCCGTTTCTGAACTCCGGGCAGTCCACACCCCCCTCACCCTCAAAAGCAACAGCGGCCTCTATCTTTCGATCCACGAAGCAGACCTGGTGAACTATGCCTCCATGGTTCTGGAACATGACTCCGGGAATCGACTCACCTGCGACCTGGTTCCCTGGGCGGATGGGATCAAAGTGAAAACAAAGGCTCCCTTTCAGACTCCCTGGCGAACCATACAAATCGCTGAAACACCGGGAGATCTGATTACCTCTTACCTGATCCTGAATCTGAATGAACCCAATAAACTGGAAGATACCTCCTGGATAAAACCGCATAAGTACCTGGGTATATGGTGGGGCATGCACATAGGGAAATACACCTTCTGGGAAAGCCCGACCCATGGAGCTTCTACAAAAAATGCCCAAAGATATATCGACTATTGTGAAGAACTGGGTATTGACCACCTGCTGATTGAAGGGTGGAACAAAGGATGGACCCCTAACTGGTATCAGAATGCCATGCATAGGTTTGACTTTACCACCTGCACCGATGATTTCAATCTCGTGGAAGTGGATCAGTACGCCGACTCCAAAGGGATTAAGCTGATCGGATACCATGAAACAGGGTCCAACCTGATCAACTACCTGAAGCAGATTGACGACGGCATGGCTTTATATCGACAACGGGGCATCCACGACATCAAAATCGGGCAGGTAGGCTCCAAACTAAACATGAAAGAGTGGCACCACGGACAATTTGGCGTGAACTATTACCGCTATGTGCTGAAGAAAGCCGCGGAATACCAGCTGACGGTTAATTTCCATGAGCCCATCAAAGACACCGGGGAACGCCGCACCTGGCCTCACATGGTATCCCGCGAAGGGGGCCGCGGTATGGAATACGATGCCTGGAGCGCAGGCAACCCGCCCAACCATTATGTCATTCTTCCCTTCACACGCATGCTGGCCGGTCCCATGGACTTTACCCCGGGAATCTTCGACATCGATATTGAACAGGGATACGGACGCACAGCCCACTCCACAGTAGCCAAACAACTGGCCTGTTATGTCATCCTCTATTCGCCCATTCAGATGCTGGCCGACCTGCCGGAATATTACACCGGAAACCCGGCATTCAAATTTCTTCAGGATGTACCCGTAGACTGGGAAGATACCCACATCCTGAACGGAGAAATTGGCGAATACATTACCACGATCCGCAAAGACCGAAACAGCGATGACTGGTACCTGGGAAGCATGACCAACGAAAAAGCCCGGGAGTTTGAAATCCCCTTATCGTTCCTCGATGAAGGAGCATCCTATGAAGCCCAAATGTATGCCGATGCCCCCGGAACAACCTGGCAACGTAATCCGGAAGAAGTAGCCCTGTCAACTATCGAGGTTACCAATGCCCGTACCCTGAAGGTAAAACTGGGCGAAGGCGGAGGACTGGCTGTGCGGTTTAAAAAAATAAACAGATAATATAAAACACAGGAACATAGTAACCAAACCAACAATTTAAACCATGAAAAAACAAAATTCTGTATCTGTTCTTTTTCTGATGATCCTTTTTTCGGTATCATCCTTTGCTCAAGGGTATAAAAACTTCGATGTGGCCGTATACTGCCGTGCCTACGAAGTGGAAAGAATGGCCGACCTGGAATGGCTCAACACCCTTTGGGACGAACTCTCCAAACAGGCCCATGTAGATAAGATTTATCTGGAAACCCATCGCGACCTGTTGATTGTGAAAGAGGAAACCTTAACCCGGGCCATTCAGTTTTTCAAAGAAAAGGGCCTGGAAGTCGGAGGAGGCATTACCTACACCATCGATGAAGGAAACAATTTTCAGACTTTTTGCTATACCAGGGAAGAGGATCGGCGCAAGGTTAGAGAGATTGCTGAATATACGGCGAAATTTTTTGATGAGTTTATTCTGGATGATTTCTTTTTTACCAGTTGCAAATGCGATGCATGCATAGCCGCCAAAGGAGCGAAAAGCTGGACTGAATACCGGCTGGAGATCATGGCGGAAGCGGCTGTAAATCTGGTTATCAACCCGGCCAAAGCGGTTAATCCCGATGTGGAAGTAGTGATCAAATATCCCAACTGGTATGAACATTTCCAGGGATTGGGATTCAACCTTGAGAAGGAACCTCCGGTTTTTGATGGGCTTTACACGGGTACGGAAACCCGCAACCGCTCAGGGAACCAGCATCTCCAGCAATACCTGAGCTACAACATCATCCGCTATTTTGAAAACCTGAAACCCGGGGAAAACCGGGGTGGCTGGGTCGATACCGGAGGAGGAATCCCCTACGACCGCTATGCCGAACAGCTCTGGCTGACCCTGTTTGCCAAAGCTCCGGAGATCACCCTTTTTGATATCCGGCAGATGCAAAGCGACCTGAATCCCCGGGGGAAAGCTCCCTGGAATGCCCCTGGAAACAGCTTCGACTATGAGGAGATGATCCAACCGGTGAAACAAAAGGACGGCACAGAATTTACCCCTACAAAAATCATCCGGGCCGCCAGCTACTCGTTTGAAAAAATCGATAAGGTGCTCGATGAACTGGGCAATCCCCTCGGCATAAAAAGCTATAAGCCCTATCACTCCGTAGGAGAGGATTTCCTTCAAAACTACCTGGGAATGATAGGCATTCCAATGGATATGGTACCTGAATTTCCCGAAAACGAAGAGGTGGTTTTATTAACCCAGACCGCATCGTTTGATCCGCAGATTGTGAACAAAATTAAAAAACAACTCCAACGGGGAAAAAATGTTGTGGTCACTTCCGGGTTTTATAAAGCCATGCAGGGAAAAGGCATTGAGGATATCGTGGAACTTCGGGTTAGCGACCGCAAAGCCAGTGTGAAAGAATTCAGTGCCGGCTTCTTCGGCGGCGGCGGTGCTTCCCTGGAAAAAGAAATCATCATTCCGCAAATCCACTACCTGACCAACGACTCCTGGGAAGTGGTTTCTGCCCTGGATGATACCAACGGATGGCCTCTTCTTCACCGGGCCGATTATTCCACCGGTGACTTTTTTGTACTGACCATCCCCGACAATTTCATCGATCTCTATATTCTTCCCGACCCGGTGTTGAACCAACTGCGCAAAACCATCGCCGGAAGTCTGCCTGTAACCATCGAAGGCCCGGGAGAGGTTAGCCTCATGACTTACGACAACAACGCCTGCGTGGTGGAATCTTTCCTCGATGAAGAAACAACGGTCCGCATTGTGCTGAAAGAAGAGGCCCATGAAATCAAGGATATTGAAAGCGGAGAAAAAATACCGGTAACCGTAAGAAAAGCTCCGGAGTTCAGGGGTAGAAAATTCGGGAACGATGCCTACTATGTCGATATAAAAATCAAGCCGCATTCGTTCAGGGCTTTTGCATTTTAAATACCCTGTCAACATCCCCCAGGCTATATCCGGCGGGCCTTTCTCCTCAAAAAGGGGAAAGCATTAAAAAGTACGGTTTTAGAAACGGAAATAGATAAACGCCTGCAACCCGGAGCTGGCTGCCTGATAAAGGAGAAGTACCGTGAAAACAACAACCACTATTTTTATAAACAGGGGGGATTGAATAAACCATCCCCGGACCCGTTCCTTGATTTTAAACGGCATATAAACAAGAATAAAACCCAGGGCCATTAAAAGTACCGGGAGGGCATAGCCGCGGACGATCTCAGGAAGCAATTCCAGGTGCAGGTTATGGTACACCTGATGAAAAAACTGACGGATCATTTCCCTGTTTTGAGCACGGAAAAAAAGCCAGGCAAAGGTCACGATATGAAAGGTAATAAAAATGTTGACGGCCTTCAGGAAGCGGGAACGGGGTAGTCGGATGCCAGTGAGCGATTTTCCTGCTTTATTCAGAACCAGACAGATGCCATGGATGCTTCCCCAGATCACAAAGCGCAGGTTGGCACCGTGCCACAATCCTCCAAGAACCATGGTTATGAGAAGGTTCAGGTAGGTACGTAATGGGCCTTTCCGGTTTCCTCCAAGGGGTATATACAGGTAATCACGCAACCATAACGACAACGAAATATGCCAGCGCCGCCAGAAATGCGTCAGGCTGGTGGCTTTGTAAGGTTCATTAAAATTCACCGGCAACCGGAAACCTAAAATCAAGGCCAGCCCGATGGCTATATCCGTATAGCCCG
This sequence comes from uncultured Mariniphaga sp., assembly GCA_964408795.1. Classification (GTDB taxonomy): domain Bacteria; phylum Bacteroidota; class Bacteroidia; order Bacteroidales; family Prolixibacteraceae; genus JABMQB01. The sequence goes on from CAYPAW010000090.1 coordinate 26,540, forward strand.
AGAAATCAGCATAAATCTGGAGCGAATAACCATACAGCGAGAGAATATTTTCCATTCCGGTATAGGACACCGGAGAGGCAAAAACCCGGTCAATAAACTGGGAAGCAATCAAATCAGCAAATACAATTTTCTTCACCAGCCCTTTGAGGATCAGAAAAAGAGCGTGCCCGAATTCCTGTTTGGTAAGGCGGTATGTCCGGTACAGCTGGGGAATGAATGCTGAGGCCCGGACAATAGGCCCGGCAACCAGCTGGGGAAAAAAGGAGAGATAAAAGCTGAAATCAAAAAAGTTTCGTACAGCCCCGGTTTTTTGCCGGTAAACATCGACTACATAACTGATCGCCTGAAAAGTATAAAAAGATATTCCTACCGGCAGAAGAATGGAGGAAACATCAAACGAGGTATCTGCCAGCCGGTTGAAACCCATCACCAACCAGTTGCGTACTTCCAGGTCGCCTCCGGTCATCCGGTTCCAGGAATCCGTGAAAAAATAGGCATACTTGAAATAGGCCAATATCAGCAGGTTGAAAAAAATCGCCATTCCCAACCAGCTTTTGCGGGCAACCCGGGTTTTTCTTTTTTCGAGAACCACTCCGGAGAGATAATTCAACAAACAGGAGAATACGAGCAAAACGACAAAGAAACCATTGGTCTTGTAATAGATAAAAAGACTGACCCCCAGCAAAAAGATATTGCGTATCCGGTTTTTTTTGTACAACAGGGAATAGATACCTGTAATTCCGGCAAACAAGACCCAGAAAACCGGCCGGGTATAAAGAATAGGCGTTTCAGGCAAGTAGACAAACAGCTCGTTGATAATATGGTGTATATCAATATTCATCAGCCAAAGATGCGGAGGGATGTTGTGGTTCAAGCGTTTTCATAAATTGGTTTGCCAGGAGGGATCCTACGTAGTCCGCTCCCAGCGGTGTGAAATGAACATAATCCGGATTGCCCAGGGGAGGTTGCCTTTCGACCCACTGAATCATGCTTCCCTCTCCGCCCATGGCTTCGTACAAATTCCAGAATGCACAGCCCTTTTCCAGCGCTGCTTCCTTTTGAACCCGGAGGATCAGCTCCAGATTTGGATACGAAGCAAGCAAACCCTCTGTTTTATGGGCCATGTCGGAAACACTGACCATGAGTACCGGTATGTCCGGAAGAATCCGGGAAATAACGTCCAGTTCCCGGGTAAGGTAGTCCTTATAATACCGGTAATCCGAAGCAATATACGGAACTACATTGATGCCAAAATGCAAAATGACCAACGCAGGATCAACAAGGGATGCCATCTGTTTCAGCCGGGAGGTATCCATCGCACTCCATCCCGGGTAAGCCATTCCCCGGAGGGCAATGTTATCAACCATGATGCCGGCCGGCGATTCCAGGGTTAATCCATACAGCGTAATTTCTCCGTTGGTGGTAAACTGCAGATCCAGAATTTCGGGAGTCTGGCCCAGGTGAATACGCAACTCCTTTACGGCATTGCCTTGCAATTCTTGCACAACAGGGTGCCTGTTATTCATGGCAAGCGATACCCGGGATCTTCCGGAGGCACGGTAGTAGAGGCTCACCACGGAATAACCCCCTGCCGTCTGATCATGAAGGGTTTTTATTTTTATCCAGGAGGAAGTCAATGAATCTTCTCTGTTTCGGGTATGAATAATCCGGAACGCTTTGCATAGAAAGCCCAGGTCGAGGGGTTCCCGGGCAGAGGAGATTACCGCATCGGTCTCCCAGTTATCCGATGGGATCAGGATCAGATTGTTCGCGGTATTGTAAATGTTTTCTACAGGAACCAATCCTCTTCCGGTACCACCATACTTCGCCTGCAATTCATTTCTGAACACCGAGGTAATCCGGTCGTTCTCAATTTGTGAATCCCCGTAATAGAGTACCCGCAACGGTTTTGTACCCTCCCCGACCTTTAGTAACCGGGTTCTCAGATCATTCCATGCATCCTGCACTTCCTCTGGAATCAGCATTTCCGTATCCGAAGAAAGAGACTCTCCGGAGGGACGATTCATCGTTTTACTGGCAGATACCGTATCCTTTCCCCCGGGTTCTTCCGGTTCCCGGTGTATTGCTTTCCTCTGCAGGTCTCGATTCTCAGGAGAAAAAATACCTCTGGAGTTCCTCTCCGGAATCGTCCGGTTGCGGGAAAGATGCTGCAGACTGTAGATCCGGAGTTCCAGGCCGGCTACAGGAATCTTTCCTTCCGGAAACAGCAGAGGCAAAACAAACAGTATAGCCAGTACCGTAACAAGAAACAAAAAACTTTTATATGGTTTCATAGGCCTGATAACAGCTGTAAAAATAGAATAAATTGAGAAACACGGGGTTTTTTCTTCAGGACCATTTCCCCCATCCGGGGGGATTCAACCTCTCCGGCAGCCCGGGGAGTATTCCTTTCCTCCTGCGCCCGCAAAGGGAATGACCCCTTTTCTGCTCCTCTGCCATCGCGAACGCTTAGGCGAACACCCTCTATGCTTTGCGTTTGATTTTAAGCTTCTGACCTGCGTATAATTTCCGGACATCTTTGATGTTGTTCAGTTCCATAATATCCTTATTGGACACTCCCGGAAATTTCTGTGCAATGGTCCAGAGATTATCGCCCTTTTGCACGGTATAATACATATAATTGGGATCCAGGGGTTCCCGGGTTTCTTTGTTCTCTCCATGATCGGGGGCAATACCGATCATCCATTGTTTGGCTTCGAACGACATGTCTGTCACCTTTTCATATTTCTCCTTCTGGTCTTCGGGAACATACACCAACAATTTCTGTCCGGTTCGTATCAGGTTGCGGCTGATATTGTTCCAGTAGCGAAGATCGGAAGCTCTCACGCCGAACCATTCAGCGATATAACCCACATTATCTCCGGCCTTCACGGTATAATAAACCTTTGCTTTGTCTTGGATATCGATGGGTGTATAATAGGATTCCTCGCGGCTGGATGGCTGAACCAGGGTATTATCCGGAAAATAGTTCTCTTTACCGTGGTTTACGATTTTCTTTTGGTTATCGATGTAATCGGCGATGATGTTCACCGGCAGGCGCAGGGGGTAGGGGATTCCGTTTTTTGCCGGGATGACATCCCTGCGGTACATCGGATTGAGACTACGCAGTGCCTCGATGCTGATATCCAGGTTTTCTGTGATCTGGTTAAAATGCAGGAGCTGGTTCACCATGATGGTATCGGTGACCACCGAAAATTCCGGCATCCGGGGAACCAGTCCATGCCGGTTGTAATAATTCATTGCATAGGAAGCAGCTATGAAAGCCGGTACATAGCCTCTGGTTTCGCGGGGCAACCGGTAATAAATAGCCCAGTAATCTCTTTTGCCTCCTGAACGGCGTATAGCCCGGTTTACATTCCCGGGACCACAGTTGTAGGCTGCAATAACCAAATGCCAGTCCTTATAGATGTCATAAAGCTGTTTCAGGTAGCGTGCAGCTGCTTCGGTCGATTTCAAAGGATCCCGGCGTTCATCCACAAAACTGGTCACCTCGAGGTTCATCATTTTGCCTGTGGAATACATAAACTGCCATAATCCTGAGGCTCCCACCCGCGAACGGGCCATCGGATTCAAAGCCGACTCAATGACCGGCAAGTACTTTAATTCCAGGGGCAGGTCGTGCCGGTCAAGGACTTCCTCAAAAAGGGCAAAATAATGAGCCGACAAACCCAGCATGATCTCTACCTGCTCTCGTCGTTGAATCGTATAAAGACCAATAAAATTTCTGACTGTTTGGTTGTAGGAGAGTTCCACCACCTGTTCAATGGCTTCCAGTCGACTCATGTATACCGAATCAGGCAACAATTCACCGGCGGGTGTACTTCTGCTTCGCATGGAATGATCCGGAAAAAAAACTTCCCGAACGTACCAGGAGTGAAGCAGGCTATCCAGGTTCACCTCAAAAAAATCGTTTAGGTTCTCGTTGGGCATCTCGAATTCTACTTCCAGGGTTCCGGTGGTGTCTATAGCTACCACCCGGAGACGTTTCATTTTACGCAAAGGCTCATCGTTGTCCCCAAAAGCCCATATACTCAACAACATCAGTACGAATACAATTGCTTTGGTCTTCATCATCAGAAATTTATAAAACAGTTGAAACACAAATACCGCTGATTTTCTATGGTTGTCACGCCAGGTCTCCAGTTCAAAGAGAGATCATCGCTGATATCAAAATTGGATAAATGCGCATCGACACTGGCATCGATGATGTTCAGGGCATAAAAAACAGCGGTTCCTATGATCAACAGATCCCTGTTTCTCCGAAAATAATCGTTGTATTTGAGCAGGTAATCCTGGGTATTCTTAATGTCAATCTTGCTATTATAATCAATGGTTTGCAGATACGGAAGTTTTTCGTACCGGGCCATATAAGCATCCCTGTCGAATCCCTCCGTTACGGAAAGGTCCCGATAGGCATTCTTAAAAAGCTGGTACCAGTCGTTGTTCCAGTCGATGTAATACACAATAACCCCAAAACCCACATAGATCACCGGTATTTTCCAGTATTTTTTATTGTAGGCCTGGCCCAGACCCGGCAGAATCGCCGAATAGATGGAGGCTTTTTTCGGAGAGCGGGTCTCAGCAGCAGAAGGAATGGAATCGTGGGTTGCCTGCTGAGCAATGAGCGGTGCAGAGAATACAGATATAAAAAATAGTAGTAAGAAAAATTTTTTCACTTTTTCTGTTTCTTGCCGTTGTTTCGTGGTGTTTTCTGCTTCTGGTCAATCCTGTTTTTTGATCCGTTCCACGATTCGTTCCAGGTCACGCACCGTTTTAAAGGGAATAACGATCTTCCCTTTTCCGCGGTTATTCATCGACAGGTCGACGTTGGCATGGAGTATTTTCGCCAGGTCGTCTTTCACGGCCTGATAGGCTTTCGGGTATTTCGACCGGCTGGGAGACTTCTTATTTCCTGCTTTTTGTTCATCCAGAAGGCGCACCTGTTCTTCAATTTTCCGTACCGACCAATCATAGCCAAGGATCTGCTCATAGAGAAAAATCTGTTTTTCGTTATCCCGGATATTGATCAGAGCCCTGGCGTGTCCCATCGATATTTTTTTATCGCGGATTCCTTTCTGAATCACGGCGGGAAGTTTCAGCAACCGGAGGTAATTGGCTATGGTGGACCGTTTTTTCCCGACCCGTTCGCTCAGGTTTTCCTGGGTTATTTTGCACTCTTCCATAAGACGGTTGTAGCTGAAAGCAATTTCAATGGCATTCAAGTCTTCCCGTTGAATATTTTCCACCAGGGCCATTTCGAGCATTCCTTCGTCTTCGGCTTGCCGGATGAAGGCCGGTATTCGTTTCAGGCCGGCGATACGGGCTGCTTTCAACCTTCTTTCCCCGGCAATAAGCTGAAAACTGTCTGTGTTTATTTTTCGTACGGTCACCGGTTGTATCACTCCTATTTCACGTATCGAAGCAGCCAGTTCATTCAGGGACTCCTGATCCATTTCCGAACGGGGCTGAAACGGATTCATCGCAATTTTATCCATATCCACTTCATTGATCGAAGGAACCGCTTCCTTTAATTTTTCCGCATCGTCGATCAATGCCCCCAGGCCTCTTCCTAACACACTTCTTTTGCCCATGAGATCATCTGTTAATAATGAATAATTTTTTCTTCATCCGACATTCGAGTCATCAGATTCCGTTGTAATATTTCGCGTGCCAGGTTCATATGATTGATGGCCCCTTTGGAACTTGCATCATAGAGAACCACCGGTTTACCATAGCTGGGTGCTTCGCTGAGCTTCACATTCCGTTGGATCACCGTGTCGAAAACCATATCCTGGAAATGCCTTTTCACTTCTTCGTATACCTGATTGGACAGATTCAGCCGGGAATCATACATGGTGAGCAGGAATCCTTCGATTGCCAAACCGGGATTCAGGCGGTTCTGGATGATCCGGATTGTATTCAGCAGTTTTCCCAGGCCTTCCAGGGCAAAATACTCGCATTGAACGGGAATAATCACCGAATCGGCAGCCGTCAATGCATTCACCGTAATTAAACCCAGCGAAGGAGAACAATCGATCAGAATAAAATCAAACCGTTCCTTCAGGGGTTCCAGGGCCTTTTTCAGCACCTTCTCACGTTCCGGCATGTTCAACATTTCAATTTCAGCCCCCACAAGGTCAATATGGGAAGGAATGATATACAGATTGGCAATATCGGTTTTTAAAATCACTTTCCCGGCATCCACATCGTCTACGATGCACTCATAAATACTGGACTGGATATTCTTCACATCAAATCCAAAGCCGGAAGTGGAATTTGCCTGCGGATCGGCATCAATAACAAGAACTTTCTGATCCAGAACAGCCAACCCGGCAGCCAGGTTTATGGTGGTGGTTGTTTTTCCCACACCCCCCTTCTGGTTGGCCAATGCAATTATCTTACCCATAAAAATTTGATGTTTTTAGCCTCGTTTCAAAGTTAATATTTTATAGGAAACTGTTTGATAAATCTTGTTAACAGTGGTGTGAAAAGGTGTTAAAAGAAAAACCGGAAAAACAAGCCACTCATCAATGGTTTGTGCGAATCTCCCTTTTTAACCGTTCCTTATCGATAGGAACGACTCCTACCTTTTCACATACCAATCCGCCGGCCGTATTGGAAATATCGGCAATCATATCCGGGTTCAATCCGGCAGCCAGGCACAATCCAGCTACGCTGATGACGGTATCCCCGGCTCCTGAAACATCGGCAATATCCCGGATATTGGCAGGATAATACGACTTTTCCGCTCCGTTGCTTATCAGAACTCCCAGTTCCGAAAGGGTGATGAAAATAATTTTAAAATTCTTCTTGAGCCGGTAATCGTGGGCTATTTTCAGCAAGGCTTCCAGATCGCTTTTTTTTCCGGTAAATTTGGTTCCCAATCTGAATTCATTGAAATTTGGCTTGAAGAGGTCTATGTCTTTGTATAATTTAAAATTGCGTACTTTGGGGTCGGCAGCAGTAAGAATTCCTTTTTCCCGGGCCAGCAGGGTAACCCGACGGATCAGTCCCGGAGTAATGAGTCCCTTATCGTAATCCACAAAAATTACCAGATCAATACGTTGGTTTTCGATGGTCTTTTGGATGGCCCGGAAGATCTGTTCTTCCATCTCCTCTGAAATATAATCGGTGGTCTCCTCATCAATGCGGGCTATATGCTGGCCATTGCTGATCACCCGGTTTTTAACCGTTGTATTGCGCCTGGGATCGGTAAATATCCCCTCCTGCAAAAGATTTCTCCGTTTGAAAAGCCGGAGAAACTCTTTCCCCCGGGGATCATCGCCAATGACTGCAAACAAAAATGGAGTCGCTCCCAGAGCCTGAATATTCAGGGATACATTGGCCGCTCCCCCCAACCTGTTTTCGCGCTCGGTAACATTCACAATCGGAATGGGCGCTTCGGGAGATATCCTTTCGATCTTGCCCCACAGGTAGGCATCCACCATGGCATCGCCAAGAATCAATACATTCAGGTTATTAAACTGTGCAAATATATGTTCAACAAAAGATGGCTCCACCCGATTCATTTAAAAAAGTGGTACAAATGTAAGAAAAATAAAACGGTGGAAAAAGCGCAATCGCAGAAAGGAAGCTACATTGGATCTACATCGATGTTGAAAACCGCCCCGCTGTTTCCCCGCAGGCGTTTCACTTTTTGAACCCTCTGATATATAAATTGCTTATTTTCTGCCAGTTGAGGCCCACGTTTTATTTTCACCCAGATCTCTTTCTGATACCACCGGCTCACTCTTCCTATGAACGGGTATTCCGGACCCATCACAATGAATGACCGGTTCCGGCGTATGATCTCCGCCAGTTGATTCGAAATGAGGGTCAGTTTCTCCGGATCCCGGTGTTTAACCACCACCTTGACGAGTCTGTAAAAGGGCGGATACTGAAACATCTTCCTTTCCTTCAGCTGGCGGGTGAATGTTTCCTTAAAGGCCTGGTTTCGGATCTCATTCAGCACCGGATGCTCCGGTTGGGTGGTCTGAATGATCACCGTTCCTTTCCGGTGTTTTCTGCCGGCCCGGCCACTCACCTGGGACATCAGCTGATAACTGCGCTCATGGGCTCTGAAATCCGGAAAGGTAAGCAGGTTATCGGCATTGATGATACCCACCACATTCACATGTTCAAAATCCAACCCTTTGGTGACCATTTGCGTTCCTACGAGGATATCGGTTTTCCGGGTTTCGAGGTTATGTATCAGCTTATCCAGGGCATTTCTTTTCCGTGTGGAATCCAGGTCCATTCGTTCAACCCGGGCTTGTGGAAACAGCTTTTTTATCTCATCTTCGATCTTTTCGGTTCCCATTCCCCGGGTTTTTATTTCCCGGGATCCGCATTCCGGACAACGCTCCGGCACAGGCCTCCGGAATCCGCAATAGTGGCAAACCAGATGCTCTGTAGCCCTATGATACGTAAGACTTACATCGCATCTTTCGCACTTCGGGATCCACCCGCAAGCCATACACTCCACAAAAGGAGCATACCCACGCCGGTTCTGAAAAAGAATCACCTGTTCCTTGTTTCCCAGACTTTCCGCTATTTTTTCATACATTTCCGGCCCCAGAAAAGACCTCATTTGCCTCCGTTTGTAGGCCCTGCGTATATCCGAAACAACGATTTCGGGCAATTCCATATCGCCGTGCCGTTGCTCCAGTTCCACCAATCCGTATTTTCCCGACTGAGCATTCTGGTAAGACTCAAACGAGGGAGTAGCGGTGCCCAGCAATACCGGAGCCTTGAACTGAATTCCGGCAACCACCGCTATATCGCGTGCATTGTATCGGGGCGCCGGATCAACCTGTTTGAAAGAATGCTCATGTTCCTCATCCACCACCACCAATCCCAGTTCCTGAAAAGGCAGAAAAACAGCAGACCGTGCTCCCAGGATGACCTGAAAAGAATCCTTGGTTTGCCTTTTCCAGTTTCTCACATTCTCCCAGATCTCCATTCGTTCCGGATCATTCAACCGGGAGTGATAAACACCCACCCTGATTCCGAAAATTCGTCTCAGCCTCCCGATAAGCTGAGCAGTCAGGGCAATCTCCGGAACCAAATACAGAACCTGCTTGCCCTGGCGAATTGCCTTTTCAATGAGGTGCATATATATCTCCGTCTTCCCGCTTGAAGTCACCCCATGCAAAAGAACCGTATTTTTCTTTTGAAAGGATGCTTCGATCGCTCTCAGGGCTTTTTCCTGAAACGGATTCAGCATATTCAACTCGCCCTGTTCCACGGGAGGATTCACCAGACGGGATACTTCCTTATGCGTAACAACCAAAATGCCTTTATCAATAAGCCCCTTCAGCACAGCCGGACTGAAAGATGAGGATCGCATCAATTCTTTTCTGCTGATCTCTTTTCTTTCTTCCGAAGAGAAAACCTTCGCCAGATGACAATACTGCATGAACAGTTCTTCCTGTTTTTTCGCTTTTTGCAACGTCCGGGCTTTAGCCCTCAAAACCGGCTCACTGTGTAAGGTTTTGTTCAAGGTTACAAAAGCTTCTGTTTTGGCTTTGTATTTCGGATTGATTTTTTCCTCGATGGTCAGGCATTTCTTCTCCAGCAACGATTGAATGATCAGAAAGGTTGCCGTTTCCGGTTTTTTTTTCTGAATTTCACGGAGTGTTTGCGGCCGGTTCCCCAGGATGGATAGTATCTCCTTTTCTTCCCGGCTTACGTTATCCGTATCAATGCCTTCCCGGGCTTTTAATTTTGCCGAACTCTCCAGTTTTAGCCCTGCCGGCAAAGCAGCTTTCATCACCTCCCCCTGCGTACAGCAGTAATAGTCCGCCATCCATTTCCAGAGTTTCAGGTTTTGGGGATATACCACAGGCGCATCATCCAGGAGCGACTGAATCTCTTTGACGGCTATCTTTTCGGGTTTTCTTGCATGAACGGCGGTTATCACCGCGGAATAGTATTTTTTTTGCCCGAAAGGAATGATGACCCTTTTCCCGGCCTCTACCCCGGGGACCCACTTTTCAGGAACCCTGTACGTGAACGGGACATCCACGGGAAGCGGCAGTAAAACATCCACGTAGCATTCTTTCATACGTTTAAAATTATTAATTTTTAAAGGTATAGTATGTAACTCGCATTTATTTTAATAATGATCCTGGGTGTGAATATTTTACATGCTCGTTTCATATGATTAAAGTGTTAA
>CAYPAW010000091.1:0-10674 GCA_964408795.1 uncultured Mariniphaga sp.
CGGCAAAACGATCCACCCCTTTCCCCTTTCAATTAAAATCTTTACTTTTGCCATTTAATAAAAGAATCACGCTGAAAGTCATTTCCCAATGAAGATATCATACAACTGGTTAAAGGATTATGTGGACCTTGATTCGCTAAGTCTGCAGAAGCTGGCTGAATTATTAACGGAGACCGGTCTTGAGGTGGCAGGCATCGAAAGAGTGGAAAGCATTAAGGGAGGTCTGGAAGGATTGGTTATTGGTCAGGTGATCACCTGTACACCGCATCCTGATTCGGATCATCTGAGCAAAACCACGGTAAATGTGGGAGACCGTATTCTGCCGATTGTATGCGGAGCTCCCAATGTAGCTGCCGGCCAGAAAGTAGTGGTCGCCCCGGTAGGAACAACCCTCTACATGGAAGAGGGCCCTTTCCCCATTAAGAAGGTTAAAATACGGGGGGAAGTATCCGAAGGCATGATCTGTGCCGAAGACGAGATGGGCATGGGAACAGACCATGAAGGCATTGTGGTTCTGGACCCGGCAGCCCGTGTGGGCATGCCGGCAAGGGACTATTTTCATGTCGAAGAGGACTGGTCGATCGAAATTGACCTGACACCCAACCGCATCGACGGAGCTTCCCATATCGGAGTAGCCCGTGATGTAGCTGCCTTCCTGAACCTGAAAAAAAATACCCGCTACAAGAAACCATCCGTGGATGCTTTCAATGTTGATAACCACAACCTGGAAATTCCTGTTGAGGTGCAACATGCCGAAGCGTGCCCCCGGTATTCAGGAGTCACCCTCACCGGAATAACCGTGAAGGAATCTCCTCAATGGATGCAAAACCGACTGAAAACCATCGGGCTGACTCCCATAAACAATGTGGTGGATGCAACCAATTACGTACTCTTTGAAACAGGCCAGCCCCTGCATGCTTTCGATGCCGATACGATTACCGGCAACAAAGTGGTGGTACGAACCATGGCAAAAGGCACCCCATTTACCACCCTCGATGAAGAAGAACGGGAACTCCACCCCGATGACCTGATGATCTGCAATGCCGACACCGGAATGTGCATAGCCGGGGTGTTCGGAGGAGCCCATTCGGGGGTCTCCGAAAAAACAAAAAATGTCTTTCTCGAAAGTGCCTGCTTTCATCCGTTGTACATTCGCAAAACAGCCCGCCGGCACGGCTTGAATACCGATGCTTCCTACCGCTTTGAGCGGGGTACCGACCCCAACGGAACCATTTATGCCCTGAAAAGAGCTGCCCTCCTGATAAAAGAAGTGGCCGGGGGAACCCTCTCCTCGGAAATCGTGGATGTCTACCCCCACCCTGTAACCCATTTCGAAGTACCTCTGTTGTACAAAAATATTACCCGCCTGATAGGCAAAGAGATCGAACCCGGAACAATCAAAAAAATACTTGCCTCCCTGGAAATGGATGTTGTCTCGGAAAACAAGGCGGGGCTGAAGGTTCATGTGCCACCTTACCGGGTAGACGTGCAACGGGAAGCGGATGTCATTGAAGAGATCCTCCGCATCTACGGGTACAACAATGTGGAGATCCCTTCCCTGATAAAATCCACCCTGCAAACCTCCCCAAAGCCCGATCCTGAGAAGATAAAAAACAGAATCGCCGACATGCTGACAGCCCAGGGATTCTGTGAGATCATGGCCAATTCATTGACCCGGGCCGACTATTACACCAGGATGACCGACTACCCGGATCACAAAACAGTCCGATTATACAATCCCCTGAGTAGTGACCTGAATGGCATGCGTCAAACCCTGCTTTTCGGAGGACTGGAAAGCATTGCCTATAACATCAACCGCCAGCATCCGGATCTCCGGTTTTACGAATTCGGAAACTGCTATTTTAAAAAAGATCACCCTCCGGTAGATTCCCCGGCCGACAGATACTATGAAGAAGAACATCTGGGACTTTTTGTGACCGGAAGAAAAGAACCGGAACAATGGAATGTACCCAGGGAAGAATCATCCTTTTTTCAGATGAAAGCCTATGTGGAAAATATCCTGAGGAAAACAGGATTCAACCTGGAAAACCTCAAGGTGGAGGAGTCAACCACTGAACTCTTCTCCGAAGGATTGGTCTATCTCACCGGAAACAACCATAAACTGGCTGAAACAGGTCTTGTCGCTCCCAAATGGCTGAAAAAACTGAATATCAGCCAACCGGTCTTTTACGCGGATTTTCATTGGGGAATGTTGCTCCGGGAAGTGCATAAAAACGAAGTTGAATACCATGAATTACCGAAATATCCTTCTGTACGCCGCGACCTGGCTCTTCTGATCGATAAAGGAGTAAAATTCGATACCCTGAAAAAAATGGCTTTCCATACCGAGCGGAAAATCCTCCGCGAAGTAAACCTCTTCGATGTTTATGAAGGAGAAGGAATCCCTGAGGGAAAAAAATCCTATGCCCTGAGTTATATTCTTCGGGATGATAAGTGCACTTTAAAAGAGAAACAAATCGATAAAGTGATGAAAAAACTGGTATCGATGTATGAGCGGGAAGTGGGAGCGCAACTCAGGTAAAGGGGGCTAAGAGCTGTTCTTAGAATTTTTCATTTATGCAACAAAACACCAAAGGACTTCTTTATGCATCCATCACCGCCTTTTTCTGGGGTTTTCTGGCCATTGCCCTCAAGATAGCCACCCGTATGTTTGAGCCGGTTACCATTGTATGGTTTCGTTTTTTCATTGCTTTTCTGCTTTTAGCTGCCTGGCAGGGATTCCATGATCCTTCGGCTTTCCGGATTCTCATCCGCCCTCCGCTCATTCTGGTGCTGGCCGCTTTGGGATTGAGCTGGAACTACCTGGGGTTTACCCTGGGAGTGGACCATACCACACCGGGCAATGCCCAGATTTTTATCCAGGTAGGAGCATTGACCCTGGCATTGGTGGGTATCACCTTTTTTAAAGAACACCTGAGCCGCAGGCAAATCCTCGGGTTTATCCTTGCTCTGGGAGGACTGGTTCTTTTTTACCACCAGCAGGAAGGAGAATTCATCGGTTCCGGAGACCACTACCTTAAAGGAGTCCTTCTGACCCTCTCCGGGGCCCTGGCATGGGCTTTATATGCTTCACTCCAAAAAATACTGGTGTCCAAACACCCCGTAGAGTCACTGAATCTGTTTCTCTTCGGATTGCCGGTGCTGATCTATCTTCCTTTTATCAATCTGTCTCCTTTGTTCCATTTATCCCTTAGCGGGTGGCTGCTCATGTTATTCCTCGGGATCAATACTTTCATCGCCTACACCTGCATCGCCAAAGCCCTGAAATATACCGAAGCCAACAAAGTCAGCATTATCATCATCCTCAATCCGCTGATCACCTTTGGAGCCATGGAGATTCTCGACCGCCTTAACGTCTCCTGGATCGATGCCGAACGGTTCACCCTGCTTACCATTGTCGGAGCCCTCATTGTACTTACCGGTGCCCTCCTGGTAACCCGACAAAGAAAAAAAGAGCGTTTTTAATGCCTGAATTGTACCTTTCTATTCAGGAAATTCATACATTGAAGAAAATTGGATCCATGAATAAATTCCAAAATCTCAGGGTTTAAGTAACGGATAAAAAAACAAGTGCGAAACGTAAGGAAACAAGTACAATCACACAAAAATCTCCGGAATAACAAGAAAACAATGAAACGAGATCCGATAGCTATCGAGACGGAACGAGTTTCACAGGCCATGGAAATGGAACATGCTTTGATTACGTTATATACCAGATATACAGAGTTATACATTAATTTTATCGCGTGAAAGAAGTGTTGATTTTGGGTTCGGGATTTTCCTCTTTATCGTCGGCCTGTTATCTTGCCGGCAAGGGATACAGGGTTTCGGTATTTGAGAAAAATGCAACGTTGGGTGGAAGGGCCCGGCAATTCAGGAGGGATGGATTTACCTTTGATATGGGACCTACTTTTTACTGGATGCCGGAAATTTTTGATCGTTTCTTTGCTGATTTCGGAAAAAAACGTTCCGATTACTATTCGCTTACACAGCTCGATCCGGCGTACCGGATTTATTTCGGAACCAACGATGCCGTGACGATTCCGGCCGGTGAAGATTGCATTTGCCGGGTGTTTGAATCGGTAGAACCGGGTGCCGGCCAATTCCTGAAGGATTTTCTTCGAAAAGCTTCCTTTAATTACAGGGTAGCTATGGAAAAAGTGATCTTCAAACCGGGAATTTCCCCTTTCGAACTGATTATGCCGGAAACGATCTCCCGGGTAGGACAGTTTACCACCACCATCAGCCAACATGTCAGGCATCACATTCAGGATCCCCGGCTGGCCCGGATCCTGGAATTCCCGGTTCTCTTTCTGGGAGCCAAACCCAGCCGTACTCCCCTTTTTTACTGCTTCATGAATTATGCCGATATGGTGCTGGGCACCTGGCACCCTGTGGGAGGCTTCTACCAGGTGGTGGAAGCCATGCACAAACTCTGTATCGAACTGGGCGTTACCATCCATATCGCATCGCCCGTAGAAAAAATCGTGGTGAAAGGAAATCAGGCCACCGGAATCCGCGTGAACGGAGAATATGTACAAGGAGATTTTGTCATCTCGGGCGCTGACTATCACCATACAGAACAACTCCTTGAAAAAACATACCGGAACTACAGCCAGCATTTCTGGGATAAAAAAACGTTTGCCCCTTCCGGAATGCTCTACTACGTAGCTTTTGACAAAAAACTGAAAAATGTCGATCACCACACCCTCTTTTTTGATACCGATTTTGACGCCCATGCCGCGGATATTTACGACACCCCCCGATGGCCTGAGAAACCCCTCTTTTATGCCAGCTTCCCGGGAATTACCGACCAAACCCTAGTGCCTCCGGGGAAAGAGGCCGGCATCTTTCTCATTCCCCTGGCTCCCGGATTAACCGATGACGAAGAACACAAGGAGACTTATTTCAAACAGATCATCCACCGGATGGAAAAAATCACCGCCCAGGAACTGACCGACCATGTACTGTTCAAAGAAGTCTATGGCCCGACAGATTTTATGCGCGATTACGGAGCTTTCAAGGGAAATGCCTATGGACTGGCCAACACCTTACGGCAAACCGCTTTCCTAAAGCCCAAGATGCAGAATAAAAAAATCCGCAACCTGCTCTATACCGGACAGCTCACTGTACCCGGACCGGGAGTGCCCCCTACCCTCATCTCAGGGAAAATAGCGGCAACCCTGGCAGATAAAACCATAAAAGAAAAACCATGAAGAACCAGTTCGATGATGTCTCTTTTATTTGCAGCAGAAAAGTAACACAGCATTACAGCACCTCCTTTTCCCTGGGTGTTCGGATGCTGCATAAAACGCTACGCAATCCAATCTATAGTTTGTATGGATTTGTACGCTTAGCCGATGAAATAGTGGATTCATTCCACGATTACAACAAAAAAGAATTGCTCGATGAATATGAACAGGCCTGGTACCAATCCCTGAAGAAGGGAATCAGTATGAATCCCATCCTGAATGCCTTTCAGGAAACGGTTCAGAAATACCGCATTGATGACGACCTGATCCGTGCTTTCTTTGCCAGCATGAAATCGGACCTGGAGAAAAAGGAATTTACGGAAGAAGAATTCACACAATATGTTTTTGGTTCAGCCGATGCTGTTGGACTTATGTGTCTGAGAATCTTTACCGGCAAGGACGATGATACCTATCAACGGCTTACACCATACGCCATGCATCTCGGATCGGCTTTTCAGAAAGTGAATTTTCTGAGGGATCTGGAAATTGATACCCATCATCTGAACCGCACGTATTTCCCGGTTTTAACGGACAACGGACTCACCCCGGAAACAAAAAAAACGATTCTTGAAGATATTGAAAATGACTTTCAGCAAGCTCTTCAGGGAATACGAATGCTCCCCAAAGGAGCCAGGACAGGCGTATACACCGCTTTTCTCTATTACCGGGCCCTGACCTGCAAAATCAGAAAAACCCCTCCTTCAGGTATTTTGAGCGCCCGCATTCGCATTTCCAATGCAAGAAAAACAGGCCTTTTGATGAATGCCTGGATCACCTGTAAACTGAACCTTTTATGACCAGCAAAAGCAGAATTCCCATGAAAAAGAAAAGGGTCCCCGAAGGGAAAAGGCCCCCGGCAGGGAATGCTGCCGTCATAGGTTCGGGAATCGGCGGACTGGCAGCCGCCATCCGGCTGGCACGGAAAGGATATGACGTAACTGTATTTGAAAAAAACCCAAAACCGGGCGGTAAACTGGGGGAAATAAAATACCACGGATACCGCTTCGATACGGGCCCCTCCCTGTTAACCCTACCGGAACTGATCGATGAGCTTTTTGAAATCACAGGCCATCAACCGTCCGGAAGCCTCACTTACCATAAACTCCGGATCGCCTGTAAATACTTCTATGAAAACGGAAAAATCCTGACTGCCTGGGCCGATCAAAAAAAATTCATCCGGGAATGTGTCGAAAAACTGGGGGAAAAACCCGAAAACATAAAAAAACATCTGGATTCAGCCAGGAAGATCTACCAGCTCACTTCCGAATTGTTCCTCTTCAACTCGTTGCATAAACCCAGTAATTACCTGCGGAAGAGTTCCTTCCAGACTTTATACAGGATCCATCAACTCCGGTTTTACCGGACCATGCACCGCGAAAACCAAAAATCCCTGTCGGCCCCTGAACTGGTGCAGCTTTTCGACCGGTATGCCACCTACAACGGATCCAATCCCTATCAGGCACCTGCAACCCTGAACATCATTGCCCACCTGGAAAACAACCTGGGTGTCTATTTCCCGGTGAAAGGCATGTATTCAATCATCCAAAGCCTGTATGAACTGGCCCTGCAACAAAAGGTAACGTTCCGCTTTCAAAACAGGGTCTCAGAAATCATCCTGAAAAACAAACGGGCAACAGGCATCCGGGTCGATCAAAACATTCTTCCTTTTGACCTGATTGTTTCCGATGTGGATGTACGCTATATGGCCGGTACGATGATCCGAAACTACCCGCTGGCTCAGAAACAACGAAAAATCCCTCCTTCTTCTTCCGCCCTCATCTTTTACTGGGGCATAAAAAAGCAGTTTCCTCAACTGGAAGCCCACAACATTCTGTTCAGCAACGATTACCGGAAAGAGTTCGAGAGTTTGTTTACAAAAAAAACCATAGACGACGATCCCACGGTGTATCTCTTTATCAGCTCCCGGATAGTCCCGGGGGATGCCCCGGAAGGGTGCGAGAACTGGTTTGTCCTGGTGAATGCTCCGGCCGATGAAAACCAGAACTGGCCCTCTCTGATCCACCAAACCCGGGCAAACAGCCTGAGAAAAATCAACCGGATATTGCATACCGACATCCGGAAATACATTGAATTTGAAAAGATTGCCTCACCCCTGACCATTGAAGAAGACACCCTCAGCATGCAGGGTGCCTTGTACGGCAACTCCTCGAATTCTCTTTTTTCGGCTTTTCTGCGGCATCCCAATTTTTTGCGATCAATAAAAAACCTCTATTTCACCGGGGGAAGTGTACACCCCGGGGGAGGGATCCCGCTCTGCCTGGCCAGTGCCCGTATTGTCGATCAAGAAATCCCTGTCATTCCATGATGCAAACCATAAACCATCTGCCGGAAAAAAAGCTTCGCCGGATGATTGCGGAGTTTTACGCTGTAGGCCTGATTCTTTTTTTTGTGCCATTCAGCCGCAACCTGTTTTTCCTGATCACTCCGCTTACCCTGGCCGGAGCATTGGCCCTCGTCCTTCTTTATCATCCCCGGTGGAACGGAAAAACCATCGCGGTTTTCGCTGCCATCGTGCTTCTTTCTTTTTTCACGGAAATGGTGGGTGTGCATACCGGAAAACCTTTTGGTGAGTATGCATATCAGACAACCCTGGGACCCAAACTTGCCGGTACCCCGCTGATCATCGGATGCAACTGGCTGCTCCTGATCTATGGAACCCATACACTGGCAAGCAGGCTGTTCAGGAATTCATTTCTGATTGTTCTGGGTGGTTCTGCCTGTATGGTTCTTAACGACCTGGTACTCGAACTCTCAGCCCCCCATTTGAAAATGTGGCAATTTGAGGAATCCTTTCCTCCTCTTGAAAATTTTATCTCCTGGTTCGCGTTATCGGCTTTTTTTCATTTCCTGTTGATTGTTTTCAGGGTGGATACAAAAAATCCGGCAGCACAGATCGTCGTGATCATCCAGTTTTTGTTTTTTGTTATTTTAACCACTTATTTTCTGATCTTTACACCATGATAAAAGCATCACATAGAAAATTCTGGGTACTCTTTTTCAATGTCTATTCCGCTCTGTTGTTTCGTATCTATTTCCGAAAGGTGCATTTTATCGGGCAGTTTGAAGACCGTTTGTTGCCGGTATTGATCCTTTCCAATCATTTCAGCTGGTTTGACGGGTTCATTCAACTCCGCTTAAACCGTCGTTTCTTCAAACGCCGCTATTACGTGATGATGCTGGAGGAGCAACTGCGCAGGCATCCTTTCCTCCGAAAAGGAGGATGTTTCTCCATCCGAAAGGGAAGCCGCAGCATCCTGGAAAGCCTTCACTATGCCATTCACATCTTAAAGGATCCCCGGAATGCCCTCCTGCTCTACCCCCAGGGAAAAATCCAAAGCCTCTATACGGAATCCCTGCAATTCGAAAAAGGCCTGGAATATATCCTGAAAAAAATTGACTGCAAGGCGGAAATTATTTTTAATGTAAACCTGGTCGATTATTTTTCCTTTAGAAAGCCGGTATTGAATTGTTATTTTGCATCCTACGAAATTCCAGACCCTGCGGATGCAAAAATTATTGAAGCAGATTTCAACACCTACATGAAGCATTGCAAATCAAAACAAAAAGAAGAATGATCGGGTTGGGTTACTTTCTCTTGTTTCTGGGGTTGATCCGCTTTTGTGTGGCAGGAATGAATTTTTTTTCGTTCCATTATCTTCCACGCCAGGCAAAAGCTGATTCCTCCTTCAGCGTATCGGTTTTGGTTCCGGCGCGCAACGAAGCGTTCACCATCGGCAAACTCCTGGAGGGGCTGAAGCAATTCCGGTACCCTAAGCTGGAGATCCTTGTGTATGACGATCATTCAAAGGATGCTACCCGGGAGGTCGTAAAACACTATTTAGCGGAGATTCCGGAGCTGAAACTCCTTGAAGGAAAACCGCTGCCGGAAGGATGGCTGGGGAAGAACCATGCCTGTTATCAACTGGCTCAAGAAGCCTCAGGAGACTATCTGCTTTTCCTGGATGCCGATACGGAGGTAGCCCCCGGGCTCGTAGAACGAGCCCTTATCTATACCCGGAAACATCACCTCAAACTGTTGTCCATCTTTCCCCAACAGCAGGTTGAGAACATCTCAGAAAAGATCTCGGTACCTCTCATGAACTGGATCCTTCTCAGCCTGCTGCCAATGATCCTTATCCGGATTTCAAAAAATCCAGCCTTTGCAGCCGCCAACGGACAGTTTATGTTCTTCGAAGCCCAAACCTACCGAAAGATCCAACCCCATCAACGATTCAGAAACAACAGGGTGGAAGACATTGCCATCAGCCATTTCTACAAAACGAAGGGGTTAAAAACGGATACCCTGCTGGGAAACCGGTATATCCGGTGCCGGATGTATACCAACCTTTCCGAATCCATCCATGGATTCTCCAAAAACATCGTTCGTTTTTTTGGTGGCAGCCTCTTCGCAACCCTCTTTTTTACTGTGGTGACCACTTTCTGGCCTCTGCTTTTCCTGGCCGGCTGGCAGTATGGAGTAGCTTACCTGGCTCTGGCTGCGGGAATCCGGATCTTTGTATCTTTAGCCAGCAAACAAAATGTGTTGGAAAATCTGATCTATGCCCTTCCTCAGCATTTCATTTTTTTATGTATCCTCGTGAAAGCGTTGATTCAACGAAATAAAAGACAACTCTTATGGAAAGACAGAAACATCTACGTCTCCTGATCTTCACGGCAGGATTTCTTTTTATCTTCCCGGTTCTGAATGCACAAACAGAAAAAGAAGAGGGCATTTATGAGGCCTACATCAGCGGCAATATGGCACAATGGGGTGTGGAAATAGAACGCTTCGAGGGGCAAAAACCGGAAACCAGCCGGGAAATGCTGCAAAGGGTGGAGATCTTATACGGGTATACCGCATGGCTGATCGCCCATCAAAAAGAAAAAGAGGCCAAAACAACCATCCAAAAAGCGGAAGATCTGCTGGAAATCATGCTGGGACGATTCCCGGAACATGCCACTGCCCATGCCCTAAGCAGTGCCTTCACGGGATATCGTATCGGACTGAATAAATTCAGATCGGTATTCCTGGGCATGAAAAGTCACCGTTCGTTGGAAAAAGCCCTGACCCTGGATCCTGAAAATGTCCAGGGTCTCATTGAAAAAGGAAACATGTACCATTACCTGCCGGGAATACTGGGCGGGGATAAAGAAAAAGCAGCATCCTTTTACCTGCAAGCCATTCAAAATATGGAGGACGAAAACCTCACAAAAAACAACTGGTTGTACCTGAATCAACTGGTCGTTCTGGCACAAATACAAAACGAACTGGGAAAAACCGCGGAAGCCGGAGATACCTACCGGAAAATCCTGAAAACAGAACCCAACTTCCTCTGGGTGAAGGATGAACTCTATCCGGAATTTCTGGAACAAACCGGTG
>CAYPAW010000092.1:0-4069 GCA_964408795.1 uncultured Mariniphaga sp.
ATCCTTGATGAAGCAGACCGAGCCTATTGGACATTTGTTTCCATTAAGGAAAAAGTAGTCCTGGCTGAGATGGCTGTTGCCATGCTTGACACCCTTGTCAGCGTTGCGGAAGATAGTTACGATGTGGGCATAGCCAACCGCAACGATCTGCTGAAAGCCCGTGTCGAAAAAAACAAGGCCACCCTGGAGTTGCACAAAGCAAAAAACGGACTCGAACTGTGCCGGATGAATTTATGCCGTGTCATTGGAAGGAAGTTGGACGCTCCTCTTGAGACGGTCGATACGCACATTGATATAAACACTCTTTCTTTTGCGGAGGAAGAAAATATTTCAAAACGTCCCGAATACCAATTAATGGAAAAAAACATTTTGCTGCAGGAAGAAAACATCAAACAGACACGTGCAGACTACCTTCCCTTTGCCGGCATCAGTGCCGGATACAGCCATATCGGCGGCATTGAATTCAGCGGGGAAGATTTTGATAATACCAGCCTGCATGTGATGGCTTCCCTTAAAATCCCCATTTTCCACTGGGGCGAAGGAAAAAACAAAACCAAGGCAGCAAAAATCGAAAGAGAGATTAGAGAACTGCAACTGAAAAAAAATAGCCAACAAATGGAACTGGAAATTCATCAGGCCCGGCTAAGCCTCCAGGAAGCATTTAAACGCATAGAACTGGCGGAAGAAGCCCTGAAACAGGCGGAAGAAAACCTTCGGGTAAGCCACGATAACTACGACGTAGGAATGGAAAATATCTCCAACCTACTGGTTGCGCAAACCCGCTGGCAGGAAGCTTTCAGTAACCTTATTGAAGCCAAAGCAGACTTCAAACGCAAAGAAACGGCCTACCTGAAAGCTATCGGACAACTGGGCGAATGAGAAAAAAACCTTTCAGTTTCCTCAAAAAAATGAGTAATTTTAACCAACCATTAGGTAAACATAAGCATCCTGAGAACTGTCAGCCATTGCAACAAAAGAGATGCTACCGATTCATGATCCGAGCCGATGAGAAACGTTGAGCTTCATTATATCAGCAAGCTTTCCTCCTATACATGGAAACACGTATTCTTTCGCCTCGTAATGGTGAGTTTTTCTGCAACCATGTTTTTATTCCTGGCCATAAACTTAGCAGAAGAATACATGGAAGTTACCCTGTTGAACTATCTCCAGGTTATTCTTATTTTCAACATCATCAGCGAAAGCAATGTATTGCTCGATCACCTCGGTGAACGGTTTTTGCCTATTCCTGAAAATATAAAAACCCGGATTGTTTTGCATCTTTTGTTAAGCCTTATTATTGGAACAGCAGCTGTTTTTTATTTCTCACAGGTCATCATTAAGGATGAATTGTTTTTTACAAACAGCATTGTCCAGCTTATGATTTTCTTTGGATTGATCTTTATTTTCATTTTGATTCTTGTTTCCATTACGTTACGGATCATTGAAAAATGGATTCATTCAGTCCGGGAATTGGAACAGATAAAAAGTGCAAAGCTCAAAAGCGACTACAAATCCTTACAGGACCAGCTGAATCCTCATTTTCTTTTCAATAATCTGAGTGTACTTAAGTCCATGATCATATACAATCCGGAATCTGCTGTTGATTTCACGCAGAATTTCACCGATGTCTACCGGTATGTCATGAAGAACAACGGAAGAACAACCGTCACCCTGAAAGAGGAAATGGAATTTATCAAAGCTTACAACGCCATTCACAAAGAACGGCTGGGGGATGCCCTGGAGGTAAACATTTCGGTTGAAGAGGCCATGCTTGAAAAAGAAATTCCTCCGCTTTCGCTTCAATTGCTGGTTGAGAATGCCATAAAGCACAATGTTGCGCTCAAAGAAGACCCGTTGGTACTTACGATCACTACTTCCTCCGCCTGTTTGTTTGTCGAAAACAATATCCATCCAAAAGAGACAACCTACTCGACCCAGACCGGATTGAAGAACCTGATCAACCGGTATGCGATATTGACCGATCAGCCTGTTCAAATTGTTCACAAGGAGAAAACATTCAGTGTGGAATTGCCATTGCTGTAGAGTAACGATATTACCCATTTTAATAAACCGACACAAGTGAAGGTTCTCATCATAGAAGACGAATTGCCCAACCAGCGTCTGCTGGAAGGAATGATTGTAAAGCTCCGTCCCGGATGGAAAATCGTGGGTCTGTTGGAATCGGTCAGGAACGCCGTTTCCTGGCTGACCCATCATGATCAACCCGATCTGATCTTCATGGATATTCAGCTGGCTGACGGAATATGCTTTTCGATTTTTGCCGAGGTGGAAGTAAAAAGCATGGTCATTTTTACGACTGCTTACGACACCTATGCAATCCAGGCTTTTAAGGTTAACAGCATCGACTATCTGCTAAAACCGGTTAAAGAAACCGACCTCGAAAAAGCCATCTGTAAATTTGAAAAATTCACCGGTTGGGTTGCTTCGTCCGACGTGGACTATACCGACATACTTCATGCTATTCGCTCCGGAGAAAAAAAATACAGAAAACGATTTCTTATCTCGGGTAGAAATGCGTTTTACACGATAAAAACTTCGGAGATAGCCTACTTCATCAGCGAAAAGCGAATTACTACGGCAGTTACTTTCAACAACAAAAAGCATGTAGTTGATTTTACCCTGGAAGAACTGGAGGAGGAACTCAATCCGGAGTGCTATTTCCGGGCAAACCGCCAGGCAATTGTCCATATCGAATCGGTAAAGAAAATAGAAGATTATTTTGGGGGAAAACTGATATGCAAATTGATGCCGGAATTTCAGGGGCAAATCATCATCAGCCGGTTGAAAGCTTCTGCTTTTAAAGAATGGATGGGTAAATAGTCTCCTCCCAGAAACCGGATCTACCGGTACCTATCGGACGGAAACGAAGTAAATCCGGTGTTTTACATGTTCCGGACCTACCCAATGAGCATCCATAGCCGGTCCTGCGTTCCCGGATGGGTTCATTGAAAACCACCCTCCTTTTGTTGATCCACAAAAAAATCTCCCTTTTTGAAACAGGAACTCACTCTTCTGCTTTCGTTAGCTTATGCAGAAATTCCTGATATATTTCCTTTATCTCACCTTCGAAATTCGCTTCATTCAAATGGGTTTTCATAAAAGCATCGGGATCCTCCTTTTGGTTCTCCGGCAACACCAATCCAACGGGAAATGCCTGGCATAGGACGCATTTCCCATTCATTCTTTTTTCAACTTCTTTAAAAACCAGGCCGTGCCCAAACTTTTCGTCCTTCTTTGAATAGGGACTCCCGCAACAGGTGACAAAAATCAAGCGTTGAATTTCGTTCACATACTTTTTGACAAAACTGCGGAGAGGAGGAATAAATTTACCCATCCATATCGGACCGCATAAAATCACCCGTTGGTATTCGCTGACTGGATGCTTCAGGGGGCGGTTACCCAAATGGATGTTCATCAAAAACAACAAAAAAAGGTTCACTCTGGGTCGGATGGCTTCCAAATCACACGACAAACTCTCTGAAATTTTTTCTGCGAGAAATTTGTTGCTTCCTTTGTTTGAATAATAGATTACAAGGGTTTTCATCTGATTTATTTTATCTGTTTTGTAAAAGGATTTCAATGCCTGACAGTTCGGGATTACTATGCTGCCTGCGCCTTTGAATCGTCGATACGGCAAAGCACGGAGCTATACGAATACACTGCATACCGGGAACTTCTACCTGATTATCCTTGTTGTGCAGGGCATAATCGTCTTTTTTTTTTATTGTTTATGAGTCGGGTTAAATGGCTCCGGGTAACCCTAAAACAGAAATCCCGCTAAAAAAGGCATTACCGGAAAACAAAATTCCCCCAACAGCCATAGGGTCATCTCTTTATAAATAACGGAATAAAAATAAGGAAAATATCGATGAAACAGCCAAAAAAAATTACCATCAAAGAAGAGCGCATTGTATTCTGTCCTTAGCCTGAGCTATTCATACATTTTAAAAATATGAAACGAACATGAACTTTTTTAATCAAAAGTTCGCCAAAGGCAATGATTAAAAGAAGTTCATGTGAGAGCGAAGCGGTTCCATACGTTCTTAAA
>CAYPAW010000093.1:0-13836 GCA_964408795.1 uncultured Mariniphaga sp.
AAACGAGCATGTAAAATATTCACACCCAGGATCATTATTAAAATAAATGCGAGTTACATACTATACCTTTAAAAATTAATAATTTTAATAGTATGAAAAAACAATCTTCCAAAAAACATTTAGAATCTGGCAATTACACCAGGAGGTCATTTATTTCAAAAACTGCCCTGGGTTCGGCAGGATTCCTGTTT
The DNA here is from genome assembly GCA_964408795.1 of uncultured Mariniphaga sp. GTDB lineage: Bacteria > Bacteroidota > Bacteroidia > Bacteroidales > Prolixibacteraceae > JABMQB01. The sequence continues at coordinate 192 of CAYPAW010000093.1, forward strand.
ATCCCTCAACTCGTTGGCTCAAATCCCCGAAAATTTCAGGATAATAAAGACAAAGAAGAAATCTATAAGCAGATTGATATACTGGTAAATAAATACTTCCCGGTTTACCGGACCTGTTCACAAACCTGTTTCCATGTGTTGAACGAAGTTTTTGGACTGGAGTCGGAAAATATCGTTAAAGCCCTTGCGTCCTTCCCGGGCATTGTTATGCGGGGTGAAACATGTGGAGCTGTAACAGCAAGCCTCCTGGCAATTGGGTTAGTTTATGAGGAGAACCTGGTGGATGAAGAACGGAAAAGAGCTTCGTTTGCACCATCGTTAAAATTTTGTTCCGCTTTCGAAAATGAGTATGGCACAACACAATGCAGAGACGTAATAGAGCACGTATCGGGCGAAAAACGTACAATATCACAACCGGAAGATTATGGAATGCTTGCACAGCAGGGCGTTTTAAACCACTGCCCGGAAGTCGTTAAAAAAACACTCAAAACCGCTGCTGATATAATTTTGGAAAAAACTTGAAGAATTAATTAAAATCAACTACCATGAAAAAACTGATTTTACTAATTCCAATTCTGTTTTATTTTTCAGGGATTATTGCTCAGTCAGAGAATAATTTGAACGTTGTTGTTGAAAGGACTGAGGTGAAAAAGCTTTACTCGGAAATTGTTGGACAGGAATATGAACTTTTCATTTCGCTACCAAAAAGTTATAATTCGGGGAATACCTCCTACCCGGTAATTATTGGATTAGATGCATATACCACGTTTTTAATTACAAAAGGTTGTATTGATGCATTTACATCGCTGTATCCGTTAATGCCGGAAGTAATTTTGGTAGGAATAGGTTACGGAGGCGATGAATCGAATTCCCTGGCAAAATGGATTGCCGGGAGGACCAGGGATTTTACCCCTGTTAAGGATATTGGCACCGAACAATATTACGAACAGTTTATAACAGGGCTGGGGTATGAAACGACAAAAGTCCAATCGGGCGGGGCTCTGCTTTTTCTTGATTTTTTACACAACGAACTCCTCCCCTATATAAATTCGAATTACCGGATTGACAATAAAAACAAAGCCCTTATGGGCGCTTCGTTAGGTGGTTTATTTGCTCTTTACACACTCTTTCATGCACCTGAAACTTTTAATAAATATTTTATTGAAAGCCCAAGCATACAATACAGCAATGAAATTACCTATGACTACGAAAATAATTATGCTAAAAATCATACCGATTTAAATGCAGAAATTTTTATGTGTGCCGGTAGTTTGGAAAATCCGCATGCCACCAATGTTAAAAAAATGGAGAGCCTGCTTCTTTCAAGGAATTATGCGAATTTACATCTTGAAACTGTCATTTTTGAAAATGAAAACCACATCTCCTGCGCCCCGGCAGCAATAAGCAGAGGGTTAATTGAATTGTTCAATAATGATAAATAAGGAAGTCGGAAGTCGGGAGTCAGGAGTCAGGAGATGGGAGTCAGGCTTTTCCCGGCTTATCCGGTCAGGCCATCCGGGACGAAATCTCAGGATTCTTGTCTCAGCCATGAAACATTTGAAGCAGCACATTACCAGCGAGTTCTGGAACCTTGATCACTTTATGTGGTATACGGGTATGTGGAATGAAAATTTCGTGCGAATCAGTAAGAAACTCAGGAGTTATGGAGGTGCTTCTTATGCTGCAACACTAATTGAAGATTTTGTCGTAAATTGAATAATAAACCAAAAATCAAATCATGAAAAAATTATTTCTGAAACAGAATAGAATAATCATAATCGGATTACTCCTGATTACCGGATTAACTTTAATTTCATTTGGCAATCCGGTAAAAACCACTACCCTGCCTGAAAATGAAACGTTAACTCCAGCCCCGGAAGGAACAGTAATTAACCTTTCCTTCTACAGCAAATCATTAAAAAAGGATCAAAACATTCAGGTTTATTTACCCGAAGGTTACGATGACTTTACTGATGTTGGTTTAAAAGGCAAATAACGTTCATCGGTCCTAATATTAGGCAGGGGCATGAGGCTTGTGTTATCGATGGTAAAATTTATGTATTGGGAGGCTCATCTCCTGAAAAGGGTATGCCTAAGTTTTTATCCTCAATGGAAGTTTTTAGTGTTGGATCGGATCAGTAGCCTAACAAAAACAAACGATAAAGGAAATTGGTTTCCGTAATATCATATTGTGCACTGTTTCATGGTGAGCCTGCCTGCCCCGATTTTTCGGTGGTCGAACCATGAATCACCCTTCGGCAGGCTCAGGGTGACTATGTGTATACATTGTCACATTGTGGCTGATAAAATTAGTTAAACTTTCAGTATAACTAAGATTTATAGAGGAATATGATCTGTCATAAGAATAAATTATGGCAAGTATAAATATAGTTAAAACCAAAAATCATGAAACCACAAATTTTCTCACTTAAATTCAGAATCAACACCTGTTATATTATCAGGGGTAAAGGAACCATTATGGTCGATGGAGGGCCACCAAATGCAATCGATACATTCAAAAAATACCTTGACAAATTCAGGATCGACCCCAAAGAAATTCAACTGCTTGTGTTAACACATGCCGATTTCGACCACATGGGGTCATCGGGAGCAATTAAAAAATTCACCGGTGCTAAAATTGCTGTCCACGAAAAAGACAGGGCAATCCTCGAAGAGGGGCGATTTAATTTTCCTGCCGGAGTTAATACCTGGGGGAAAATTTCGCATGCCATTTTAGAACCCATCGCACGAAAAGCGTCCGGAAAACCATTTCCGCAAAAAGCCGATATCGTTTTAACTGATAAAGATTACCCATTACACGATTTTGGGATTGACGGGAAAATCATTTATACACCGGGACATACAGCCGGCCATGTTTCAGTGCTGCTTGATAACGGAGATCTTTTTGCCGGTTGTATGGCACACAATATCCGCTTGTTTACCCCGGGACCAAGGCTGCCTATTTATGCTGAAGATATTGAACAGATCAAAAAAAGCTGGAAATTGGTTATCGAACAAGGGGCAAAAATGATTTATCCGGGCCACGGCAAGCCTTTTCCGGTGGAAAAAATAATCAAATACATAAATTAACTGAGATGAAAATAATCTTTTAAATCTGCTAAGATGCCCCTGCCAGGACTCAACTTATCAAAAAAATATCCCGTAATTGTTCAGTTAAAACCCTTTTTCCCTACCTTCGTAAAATTCTGAAATCCACTAATTCTTAAAACCATGAAAAAATACTGTATTCTGTTAACCTGTATCCTTTCGTTGCTCTTTTTTGCCTGTAGCCAGGTACCTGATTCCGGCGATACCCTATCCATCGACTACGAAAAGTACACCCTCGGCAACGGGCTTGAGGTTGTCCTGCATCAGGATAAATCAGACCCGATTGTAGCTGTTGCCATACAATATCATGTAGGTTCAAACCGGGAAGTCCCAGGTCGAACTGGTTTTGCCCACTTATTTGAACACATGATGTTCCAGGAGTCTGAGAATGTAGGACAGGATGAGTTTTTCCGGATCATACAGGGTGCCGGAGGGACGCTTAACGGCGGCACCGGCAACGACAACACCACCTACTACGAAGTGGTCCCGAAAAATGCCCTGGAGATGGTTCTCTGGATGGAATCGGACCGCATGGGCTTTCTGACAAATACGGTTACAAAATCAGCTTTTGCCAACCAGCAAAATGTGGTTCAAAACGAAAAACGCCAGATGGTTGACAACAGGCCTTACGGGCATAACAGCTGGGTAATCGCCAAAAACCTGTTCCCGGCAGGACACCCTTACAGCTGGACGGTTATCGGGGAAATGGAAGATTTGTTTCATGCAACCGTGGAAGATGTGATCGAATTCCATGACAAATACTATGTTCCCAACAATTCGACTCTGGTTATCGCAGGCGATTTTGAGGTGGATGAGGTCAAATCGCTGGTCAAAAAATACTTCGGCGAAATCCCTGTCGGCGAACCGGTTGCTGACCCGGAGCCTATGCCGGTAACCCTGAAAGAAACAAAAAAACTGTATCACGAAGACAATTTTGCACGCACACCGCAACTGACGATGGTGTGGCCGGTCCCGGAGGAATACAACGAAGATGCCTATGCCCTCGACTTCCTGGCCCAGGTTTTGGGCAGCGGCAAAAAGTCGCCCTTCTACCGTGTTATTGTAAAAGAGAAAAAACTGGCTCCCCGGGCCAGGGTTTATAACCGGGCACAGGAGCTAGCAGGGCAATTCATGGTTTCCATTGGCGCCAACGCAGGCACCAGCCTCGCCGATGTGGAAAATGCCGTTTTTGAAGCTTTCAGATTATTTGAAAAAGAAGGCATCACGGAAAAAGACCTGGAAAAACACAAAGCCGGCATCGAAACAGGGTTCTACAACGGAATCAGCTCTGTGCTGGGAAAATCATTCCAGCTGGCCTCCTACAACGAACATGCCGGCTCTCCGGGATTTATTGAGCAGGATATCGAAAATATCAAGGCCGTAACGATGGAAGATATCCTCCGGGTATATGAACAGTATATTAAAGACAAACCTTACGTAGCAACCAGCTTTGTTCCCAGGGGACAGATTGACCTGATAGCTGAAAATTCGGTTAAAGCAGATGTTGTTGAAGAAAGCATAGCGGATGCCACCGAAGTCGATCAATCGGCGGTTGTGGACGACGATGGAATCAAAAAAACAGAAACATCTTTTGACCGTTCGGTACAGCCTGAGGTTGGACCGGACCCGGAAATTTCGCTTCCCGAAATCTGGACAGCCGAAGCCTCAAACGGGATGAGAATCTGGGGCATTAAACAGGATGAAGTCCCGCTGGTGCAATACTCCATCGTCATGGATGGTGGGTTGATTATGGAAAACAAGGAGAAAGCCGGCGTTTCGAACTTCCTGGCAGGCATGCTGATGGAAGGAACAACAAACAAAACCCCGGAAGAACTGGAAGAAGCTATCGACATACTGGGAGCCAACATCTCGGTAAGAGCAGGTACCGAGAATATGTCGGTCCAGGTTACCTGTCTCACCCGTAATTTTGAAAGCACCCTGAACCTCGTGGAAGAAATCCTCCTCGAACCCCGGTGGGATGAAGAACAGTTTGAACTGATCAAATCACAGATGATCAATTCGATAAAACGCAACCAGGCAGATCCTTCCTATCTGGCACAAAATGCATTCTACAGCCTCGTGTATGACGACGATTGTATCCTCTCAACTCCCTGGGGAGGCACTCCCGAAACAATTGAATCCATTACAATGGACGATCTGAAAACGTTCTTTAATGCGAGTTTTTCTCCGTCGGTAGCCCGCATGCATGTGGTAGGCCAGATAGACAAACAGCAGGTTATGGATGCCATGGAATCACTTTCCGCCAGATGGCAGCCTTTTGAAGTGGAGATACCCAAAATACCTGTACCGGCTGCCCCTGAAAAATCAAAAATTTACTTTGTGGATGTTCCGGGGGCCAAACAATCCGTAATTAACATCGGTTGTGCCGCTTTACCCGAAACCCACGAAGATTTTTATCCCGCAACCGTGATGAATTATAAATTGGGGGGTTCTTTTAACGGCATTGTCAACCTGATCCTCCGCGAGGAAAAAGGATATACCTATGGGGCACGCACCGGTTTCTCAGGCGGGAAACACTATGGAACTTTTAATGCCAGTTCCAGCGTGAGGTCAAGTGCAACTCAGGAATCCGTGCAAATTTTCAAAGATGAAATGGAAAAATACATCCAGGGGATCGACAAGGAAGGATTGCAGTTCACCAAAGATGCACTGATCAAGTCGAATGCCCGGGCTTTTGAAACGTTAGGTGCCCTGCACGGAATGCTAACCGAAATCAGTTCCTATAACCTTCCATTCGATTACGTGAAACAGCAGGAAGCTTTTGTCAAAGCTCTTACGGCAGAAAGACATAAAGATCTGGCTCAAAAATACATTGATCCGGGGAAAATGTATTATGTTGTGGTTGGCGACGCCGAAACACAACTCGAACCGCTGGCAAAAACCGGATTGGGAAAACCGGTTCTTTTAAAATAGACAGGCAAAACAAACAGGTATTTTCAAAAGAATGTCAACAGGAAAAACTTATTTATCTTTATATTTAGAACCAATAAACCTGACTGTTATGAAAACTGATGTTAAATGGTTCATTTTACTGATCTTTATATTTGTGGGTATGGGCTGCAGACAATCCGACAGGAAATACATTGAACCGGTTAATCCAAATATTACACAGGAAGCCAGGAACCTCTATTATTTCCTTCAGGACATTCAGGGGAAGTATACCTTATCGGGGATGCACAATTTTGTCGGGAAAGGCTCTGCGTATACGGATCAGCTTGAAGAGCTGACCGGGTTAAAAGCGGTTGTGTGGGGTTCCGACTTCAGTTTTTGTGTGGAAGGGGAGAATCCCATGCGTTACCAGCATTGTGGTCCTGCCAACCTGCCGGCTATTGATATGGAACGTTACAGAAAGCCCCAGGATTCTACCCTTCGCATCCAGCCACCTCAGGTTGAATACCTCGACATTACACTGGCCGAAGCGAGGGATTCTACCCTGAAAGTCATCAATAAGAAACACAAACAGGGGCATATCATCACCCTGATGTGGCACGGTTGTTATCCCACCGAAGGAGATTGCTGCGATGGCACATCGATCTGGGCCATGGAAAACCGTCCCTCCCCTGAAGAATGGGACAATCTGGTTACCGAAGGTACGGAATTGAACCATGCCTGGAAAGAGGAAGCCGATAAGATAGCCGGTTACCTGAAACAGTTGCAGGATGCCGGGATCCCGGTGTTATGGCGACCCTACCACGAAATGAACGGCGTCTGGTTCTGGTGGTGCAACCAGCAGGGAGAACAGGGATTTAAACGATTATGGCTCATGATGTACGACTATTTCACCAACCACCATAAACTGAACAACCTCCTCTGGGTATGGAATACCAATGCCCCCCGCGATATACCCGGCGATGAAGCATGGGATTATGACCTGTTTTATCCAGGAACAGACTATGTAGATGTACTGGCAGCCGATGTTTACCGGAACGACTATAAACAATCGCACCACGATGACCTGATTGCCCTGGGTGAGGGAAAGCCCATAGCCCTGGGGGAAGTAGGGAATATGCCCTCCCTGGAGATACTGACCGACCAGCCCCAATGGACCTGGTTTATGCCCTGGGGATGGATCCTTTTCATTGCTGACCAGCCTGAAACGATCAAAAAAACGATGAGCTCGGAAAAAATACTTACCCTGGATGAAATTGAAGTGAATAAAAAAGGCAAGTATTCAGTGAAAGACTAATATTTCAAACGAGCATGGTTCATATTCACAACCAAGATAATGATTAATCCCGATCTTGATGGCTGTCGGGACGGGATATGCGAGTTACCAGCCTACCGGCAGGCTGACATAGAATACAATGAAATCGCTGAGAATTCACGGCGGATAAAATAAATTTAGCATATCCATTCCTGATCCTAAATCGCACTTTTTTTTCAGTATTTATTATACCGGCACATCTCTTCCACAGGTTTCCTGATTTTCCTGCGCAATTTATACTCCTTGGGAGGATAGCCAAGGCTGATCACCAATCCTACCCTCTTCTTTTCAGGGATACCTAAAAGTTGTTTAATTTTTTTTTCATTAAACCACCCGATCATGCAGGTTGCCAGCCCCAGTTCTGTGGCCTGCAAACAAAAATGTTCGGCTGCAATTCCGATATCAATCAACGGAAATTCCCGTTTTTTTATACTGCCACCGATTTCAGTCAGGATTTTAGGTTTTTCAATAACCAAAACAGCAAAAACCGGTGCTTCCACGGCAAATTGATTAAACGTGAGAATTTTGTCAAAAGTAGTCCTGGCTACTTCTCCTGCTAATTCTCTATTATCGACGATAATAAGCTTCCACGGTTGAGAATTGCTGGCCGAAGGAGCCAGACGCACAGCCTCAATTAATTGCCTTATTTTTTCCGGTTCAACCGGTATGGACCGATACCCCCTGGTACTCTGCCTGTGAAGTATTAATTCCTGAAAATCCATGGTTCAGATTTTTAACAAACTATAAATATTCAATGTAAGAAGAATTCAGTATGGGTCAAAACAAAGTGAATTAAAAAACAGGTAAAAATTCAGACACTTTTCCCTTATTCTTTTAATTTTAGCTTCCCTTATTGGGATACGAACATAAATCAATACCATCATGAAAAGCAGATTATTCATAACCCTCATTTTTTTCAGTAACCTGGTTTCCGGACAGAAATTTGAAGAGCTGGCTTTAACGCCTCCCATGGGATGGAACAGCTGGAATACCTTTCAATCAGACATTAACGAGCAACTGATTAAGGATGTGGCAGATGCTTTTATCCGGGATGGGTACAAAGATGCAGGATATGAATATATCATTATTGACGACTGTTGGTCTTTACGCCAACGGGATGAAAGCCCTGGCTGATTATATCCATTCCAAAGGATTAAAGTTTGGAATATACAGTGATGCCGGGACCAAAACATGTGCCGGCTATCCGGGCAGTCAGGGTTATGAGATGCAGGATGCACGGTTGTTTGCTTCCTGGGGTGTGGATTATTTAAAATACGACTGGTGCAACACCTTTGGCCGTGATCCGGAGGAAGCCTATCAAACCATGAGGGATGCTCTTTATGCTGCCGGTCGTCCCATAGTGTTCGGTATTTGTGAATGGGGAACCGCAGAACCCTGGAAATGGGGAAAGAAATACGGTCATCTGTGGCGAATCAGCGGGGATATAGCTCCCTGTTTCGACTGTGTTGTGGATCATGGAAGTTACCGCGACTGGGGTGTGATGAAGATTGTCTATATGCGTGAAAACATCCGAAAATATTCAGGACCCGACGGATGGAATGATTTTGACATGATGGAGGTAGGCAACGGAATGACTGTCGAAGAAGACCGGTCTCATTTCTCTTTGTGGTGTATGCTGGCTACAGCCCTGATCATGGGCAATGACATCCGCAATGCCTCCCCGGAAACCATCGAAATCCTGACCAATGAGGATGCCATCGCAGTCAACCAGGATCCCCTGGGGATCCAGGCTTTCAAATACACCAACCTCGATAGTACCGAAGTATGGGTCAAACCCCTGGAAAACGATGAATGGGCTGTCTGCTTCCTCAACCGCAAAAGTACTCCTGTACGGGTTGAATTTGATTGGGAACAACACCTTTTTGACGACCCGGTATTTAGTCACGAGGTAGACTTCAGCAAAGAAAAATACCGGCTCTTCAATATCTGGGAAGGAAGAAGAGCCGGGCGAACCAATCACCCTCTCATTGCTGAGATTGCTCCACACGATGTGGTGATGTTCAGACTCGAGAAATAGTATTATTGTTTCAGCGCTGCTTTGGTAAACAGGTATTCCGGAATATCCTGATTAAACTGAATGCGTGTAATTTCAAATTCGGTACCATCTCCCTGTTTAAGCATATCCTTATAGACGATTACCCTGGGAAACCAACGTCCCTGAATCTGTTCTACATGGCTTAATGTTGATCGTTTCAGCAGCTGTCCGCTTTTAGCGAACAACTCTTCTCTAAGGGGGACAAAGCGTTCGGTATCAATCCATATTTTCCGTGAGGCATAGGCCACATCCTCCACTTTTGCCGTTAACTCCAGCACCCATACCGGACGTCCGTTGATTTCCTCTTTCCCGATCACCGACGCATCATACACCTCGGTCAGCTTCCGGTCGTCCATCATATCCTCATAGGAAAGATCGGATCCCATAACGGACTGCCGGAGCATGTGCCCCGAGATCTGAATCGTCCGGTCGGTGGCAGGGGAATAGATCCACAGCTGGTCCTCAAGCTTCAGCATCTTGGTGCCCTCTTCCCGAGGAGGCGACAGGTATTCGGTAAATGCTTTTTTATCTCCCACAGAATAGGTAACCGAAGTGATTGTCCGGCTGCTCCTTCTGCCGTGAACGGTCATCGATGATTCAAATATCCGGTTCTCCGATGACATGTTTTCATCCACCCGTTCAAGAATTTGCTCCCCGTCAGGTTGTCCGGAAACCAATACCACAACGAATGCGCATATACAAGTTAAAAAAGTCTTCATTTTTGCTGTTTTTAAAGAGCTGGCAGCGAAAAGCTGCAATCTGCAAGTTATTATACTCCCTTTTTTTCTGTTTCAGGCTTCCAGTTCCCGGAAAAGACGGGCCGTTTTGCGTTTATAGATCCCTATTCCGGACAAAGCGGTTCCGATGACCGTTGAAATAACACCGGGAATAAATCCAATGTAGAAGTCAGCCGGTGTAATGCGGGCTCTCATGACGGAAGGCATCATAATGGAAGCCCCTTTCATCATGGAACTGATATCGACCCCATAGGTTTGAAGCAGCCAGGCAAAAAACAGCCCCAGGAAGGTTCCGAGAACGGATCCCATGATTCCGATCATCACCGATTCACCAATCAGGGTAAAATAGACATGCCTTTTATTCTCACCAATGGCAAGTCTCACTCCCATTTCACCATATCGCCTCAGTCCGCCCAACAGACCGGCATTCCATAGAACCAATGACATAGCCAGCATAAAGATAGCGGTTACCAGCCAGGTCATATATCCGGAGAGGTCTACGAAAAGGGACATGTTCTCCTGTTCTTTGAGACTCTTCATCACCGGTGCGAATTCATCGCCCGGATGGCTGTATTTTGCATGAAATTTTTCAGCTATATCCACGGCTTTCTCATGATTATAAAAGCCCGTTTTAAAGAAACCCAGGATTTCACCTGCTGCATGGCTCATGTTGAGCGCTTCCCTCACATCCTGTATATCAGCAATGATGGTACCCCTGTCCAGGGCAGCTACTCCAAACTTTACGGTACCGGCTACCCTGAAGTTGTGGATCGCCATACCTCCATGCATGGTGGATCCGATCAAGGTAACCTCATCGCCCGGAACGACCTGCAATTTTTGTGAAAACAGTTCGCTCAGCAACACCTCGCCGGGTTGGGAAGGCAAGGCTCCCCGCACCAGGGCATCTGAAATACCCAGCCTTTTTATTTCCCCTGCAGTTCCTGACAAGAGGTCCATACCCATTCCCATAGCCGGTCCCTGGGCTTTTGTTTCTCCCTTTTCATCGGGAGCATCGATCAGCCCGCCAAAACGGATCCTTGGAATCCAGGATAGCTGGGGAAATTCGTCTTCCAGGGTCCGGAGCAACCCATCCACTTCCAATAAAGCCAGATCGTTGGGCATCTGATCCACATTGTCGGCATAGGCACGGGTCATAACTTTCATGTGGCCTGTTGAAAAACGGGCATTCATTTCAATGGTATCCCCCATGACACCCACCACATAAGCATGCATTAACACAGCGAGCATTACACCGGTAGCGACCACCAGCACAGGCAACAGGCTCCGGCTTTTATCGCGAAGCAATCCGAGTAATAAAAACCTGATCATTGTATTTTCCCCCTTAACGCTTCTGTTGGATTCATTTTGGCAATTTTCTTCGAAGGCCAGTAACTTACCACGGTTGTTGCCAGCATAACAATCAACACCGTTGACAGTACCAGGCTGAAACTGTAGACCGGGTACAGCGTTTGCGCCATAGTCATTCCATAATCGGCAGCTTCAACCGGCAGGGTCCATCCTACATCAGCCTGCCAGATCAGGAAAGGAATACCGTATGCTGCGGCAACCAATGCTGCCAGCACGGCATGCATCGCACCTTCTGTTGTAAACAACCATACAACATCACGCCGGGTATATCCCAGCGCTACATAGGTACCTATTTCCCTCTGCCTCCGAAATATCGACAGTACCTGGGTATCGAAAATGGCAAGCATAGCCAGCAACAAAAGAATAATATAGAACACCGACTGGCCAATTGTTTTGGTTTGAATAATCTCCGCCATATCCGCTGTTAATTCTTCACTGGTTTTCAGTTTCCAGCCTGCCGGTTCAGGTCTCTCCGCTTTACCATCATCAAATGTCAACAAGGTAGCTTCCCCGGGCATCATCAGCATCAACTGCAATTCATCAAGAGGGATCCACACCTGGCCGGCATCCACCGTCGGAACATTGGTGGTAAATATTTCAGTTATTGCTATTTCTGTTGCATCAAAGGTTCCGTTGATATCCCGCCATTGCAAGGTTACATGATCCCCCACTCCGAGTTTTCCGGCTCTTGCCATACCGAAACCGATAACCGCCGGAATGACTGAAAGGGCAGTATCCAGTTTTTCTGTTGGCAGCATCAGAAGTTCCTGCCCGGGATCAATCCCCTTTACCAGAATCGTCTGTATTCGTCCCTGCGGATACAAAGTCCCCTGGGTTATCAGCACTGGTTCCATCCTGTTGGCAGCAATCTCACTTTGCAATTCTTCCGGAATGACCGCATGGCTTTCAGCCAGCGTAAAAGGATCATACGGATCGTAGTTCTCCTGCCAGTATTGTCCTTCTCCAATCTCCCAGTTTTTCATGTCTTCCCGGGCCTGGTGATCCCATCCGATCAGAATCCCTTTCATCCAGATAATGACCACAAAGGAGAACGACAAGACGATTACATTGAGCCAGGTACGCAGCCCGGCACCGATCAGATTCCTGTATGCCAGTTTTATTGCGAGTTTCATTTGTTTAAGTTATTACTGTTTGTGTCTCTCATCTTCCTTTATTCAGCTTCTTTGACATCCCCTATGTTTAAACTGTTTAACAGCTTTCACTGTCCTGTATTCTCCACCCATTCGTCTTTATCCACTTTACCATCAAAAAGGTATATTTTTCGTTTGAGGTAACGAATCACCTTTTCATCGTGTGTAGCAAACAAGAAGGTGGTGTGAAGCTCCTTGTTCAGTTTCTCCATGGTTTTTAATATGTGATGGGAATTTTCTGCATCCAGGTTTGCTGTCGGCTCATCCGCCAGTACAATGGATGGTTTTTTAACCATGGCACGAGCAATAGCAACCCGTTGGCATTCCCCTCCGGATAACTGGGGAGGTTTTGATTTGACTTTGTCTGTCAACCCAACCCATTCAAGGGAATCCATCACCATTTTTTTTCGCTTGGATCCGGAATAGCCAAGCAACAACAAGGGAAATTCCACATTTTCAAATACCGTGTGAACCACCAGCAGGTTGTAACTCTGAAAAATAAACCCCAGGCTTTCCTTGCGTAAACGTGCTGCCTCCCTGGCAGATAATCCGGATACCGAACGCCCCAAAACACGGGCTTCTCCCGAAGAGGGAGTATCCAGAGAGCCCATTATATTCAGCAAAGTGGTTTTTCCTGACCCACTGGGGCCTATCAAACCGGCAAATTCTCCCCTCCCGATTTCCAGATTTATATCTTCCAGGGCAGTAAACCTCGACTTCCCCATGGGAAACGTCTTGGTAAGGTTCTCAATCTGAACGACATTTTCGTTTTTCATTCTTTTATAGTAATTATTTTCAAAGGTAAATCGTTCTATTGTCTCTCCAGGAACCTGGAATTGGTCTCTGGTTTCGAGTTGCGAGTCTGGTTTTCAGACATTCGGATTAATAGAACCAGGAACCAAGAACCAGGAACCAGGAATCAGTTTCGAGATAAAAGTCTTAACAACCAACAACTGACCCCGTTGAAATATTCTCCTTCGTCGAATTTCACTGTTTATCC
>CAYPAW010000094.1:0-12924 GCA_964408795.1 uncultured Mariniphaga sp.
TGAAACGAGCATGTAAAATATTTATACCCAAGATGATGATTAAAGCCATGCGAGTTCCATATGATACCTTATAAATTTAATTCTTTAATCATATGAAAAAGATACACAATCCTTTTATAGGTCATCCCCCTGAAGAATACAATTGTTTCGGGTGTTCGCCCGGCAATGAATTGGGCTTACAGCTGGAATTTTTTGATACCGGGGAACAACTGATTACACACTGGCAGCCCAAAGAGTGGCTGGTGGGATACACGAAGATTCTGCACGGAGGGATTGTGGCTACCCTGATGGATGAAATGGCCGGCTGGGTGGTGCTTACCAAAAGCAAAACTGCCGGAGTGACTTCAAGAATGGAAGTGGAATACCTGAAGCCGGTATTTATTACCCGGGGCGCGGTGGAAGTGAGGGGATGGCCGGAAAAAATAGAGGAGCGGGAAACAACCATACACTGTGAATTGTACGATGGAGAAGGAGTCTGCTGTGCCAAAGCCCACATAGTCTATTTCTGCTACCCGGAAGAGGTAGCCCGTAGAAGATTTCACTACCCCGGAGTGGATGCCTTTTACCTATAGACAACGGGCAGAAGAAGGGTGCTTCGTCCTCCGAAGCCTTGACGAAGGAGGATTGTCGTTGCTTTTTGGGGTTTCGCCCCAAGCCCCAAATACACAAAAAACAGCTTTCCGTTGGTAACTTTTCCCGGGATCCCTCATTTCACTATAAAATTTTTATGTAATTTGCATCTTCTATTTTTGCTAAAATCATAAGCAATGCATAAAAATAAGTCTGGTATCCGAACCCTGAAAGTTCGTTCAAAATTGCTTCTTCTTGGGGCCATTTTTTTCTTATCTCTGGTCATCATAGCTTTAATAGCCCGCTACTTTTTTCAATCCAACAAAACTCTTTCCATCATCAGCAATGAGCAGCGGGTTTTTGAAGAGTATTACACCTCGGGGATAGAAGATTTTTACCGGTATGATCTCACGGAGGATACCACTCTCCTGGAGTCTTCGCTTGCGAATTTTGCTCAGGCCAACCGCATCTCCTTTGCTTTTGCCCGTATGGACAGCATCAAGGAAGCGATGCCGAAGAAGGAATGGATGGACTATTTTTCGGACGTCTTCGGCGAAGGACTGGGTCACGATCCCGGGATGACCAGGCTTTTAGGCAACCGGATCGATCTGTTTAATAAAGTTGGGGGAAAGCATCTGACGCGGGCCCGGGAACTGGCCTACGGAAATTATGCCAGCGGCAAAAAAGTTCAATCCCTGATCCGGTCTTATGCGGCGACCAACCGTGAAGTTGATCTTTTGCTGTTTCAGGATGAAATTGAACAGATCCATGAATCGTCCAAAGAATTCAACACCCTTCTGCATGCTATCAACCGGCACCTCACCACCCTGCTCAACCTGGTGTTGGCCGCTCTGGTGTTGATTCCCGGGATTCTGGCCTTTTTATTCATACGAAGTGTATCGCGATCCATCCTCCACCCGGTGAAACAGCTAACCCATAATTTCAACCAGATCGCCCGGGGAAGCCTTCAGTCTTCCGCAGTTCTCCATTCGAAAGATGAAATAGGAGAACTCTCCGGCGCTTCATTAAAAATCAAAGAAGCGCTCCACAAAATCATCCATTATGTCCAACGAGTGGCTGAAGGGGATTTTTCTTCGCAACTGACTCCCAGTTCTGATGAAGATGAACTCATCCCGGCGCTCAATGCCATGGCTGCCAGCCTGGAAACCTCCCGGAAAAACGATGAAAATGAAAAATGGCTCCATGAAGGAATCACACAAATGGAAGATCAGATACGGGGCAACTTCTCCCTCCATGAGGTTTCAAACCGGATCATTCGCTTTCTCAGTGAATTCATGGATTTTCCCCTGGGTGCATTGTACGTCTATGACGAACACGAAGAAAACCTTCACTTCACTGCTTCCATCGGGCTCAATCCCAAGGAAGTAAAAGATAAAATAGCTCCCGGGGAAGGACTCATCGGAAAAGCAGCCCTTCAAAAATCCCTGCAGCAAATGGAGACCTTTGACCGGTACCATACCGTTTTCAGCTCCTCCGGAGAACTCCGCCCTTCGAAACTCTACCTTTTCCCGCTTTATTACAATAAGCATATCCAGGCTGTACTGGAAATTGCTACCCTGCGGGATTTTCCGGAGTTGTACCTTACATTCCTAAAAAAAGCCGGAGAGATCATCGCCATAAACCTCAACATTGCCGTAGCCCGCACCCGCCATCAGGAACTGCTCGATAAATCCCTGAAACAGACAGAAACCCTGAAACAAAGGGAAGAAGAACTCCAAAAACAACTGAAAGAAAACAACGCCATGCAGGAAGCCCTCCGCAAACAAAATGCCCTGCTTGATGCCATGTTGAAAACCCTGCCCGATTATTTCTATTTCAAGGATATAAACAGCAAATTCCTGCGAGTCAGTGAATCCATGGTGAACCTGTTTAATGTCAATTCTTCAGAAGAGATCATCGGGAAAGATGATTTCGACTTTCATCCCAAAGAAGATGCCCAGAGGTACTTCGACGAAGAACAGGAAATCATTAAAAAAGGAGAAGGATTTATCGATGATATCCGTCAGGGAGTCGATGAAAAAGGCGATGAACTCTGGACATCCGTGACCAAACTTCCGATGTACGACGATACAGGCCAATGCATCGGGACCTTCGGTATATCAAAAGATATTACCGACATGAAGAAAATGGAAGTCGAGATCCAGAAACAAAATGAAAACCTCCGCGAAAAACAGGAAGAGCTGGAAGAAATCATCGACAAAATGCACCGGATCCAATCGGAACTGGTGCGTGAAAAATCCCTGGTCGATTCCATGCTGGAAAACATTCCCGATTCGATTTACTTCAAAGACCTGGACAGCAAATTCCTCAAGGTGAGCAAATCCATGCAGGAGATCTTTAAATCCTCCGGATTCGAAAACATCATCGGACTCACCGATTTTGATATCCAGGATGAAGAACACGCCAAAGAAGCCTTTGCAGATGAACAGGAAATCATCCGCACGAAAAAACCCAAGATCGGCCTTGTGGAAAAAGAAATCCTGAAAGATGGAACCATACGCTACGTACTGACAACCAAAATGCCGTATTTCGATGAAAAAGGGAAAGTACTGGGAACATTCGGGATATCGCGGGATATAACCCAGATCAAGAAACTCGAACTGGAAATCAAAGATCAAAATGAGAAACTACAACAACAACAGGAAGAACTGACCCAGGCCAACCATGAACTGACCGTCCAGGAAGAAGAACTGCGGACATCCAACGAAGAACTGAAAACCCAGGAGGAAGAATTGCGGGTCGCCAACGAAGAACTGGCCGAGCAGACCAAGATCCTGGCCGAAAGCGAAAAGAGCCTCCAGCTCCAACAGGAAGAACTGCGGGTTGCCAACGAAGAGCTGGAAATAAAAACCGAAGAACTGGAAGCCCAGAAAAAAGAGGTGACCCTCAAGAACAAGTCCCTCCTGAAGATCCAGGAAGACCTGAAACAAAAAGCCAAAGAACTGGAACTGGCCAGCCAGTATAAATCGGAATTCCTGGCCAACATGTCACACGAACTACGTACCCCCCTCAACAGCATGCTGATCCTCTCCAAACTCCTGTCAAACAATAAGCACAAAAATCTCACGGAAGAACAACTGAAATCCATAAGCATTATTCATAATAGCGGGAAGGAACTGCTTGAGCTGATCAATGAAGTCCTCGACCTCTCAAAAATTGAAGCCGGCAAGATGACCTTTGAATTCAGTGAAAC
Source organism: uncultured Mariniphaga sp. (assembly GCA_964408795.1). GTDB lineage: Bacteria > Bacteroidota > Bacteroidia > Bacteroidales > Prolixibacteraceae > JABMQB01. The sequence goes on from CAYPAW010000094.1 coordinate 3,785, forward strand.
CTCCGTCGAAGACATAAAATCGGAGATCACCCTGGGCTTTAAATCCGTAGTGGAACACAAAGGTCTTACCCTGGATATGGATATAGCGGAAGATTTTCCAAAGACCCTGTATACCGATCGGCAGCGCCTGATGCAGATCCTTAAGAATCTTCTCTCGAATGCCATCAAATTTACCAGCTCCGGGGGGATTTCAGTAAGAATGGGCCGACCATCACCCTCAATGCTTTTCTACACCGAGGGATTAACCAACCGGAATGCCTGCTTCATTGCCGTGGAAGATACCGGAGTTGGCATTCCTGAGAGCAAAACAAAAGCCATCTTTGAAGCCTTTCAGCAGGCCGACGGAAGCATATCCCGGAATTACGGCGGCACAGGCCTGGGCCTCTCCATATCCAAACAGCTCGCCAATGCCCTGGGTGGAGAAATACAATTGAAAAGCAAGGAAGGAGTGGGCTCTGTATTCACCGTTATCCTGCCTGCAGAGAAAGACCTGATCCCGAAAGAGACAACGAAAAAAAATAAGGATGCGAATGAGGTTGAGGATGAGATTGAGGATGAGGTTGAGGATGAGGTTGAGGAAAAGAATGCGAAACCGGTGGATCTGAATGAAAAAGAGGCTTCCGGAAAACAAAAGAAAGAAAAAAAGAGAGACGAAATACCCACTTTCATTGAGGATGACCGGGAATCTTCTTCCGGAAACAAAAAAGTACTCATCATCCATTCCAGTAAAACAAAAGCAAAAAAACTGGTTGAGCTGAGCCATAAAAAGAAATTCGATGCCCTGGTAGCCGAGAATATCACGAACGGGATCCTTTTGGCCAATGAATACAAACCGGAAGCTATTATTCTCTCAGCCAGTCTCAATGAAAAAGAAGAATTTGAAAAACTGAAACAGCATAAAAACACAAGTCGTCTGCCCATTCATGTGGTATCAAAAATAGAAGACGGAATATTCCGGGACCTCGACGGATTAAAAACCCCGGAATCCAACGATTTCACTTTATACACCCAGAATATCGAAGGGAAAATAGAAAAGGAGTTTAACCAGGTGCTGGTTGTGGAGGATGACCCGGCCACCCTGGAAGCCATTCATCTTCTGTTTAAAGATGAAGACATCATCATCCACGATGCCAAAACCGGACAGGAAGCATACGAACTACTAACAGCCAAATTGTTCGACTGTGTAATCCTGGACCTGGGATTACCGGATTTCTCAGGTAAAGACTTGCTGAAGAAATTACAGGCTAACAACATACCGGTGCGAAATGTCATCATCCATACAGCCCGTGAATTAAGCGAGAAAGAACTCAAAGAGCTTCATAAATTTTCCGATTCCATTATTATCAAAGGAGTAAAATCAGACGAACGACTGATGGATGAGGTAACCCTTTTTCTGCACGAGGTAGCTACATCCATGTCCCGGAATGAAAAATCGGCACAGGTTGAGGAACCCGAAGACATGGGCTTTAAAGGCAAAAAAATACTGATTGTGGATGACGATATCCGCAATGTTTTTGCACTGGCTCAAATCCTCGAAGAACAGGAAATCGAAGTGCTGGAAGCCGAAAACGGCAAAACAGCACTTGATATCCTCAAAAAAAATAAAAACATCGACCTGGTATTAATGGATATCATGATGCCGGTAATGGATGGATACGAAACCATGGAAAAGATCCGCGCTACACCCGGCATACAAAATATACCCATCATAACCCTGACAGCCAAAGCCATGAAAGAAGATTATCAGAAATCCATCGATTACGGAGCAAATGATTATATTGCAAAACCGGTGGATACCGATAAATTGTTCTCACTGCTAAAAATATGGTTATTTACATAGAATATGGAAAAACCAAAAATTTTGCTTGTCGATGACCGCACGGAGAATCTGATCAGCCTGGAAATGATTCTTGCCGACTTTGATGTGACCTTTATTCGGGCTACTTCCGGAATGGAAGCATTGCGTAAAACCCTGAACGACGAATTTGCTCTGGTGATACTCGATGTACAGATGCCGGGTATGGATGGCTATGAAACCCTGTCGCTGATGCGGAAAAGAAGAAAAACAAAATACCTGCCTGTAATTTTTGTATCCGCCATCCATCAAAGTGACCTTCACATTGTGAAAGGAATCGAAACCGGAGCCGTAGATTTCATCCCGAAACCCATTATCCCGGAAGTACTGATCGGCAAAGTGCGGGTATTCCTCGATCTTTACATCCAGAAAGAAAAACTGCGTCAATTGCTTAATAATTTGGAAATCAATAACAAAGAGCTTGCTATCCAACGGGAAAAAGCCGAAGAAGCTACCCGTGCCAAAGCCATGTTCCTGGCCAACATGTCGCATGAAATACGAACTCCCCTGAATGGAATCATTGGAATATTCAAAATCCTTGAAGATACCAAACTTACGGAAAAACAACAGGAACTGATCCAGATCATCACTACCTCGGGAGAAAACCTGATGAACATTATCAACGATATTCTGGATTTCTCAAAAATTGAAGCCGGCCAGATCCTGCTGGAAAAAATTGAACTCAATATTGGAGAAATCATCTCCAACGCGGTTAAACTCCTGCGATTTAATGCCGAAGAAAAAGGATTGAAGATCCACATTCATATCGACAAGGATATCCCTGACTGCCTGATCGGTGATCCGCTTAGGCTGAACCAGGTCCTCACCAACATGATCAACAACGCCATAAAATTCACCAACAAGGGAAGCATAACGATTTCCGCAGAAATAACCGAAAAAACAAAAGAGGAAGTAGCCGTACTTTTTAAAATAACGGATACGGGCATCGGCATCTCCGAAGAGGGAAAAGCCAAACTGTTCAAGGAATTCTCGCAAACCGACGATTCCACGACCCGCAAATACGGAGGTACCGGACTGGGACTGGCGATATGCCGGAATCTGATCCATCTCATGAACGGAGAACTGGGTGTGGAAAGTCAACTGGGAAAAGGAACCATGTTCTGGTTCATTCTGAAATATCCTTACAAAAATAAACCATCGAAAAAAGTTGAGGAAAAGATAACCATCCCGAAGGATTTGCGAATCCTCATTGCGGAAGACAATGCTGTCAACCAAAGGATTACTCAACTTCTCCTCCATAAAATCGGCGTGAAATGCGATATCGCCCACAACGGAAGAGAAGCTTTTGAGATGTTCCGGGAAAACAACTACAAACTGATCCTCATGGATATGCAAATGCCGGAACTGGATGGCGTGGAATCAACAAGAAAAATCCGGGAATACGAAAAAAATTATCCTGAAAAAAAGGAAGTATACATCGTTGCTGTCACAGCCAATGCGTTTTCTGAAAACAGGGAACAATGTTTTCAGGCGGGAATGAACAATTTTATCATCAAACCGTTCAAGGAATCGGAGTTGAAAAATATAATTCAGCATGCCGTCAGAAAAGAATCTTAGAAAGGAAAAAACCCCGTACGGACCAGAAAACAGCGAGATCTTCGACCTGGAATTAAACCTTTTATTTCAGGCAGTACAGCATAAATACGGGTACGACTTCCGGAACTACAGCAAAGCCCACCTCAAAAGGCGTATTCTCTACCGCTTGCAGGCTAGTGATATGCAAACCATCTCGGAACTTCAGCATAAGGTTCTCTGGGAAAAGAATTTCTACCGGACCCTGTTGCAGGATCTTTCGATCAATGTCACCGAGATGTTTCGAGATCCATTTTTCTACAAGACCTTACGCGAAAAGATCCTCCCGGTATTGTCGACGTATGCCCACATAAAAATCTGGATTGCCGGCTGTGCAACCGGCGAAGAAGTCTATTCCATGGCCATCCTCCTGAAAGAGGAAAAATTACTGAACCGAACCCGCATCTATGCCACGGATTTCAACAAGAATGTCCTGGATATAGCCCGCCAGGGAATCTACAAAAAACAGGATATCGAACAGTATGCCGACCACTACACCCAATCGGGAGGAAGAATGAAACTCTCCGACTACTATACGGCCCGCTACGGGTCTGTGATGTTCGACCAGTCACTGGCGAAGAATGTAGTGTTTGCCGACCATAACCTGGTGACCGACGGGGTATTTGCCGAAGTGAACATGGTAATCTGCCGGAATGTGTTGATATATTTTAATAAAACCCTGCAAAACAAGGTATTGCATTTGTTTGATGCCAGTATCTCGGGAAGCGGGTTTTTATGCCTCGGAACCAAGGAAAGCATTCGCTTTACGGATATGGAAAAAAAGTATACCGTAATCGACGAAAAAAATAAAATTTTTAAGAAAGGAGGGAAAAATGATTAAAATGATTGTTTTGGGAGCTTCCTACGGAGGGATGGAAGCCATAAAGACGATTTTTGCAGATCTTCCCGGGCACCTGAACGTCCCCTTTCTGGCTGTTCTCCACATTGGAATCAACAAAATCGACACGTTCCTGGCCACCCTCAACCGGTTCACCTCCTGCAGTGTAAAGGAAGCCGAAGAAAAAGAAACCATACGGCCGGGGACTGTTTACTTTGCCCCGCCCAACTACCACCTTCAGGTGGAAACCCCCACCTCCCTGAGCCTGTCAACCGATGAAAAAGTCAACTTCTCACGTCCCTCCATCGATGTGCTTTTCGAAACAGCCGCCTGGGTCTATAAGCAGGAACTGCTGGGTATTCTGCTCACCGGATCCAACAGCGACGGAGCCAAAGGAATACAAACCATACAGCGTTTCGGGGGAACAACCATCGTGGAAGACCCGGAAACAGCGTTCGCCAAAATAATGCCCCTGGCTGCCATCCAAATCACCCAACCCGATTATGTCCTTCCCATAAAAGACATAGCCGGCAAAATAGCTGAACTAACCTCCACACCGCATAAATAGTTGCCATTCCTTTTTTTCTTCTTCGGAAAAAACTATTTTTACACCAACAAACCAAAACCGACAAACCGACAAAACAACACCTATGCAATTTGGATTTTTCGATGACCCAAACCGGGAGTATGTGATTTCCGAACCGCAAACCCCCTGGCCGTGGATTAACTACCTCGGCAACAACCGTTTTTTCAGTCTGATCTCCAACACCGGCGGAGGCTACAGTTTTTATAAAGACGCACGATTCCGGAGGATTACCCGCTACCGCTACAACAACGTTCCGATGGATGACAACGGGAAATATTTTTATATTCATGACGATGGCGATATCTGGTCCCCGGGATGGAAACCCGTCAAAGCAAAGCTTAGCCATTATGAATGCCGCCACGGAATGGGCTACACACGGATCACCGGCACCCGCAACCAGGTAGAAGCCGAAGTGCTCTCTTTTGTTCCCCTTGAGGAAGATGCCGAGATCCAAAAGGTACAACTCACCAACCACTCCCAAAAAATCAAAAAACTAAAACTCTTCTCCTTTGTGGAGTGGAACCTGTGGAATGCCCTCGATGACATGACTAATTTCCAACGCAACTACTCCATCGGCGAAGTAGAAATCGAAGGATCGACCCTATACCATAAAACCGAATACCGGGAACGGCGAAACCACTATGCCTTCTACCATGTCAATGCAAAGATCGACGGGTTCGATACCGACCGGGAATCCTTTGTAGGACTCTACAATTCCTATGATCGTCCCCGGGTGGTAACCAACGGGAGACCCACCAACTCGGTAGCCCACGGGTGGAGTCCGGTGGCCTCCCACTGCATCGAGGTAACCCTCCCCCCCGGGGAAAGCCGGGAACTGGTGTTTCTCCTGGGAATCATCGAAAACCCCGAAGACCAGAAATGGGAATCCTTCCAGGTGATCAATAAAACCAGGGCCCATCAGCTGATCGAAAAATTCAACACCACAGAAAAAGTAACCCGGGCTTTTGACGCCCTGAAAATCCATTGGAACGACTTGCTGGCCAATTTCACCGTCGCCAGTCATGATTCACGACTCGACCGGATGGTGAACATCTGGACGCCTTATCAGAACATGGTAACCTTCAACCTGTCCCGTTCAGCCTCCTATTTTGAGTCAGGCATAGGCCGCGGCATGGGATTCCGCGATTCCAACCAGGACCTGATCGGCTTTGTGCACCTCATTCCCGGCAAAGCCCGCGAACGCATCCTCGACCTGGCAGCTACCCAACTGGAAGACGGAGGTGCCTACCACCAATACCAACCCCTCACAAAAAAAGGAAATTCCGATATCGGAGGAGATTTCAACGACGACCCCCTCTGGTTGATCCTCTCCACAACAACCTACATCAAGGAAACAGGCGATTTCACCCTCCTGAACGAAAAGGTGCCCTACAACAACGATGCCTCCAAAACCCAATCCATGCTTCACCACCTCCAAAAATCGTTCGAACATGTGCTCAACAATCTGGGTCCCCACGGACTGCCCCTCATCGGACGGGCCGATTGGAACGACTGCCTGAACCTGAACTGCTTCTCAACCAATCCCGATGAATCATTCCAGACAACCGAAAACAGAAAGGGAAGAAAAGCCGAATCGGTAATGATCGCCGGAATGTTCGTACTCTACGGAAAGGAGTATGCCCAACTACTGAAACAACAGAATAAGGAGAAGGAAGCGGAACAGGTACTCGCTGAAGTAAAGAACATGGAGCAAGCCATACGCAAACATGGCTGGGACGGTGAATGGTTTCTCCGGGCCTGGGACGCTTTCGGGGAAAAAATCGGAAGCAAAGAAAATGAAGAAGGAAAAATATTCATTGAATCCAACGGCTTCTGCACCATGGCCGGCATCGGCCAGGATGAAGGCAAAACAGAAAAAGCCCTGGATGCGGTACACCAATACCTCAACTGCGAATATGGAATCGTTCTCAATCATCCGGCTTACTCCTCCTACGACCTAAGCAAAGGGGAGATCACAAGCTACCCCGAAGGATACAAGGAGAATGGCGGAATCTTCTGCCACAACAATCCCTGGATCATGATCGGCGAAACCGTTGCCGGCAACGGCAACCGCGCCTGGGAGTACTATACCAAAATCTGCCCCTCTTACCTGGAAGAGATCAGCGATCTTCACCGTACCGAACCCTATGTATATGCCCAGATGATCGCCGGTAAAGAAGCCTGGAAACCGGGCGAAGCAAAAAACTCCTGGCTCACAGGCACCGCCGCATGGAACTACTATGCCATCACACGCTATATCCTGGGGATTCAGCCCGACTACCACGGACTGACCATCGACCCCTGTATCCCAAAAGAGTGGGATGGCTTTGAGGTAATCCGTAAATTCCGGGGAACAACCTATCGCATCAACATCCGCAATCCCCACCATGTATCCAAAGGAGTCAAAACCATCCTGGTCGACGGCAAATCCCTGAAAAGCAATACCATACCCCTCCAAAAAACCACCGAATGCCACGTAGACGTGGAAATGGGGTAAATGCGGTGAAGAATTGCAAGTCACGAGTCACGAGATAGATTTAGGATATTCAGATTCTCGGATGAATAGAATCAAGAGCCAAGAACCAGGAACCAGGATCATTAACTCCGACGAAGTCGACCCCCCCATCCCCCCTATATTGAATTTTCCACATTAAACTCTATCTTTGTTTGGACTAAACCACAAATATATGCTGACAAAAATTCTGTTGTTGCTGTTTTTCCTCATCGCACCCATTCTTCTAATCTATTTGTGTCGTATTTCCCGCCCTTTCAAAAAAATCGGGGTCATTGTTATGGCGTATGCTCTGGGATTGGTGGTAGGCAATGTTTTCATTCTGCCCAATGCCAGCAAATCTTACAAAACCCACCTGAGTACGGATGCCTGCATTCCCACGGAAGAAATCCAGCAACTTTACGATTCAGGGGAGGTCACCTCTTCGGATCTGGTGATCAACCAGATCAAATCCCTGCAAGACTCGGTGATGTCGGTTGCTATTCTGTTAGCCATTCCCCTGATGCTGTTCTCCCTTGACCTGAAGCGATGGCTTAAATTTGCCCGGGGAGCCATGCTCTCGCTGGTGCTGGCGATGGTCTCTTTGCTGTTTGTGATCTTCCTGGGGTTTTTTCTGTTGCACGATGTAGTCCCGGAGTCTGCCAAGGTTGCCGGCATGCTCATAGGAGTCTATACCGGAGGAACCCCCAACCTGGCAGCCATTGGCACGGCCGTGAATGTAACACCCAACACCTTCATTCTGACCCATACCTACGACATGGCGATTGGTGCAGTAACCCTGATCTTCCTGATATCCATAGCTCAGCGGGTTTTCAATTATATCCTGCCCACCTTTACCGACAACCACAAACAAATCCTGAAGGAAGACATCTCCCGGGAATCCAAAAGCATGGACGATTTCTCCGGCATGCTCACCCGTTCCGGAATCCCGCCCCTGGTAGTTGCTTTTGCACTCTCCTTAGGCATCGTAGGAATATCTTTCGGCCTGAGCACCCTGGTCAGTGAAAATGCCAAAATGGCTACCATCATTCTGTCCATCACCACACTCGGACTGATCGCTTCCTCCATAAAACGAATCAACCGGATCAAAAAAAGCTTCCAACTGGGCATGTACCTGATCGTTGTCTTTTCCCTGATTGTAGCTTCCATGGGCGACCTGGCAGGAATGTTTCAGCTTGAGTACATCTACCTTTTTACTTATGTTGCCCTGGCTGTGATCGGCTCCATGGTAGTTCATGTAGGCTTGTCGTTTCTTTTCAAGGTGGATACCGACAGCACCATCATCACCATCACGGCCCTCACCTACTCTCCCCCGTTTGTACCCGTAGTCGCCAGTGCCCTGAAAAACAAAGAGGTAATCATCTCCGGCCTGACGGTTGGCATCCTCGGCTACGCCTTCGGAAACTACCTCGGCATCTTCATCTGCTACCTTTTGGAAAAAATATAACGGAGATTCTCAGATTAATAGAATCAGGAGCCAGGAACCAAGAGCCAAGAACCAGGAACCAATTCCGACGAAGTCGGAAACATTCCGCCTAAGAAAAAATGCGGCCTACCCACAAATTAAAATTCTAAAGGCTCAAACTCTTATTCTTAAAATGGCCTAAAAGATTTTTCGGTTAACGGGTCAACTTTTTGTCCGTGCGAGGGGACTTGTAAGCGATTCGGATTTAGAATCGCGTGAAGGGACAAAAAGATGGGCACCCGTCCGAAAAAGATTTTCAGCCTTGATTTTTCTTTGTTTCGTTCCGTTTTT
>CAYPAW010000095.1:0-11529 GCA_964408795.1 uncultured Mariniphaga sp.
GTTGATTTCGAATGACTGTTCATGCCTATTAGAGTGCAAAGGGCGTGCCATAAAAGTGAAATAGGCAGATAGTCAGCGAATTAGCAAAATACAGTCCAGTCAAAAACGTCCCACAATGGGACGATATTCCCGTAAATGGAAACCAACAAACCTTGAGGGGGTCGGCGAAGGGGATTGTTTAATTTCTTTTTGTGTTCGATTTGGTGGAAGGGAAGGAAGGGGGTTTAACAAATAATTCCATGTGACTTATCTTGGAGCGCTTAATTTTAAGTGGATGATCTGTTGGTATGCAATCCATTCTGTTTTTTCTTTTTTGTGCTGAGAAGAAGGATCATAATGATGGAGAAAGATAACAGCAATGCACTGGTTGTAAGCTGGTCTTGTTTTTCTACCAACGAAAGGGCATGGAGGCTGATCTTGTCCCAATGAATAACGGTAAGCAAAACAATCAGATTGTTTAGAGCGTGGGTGAGGATACAAAGAAGGATGGAATGGGTACGCACCATCAGCCAGCCCAGCAAAAGTCCCAGAATAAAAGTAGCCGGGAACTGCCAGGGATTCAGATGAAAAAGTGCAAAAAGCAAAGCCGAAAACAGAATAGCGAGGATTTTGGGATAGTTGCGCATAAAACCCTGCATGATCACACCCCGGAAAATTAGTTCTTCAACAACAGGAGCAACGACCACGACTTTTATAAATGCCCCGGTCCAGCCATAATCGCTTTCAAAAATGTTATTGAAAAGTTCCATGAACCAGTTGGGGGCGGGTAAGTACCGGTCGATAAAAAGGTTCACTTCTGAGATTAAACCCTGCACAGCGATAAGGAACGTGGTGATAAAAACAAGGAGAATGGGATTAAAAAACCGCATAGGAAATACCTTCCCAATTTTTTCCCGGGATTTCCGAATACCATAAACCAGAATAAAAAGAACAGAGCCAACACCCAGCAGTACTTTTTTTATGGGAAGGTACAAATAATCGGTGCCGTAATAGTAATCGATAACAGCCAGTGGAAAATCCACAATCGTTTGAATAAAAATGTACAATACAACCAGATGCACTGCCTGCAGGAATGTAGGGTATACGGTTGTTTTACGCGGATCCATGTTTTTTTATTCAGGGATTAAAATTAGGGTTCTTTCGGAAAAGAAAAAATAGTTGAATAAAAAGATCAGGTACAATTTGATAATTTGGTAAAAATGTGTTTATTTTGCGGACCGTCAGAAAGGCATGTGTTTTAACGAATTGAAATGTAAAGAGATGTCAAGAGTTTGTCAGATAACAGGAAAAAAACCATTGGTAGGCAATCATGTATCGCATTCAAAGAGGCATACCAAGCGGAGGTTTCATGTAAACCTTTTTAAGAAGAAATTTTACCTGCCCGAAGAAGATCGTTGGATTACCCTGATGGTCTCAGCAGCAGGATTACGTACCATCAATAAGAATGGTATTGAGAGAGCATTGAAGGAAGCAAAGGAAAAAGGGTATTATCAAGGTTGAGATAAAAATTTAGAAAGATGGCTAAAAAAGGAAACAGGGTTCAGGTTATTCTGGAATGTACAGAGCATAAGGAGAGTGGTCTTCCGGGGACTTCAAGGTACATAACCACCAAAAACAGGAAGAATACATCCGAGCGCCTGGAATTGAAAAAATACAACCCCATACTTAAAAAAGTTACCGTCCACAAAGAAATTAAATAAGGGAAGTTATGGCAAAGAAAACAGTTGCAACATTGCAAAAGGGTTCCGGTAAAGGGTTTGCAAAAGTGGTGAAAATGGTTAAATCCCCTAAAAGCGGGGCTTACATCTTTAGGGAAGAAATTGTCCCCAACGATGATGTGAAGAATTATTTTACCAAAGAATAAAGCACCCCGCCGGGTGCACAATGCCAAAGCTTTCATTCCGGTGAAAGCTTTTTTTATTTATTTTCGTTGATGTTACCAAAAGGAGGATCATGGGTCTATTCGGCAGTTTTACCAGCAGGAAAAAGGAAAGCCTTGACAAAGGGTTATTGAAAACCAAGGAGAGTGTATTTAAAAAAATAAGCCGGGCGGTGGCCGGGAAATCAAAAGTTGATGACGATGTTTTGGATAACCTGGAGGAGGTTCTGATTCGTTCCGATGTAGGTGTGGATACTACGCTTAAGATTATTCAACGCATCGAAAAGCGTGTAGCGAGGGATAAATATCTAGGCATTGAAGAACTGAATACCTTGCTGGTAGAGGAAATTACAGAACTGTTGGAAGACAATAATTCGGAGGATGTTTCCGATTTTGAGCTTCCGCAGGTGGGGAGCCCTTATGTGATTCTGATTGTAGGGGTGAATGGGGTAGGAAAAACAACGACTATCGGGAAGTTGGCCTACCGCTTTAAAGAAGCAGGCAAAAGTGTGATGCTCGGAGCTGCCGATACATTCAGAGCGGCTGCTGTAGAGCAGTTGCAGATCTGGGGAGACCGGGTGGATGTTCCGGTTGTCAAACAGAAAATGGGCTCCGATCCGGCATCGGTGGCTTTCGATACCCTGGCATCGGCAAAAGCCCAGGGCATTGATGTGGTGATTATTGATACAGCCGGACGCCTACACAACAAAACAGCCCTGATGAATGAATTGTCGAAGATCAAAAAAGTGATGCACAAGGTAGTGCCCGGTGCTCCGCATGAAATTTTGCTCATCCTGGATGGTTCAACCGGACAGAATGCCTTCGAGCAGGCCAAACAATTCACGCTGGCTACAGACGTGACCGCCCTGGCTCTTACCAAACTGGATGGTACAGCCAAAGGAGGAGTAGTGATCGGTATCTCAGACCAGTTTAAGATCCCGGTGAAGTATATTGGAATAGGCGAAAAAATGGAAGACCTCCAGATTTTCAGAAGACGGGAATTTGTAGAATCACTGTTTTTAAAAGACTGAGGTATATTCGTTTATGCATTTGTAATAGAGTCGTTTCGTACATTGTTTTCCTTTGCATTGTTCCCTCAATTGCAGTACTTGGATTATTTATCAATGGATAATTTTTCTTTATTACCGGATAAAGAAGCCGTATCTGGAATTTTTTCTTCTCTGTTTACGTTCAGTTTCCATCCTGCTGGTTCAACCAGGTGTTTGATAAGCCGGATGGTCTCTTCAGCCTGATTGTGCGCTGCCTCCATAAGGTGGCTTTTCACAGCAGTAGCCCGGATCATTTCCTTGGCTTTTTTGTTCAGATTGGTCAGATCCTTCTCGGAGAATTTGTTGATAACCCCTTTTTTAATATCGTAGTATTCCAGATCTGTTTCAATGCTTAGGACCGTAGGTTCGGGAAACCGCTCAAAGTATATCGTTTTGTTGGATGTAACGGCTGAAACTTTACTTTGGGAAAAGTCGAATCCAACCGATACGCGGGCATGGACAATAATCAGTGCCTTTTTCTCCAAATGAAGCAGGTTGAATAAGAAGGCCTTATCGTCACGGTGAGTGAGTATTTCACTAAAATCGCCTTCAACGGTTATCAGTTTGCATACCTGTTTTATCTTATCTATAAGGATTACCGACTGGCTGTCGATTGTGTTCTTTCGTTGTTTGTTGACATAGAGGTAAGTCAGTATTGTTCCTAAGGCCAACCCGAATAGTACTCCGGTAATCAGTAAGTTTTCCATAAATATCTGTATTCATCCTCAGGCTTGCGGAATCGTAAAGAAAAAAGTGGTTCCCTCCTTCTTTTTGGATGTGACCCAAAGGGTTCCTCCATGCCTGGTAACAAATTCCTTGCAGAGAATAAGTCCCAATCCCGTTCCTTTTTCTCCTTCTGTTCCGGTGGCACCTGGTTTTTTGTTGAGTTTAAAAAGATTTTCACAGGTTTTTTCATCCATGCCTATTCCTTGGTCCTGGATACTGAAGCGAATATACCGGTGGTTGGAAGACTCTGCACGGATAAATATTTCCCCTCCCCTGTTGCTGAATTTCACTGCATTCATGAGCAAATTACGAAGAATAAGGGTAAGCATGTTGACATCTGCATTTACTTTTGCTTTTTTATCTTCAAGGAGGGGAATGATCGCAATGCCTTTTTTTTCTGAAAATGGAGTCACTTCAAGAGTCACCGTCTCAATGGCTTCACTCACTCCGGTTGGAGAAGGAGCATATTCAAGTGTTCCCTGCTGACTTCTTGACCAGTGCAGCAAATTGTCCAGCAGATGGAAGGCACTTTTTGATGATTTATCTATTTGTTCAATGATTTCTCTTATTTGTCCGGTTTCCCATTCATCATAATTGGACAACAGCAGGTCGGTATATCCAAGTATTACGTTGAACGGATTTCTCAGGTCGTGTCCGATAATGGAGAAAAGTTTGTCTTTTGTGTCATTGATAGAAGCCAGTTCTTTGTTTGTTTTCTCCAGATTCTCCGCTGTCGCTTTCAGTTCCTCCGTTTGGGATTTAATGATTTCCTTATCCTCCTGGAGAGTCGCATTGGCTTTTTCCAGCAGGAGGTTTTTTTCTTTCAGGTCGCGGGTTCGTTCGTTGACTTTTTCAGCCAGGATCTCTTTTTGTTTTCTGAGAGAGGCAGTGCGCATCTGGAAAATGAGGAATACGATTCCGGCAATAAACAATATCAGAAGAATTCTAAACAATGTAGTTTCCCACCAGGGTGGTTTGATGGTAATCTTCAGGGAGGTTCCTTCTTCATTCCAGATTCCATTGTTGTTTGATCCTTTCACGTGCAGGATGTATTCTCCCGGATTCAGGTTTGTATAGGTTACTTCCCGTTTGTTTTCACAATACGTCCAATCTTCATCAAAATTTTCCAATCGATAGGCATGCTGGTTTTTTTCGGGTATGGTAAAGTCCATGACCGCAAAATGAAAGGTCAGAACGGTCTGGTCGTAGGAGAGGGTAATTTCATCGGAATTGTATATGGCTGTTTTCAGGGGGGACCCGGGAGCATTGGGTTTCATGGACTTGTTGAAGATTTCAAGCCCGGTAATCAGAACATCCGGGACAATCAGGTTTTTGGCGATTTTGTCCGGATAAATGATATTAAAACCGTTGACTCCTCCAAAATAGAGATTTCCGGATTTTGATAAGAGGGTACTTTTGTGTTTGAACTCGTTGCTTTGGAGGCCATCTTCCCGGGTAAACACAATTGTGTCTGTATTATCCGGATCGAACCGGCAAATACCGCCATTGGTTGTTACCCATAATTTTCCTTCCTGGTCGAACAGCAATCCTTTGATTACATTATCCGGCAATCCGTCGTTGACAAAAAAACGTTGAAAGTTCCCGATTTCCGGATTGAACCTGTTTAATCCCTGCTGGGTTCCAACCCATACAGAAGTATCATTTTCTATCAGGATATCATAAACGGTCCGGTTGCTGAGTGATTGCGGATTGTCTTCTTCCTGCATGTAGTTTATAAAGCGGTTTTCATCCGGAAAAAAGATATCCATTCCATCGGTTGTGCCCAGGTAAAGATCTCCCTTCTCGTTTTTTACAACCTTAAATACATAATTGTTTGATATACGGCTGTTTTCTTCATTATAAGCCGTAAATTTGTTGTGGGCGATATCGTAATGCAGCAATCCATTTCTGTAACTTCCGATCCACAGTTCGTTTTCTTCCGTGATGACCAGGGAAAACAGGTTGTTGTCGGCTATTTGGCTGTTGCGGGTAACAAAGGTAGTAAACTGCTTGGTATTCAGGTTGTATTTCACCAGGCCGCCTGCCCAGGTTGTCATCCAGAGATTGTGCTGTGAATCTTCCACAATATCCAGAATGGCATTGCTGGAGATGGCTGAGTTTTCCGTATGAATTTGCTGAAACGTTCCGTTCTCCGGATGAAAAAGGTTTAATCCTCCTCCATCGGTACCTACCCAGATGCGTCCGTAGCTATCCTCATGGAAGGTACTCACCAGATTGTTGCTCAGGCTTAACTGACTCCCTTTGAGGTTTCTGAAATGCACGATCGCTTCGCTGTGTTTGGAAGCTAGATTGATGCCTCCTCCGAAGGTGCCGACCCAAAGATTTCCGGTTTGATCACAGCAAATAGTCTGCACCGATTCGTTGTTTAAACTGGAAAGCTGGAGAGGATCGATGCCATACCGCCAAAAATTGTCTTCTTCGGGGTTATAAAGGTATAATCCATCGTTTTCAGCACCGATCCATACATTGTTTTGGTCGTCAACGTAGATGCTTAACAACCGGTTTTCGGAGATGCTGTGTGGATCCTCCGGATCGTGGATATACCGTTTTAATCGGAAATCGCCCGAATCTGTATTCAGGCGGAACAAACCCTGGTAACTGCAAAACCAGATATTTCCCTGCTGATCTTCTGCAATCTCCAGAAACGAGTGATTCGCATACTCTTCACCCGGGTGGATCCCCTGCGTGATCTGTTTAAAGGTTTTGGTTTCGGGCATAAAAAGATTGATTCCTCGCCGGGTTGTAACCCAAAAACGTCCATGGCTGTCAATCAATGTACATTCAACCCACCGGTTGCTCAGACTTTCCGGATTGTTACGCTCTGAAGTATATCTTTCGGAAAGGTTCTGTTTCCAGTCAAACCAGATCAGTCCGATATTGGTGGAAAGCCATACTCTACCGGAAGAATCGCCCATGATATGATAGACGGTTGGTTCCATTCCATAGAGGGCAGAGTTTGTGTCGTCATTGAAATTCGTAAAATGGTCCGTATCAGGATTGTATAAACTCAATCCGTTGGTGGTTCCAAAAAAGAGGTTTCCTTCCGGATCTTCATACATTGCACGGATCATATCTCCCGGAAGGCTGGTCGGATCGGAAGGGTCGTTCTTATAGACCACAAAATTTTTTCCGTCATACCGGTTAACACCGTCATAGGTCCCGATCCACATGAATCCTTTATGATCCTGAAGAATACTCAACACCGCAGAAGAGGACAACCCATCCTCGGGAGTCAAATAACTGAACTGTAAATGTCTGGGTTGCCCAAATCCCCATATGGATGAATAGATTAGTGCAAAAACAACCAGTACGGTTTTATGGTTTTTAATCCTTCTTTTCATGCATTGTTCCCCTACTTTTTAATCGGGGATTTTTTTAAGAGAAATACAAAATTAGAATTATTTGTATTATACGTATCATTATTTTCCGGTAAAATTCTTCCATTCACTCCCTTCCTGTATACAGAAACAACAAATTTACGTACCGATGATTGAGTATCCCGGACCAAGTCCCTCCCATTGCATGAAGGAATAAAAAAATCGTTTTAAATACAATTTTCTTAAAGAACCCATTCCTTGATCGTGTTGAAGAATGACGTTGCACGCCATGGGAAGCTGATCAAGAATGCCTGCCTTGTTGATAATATTCTTTGTTTGGTACCTTCCGGAGGGATTGATTTGCTGTGATAGGGTTAGTTTATCAGAGGGATGGTAAAATAAAAAGTACTTCCTTTTTCTGATTCACTTTCAGCCCAGATTTTTCCTTCATGTCTGGCTACAAATTGTTTGCTAAGAGCAAGTCCAAGGCCTGTTCCTTTTTCTCCGGAGGTTCCCCGGGATGAAGTATTTCCTACCGAATCAAAGAGGGTTTCCAGTTTTTCCTGCGGTATACCGACTCCTTCATCTTTGATGGAAAAAAGGACTTTGTTTGCATCATATTTCGTTACGTTCAGATAAACCGTACCTCCCGGATTGCTGAATTTAACTGCATTTACGAGCAGGTTACGGCATACCAACCGGATCATATTGTGATCCGCAAATACCAGATATTCACGGTGTGGGTTGGTTACAATTTTCAGTTCTTTTTTTTGTGCCATCAGGGAGACATCGGAAAGAACCTCTTTGATTACGGTTTTTGTGGAAAGGCTCTCGGGATAAAACTGCAGTTCTTCGCTTTGGCTTCTTGCCCAGTTCAGTAAGTTGTCGAGCAGGTTATAGGTGTTTTCCGAGGTTTCTTTTAACAGCAAAAGCGTTTCCTGTATTTGGTGATTGTCCCAATGGCCAACACTATCAATCAACAGGTCGGTGTAGCCCAACAAGACATTGAAAGGATTTTTCAGGTCATGGCCGATGATGTAAAAAAGTTTGTCTTTGGTTTCATTGATCTTTTGCAGTTTTTTGTTGGTCGATTCCAGGTTATCCGCAATTGTTTGCAGTTCTTCGGTCTGGGCCCTGAGTTCTCCCGCCTGCTGTTGAATTTGAGCCTGGTTTTTTACGAGTTTTGTATTGGCTTTTTCCAACATTACATTTTTTGAAAAGAGCTCGGCTGTTCGTTCTTCAACCTGACGAGCCAACTTTTTATTTCTTTTTTCCAGGGTAGCCGTTCGCAAAAAGATGATTCCTACGATCAAAGCAAACAGGCATACTCCCATTACTGAGAGGCTCCACCAACGGAACCACCAGGGTTGGCGTACCCGGATGTTCAGGAAAGCTCCTGTTTCATTCCACACCTGGTCGTTATTGGAAGCAATGACCCGGAAGGTATATTTTCCGGGAGGCAGGTGGGTATATATGGCCGTATGGTTATTTCCGTTATCGATCCAATTTTTATCCAATCCTTCCATTTTGTAACGAAACCTGTTTTTCCCGGTTTGGATCAGGTTCATGGATACAAATTCCAGGAGGATGTTGTTCTGATTGTAATCCAGGATCAATTCCGTAGTATGCCTGATGTGTTGCTTTAAAACCGACGTTTCCCCATACGAAGAGACCGGTTCGTTGGATATACGCAATCCGGTAATAAGAACCTCCGGAATTGTTGTATTGAATTTTAATTGGTTGGGTTCAAATACAACAAGCCCGTTTAATGCCCCGAAAAACAGGGCATTTTCATTGTTTTGTGCAGCCGATCGTTTCTTAAATTCGCCTTCGGGCAGCCCATCTTTTTCATCAAAGTTAAAAACGGCATTGTTTTCCCCGTCAAACCGGGAAATTCCTTTGGGAGTACTTACCCACAGATAGCCGTCTCCTTCCAGGATAGCATAAATGTTGTTGCTGGAGAATCCCGGATCGTAGCGGATGAAATTGTCCATTTCTGGGACATATTGCACCAATCCCCCTTCCGTTCCGATCCAGATTTGATGTTTTGAATCTTCGAAAATGCAGTTGACTATATTGCTGGGAATCGATTGGGTATCGAAAGCCTGGTAATGGTAGGATTTGAATTTTTCCGTGTTTTTTTCAAGTTTACTGAGGCCCCAGGCAGTAGCCACCCATAGGTTCTCTTTGGCATCGAACAAAATCTGAAATGCCCAGTTGTTGGATAGATTGTTTTTTTCCTCGTTGTAAAGAGTAAAGCGTTTTTCCTTCTTGTTGAATTTTTGAATTCCTCTGCCATGAGCTACGAACCATACATTTCCCTGGTTGTCTTCGGTGATAGACCGGATATCGTTGCAGGCAATGGAATGAGGGATATCCGGATTCATGGTATAGGAATAAAACCGGTTTTCTTTTTCAACGTAATATTGCATTCCCCCCAGGTTGGTTCCAATCCACAGGGTATTGTTCCTGTCCCGGAAAATACTTAATATGGCTCCTTCCCCCAGGCTGTAAGGCTGTGAAGGGTCACTGAAGTAGGATCTGACCATTCCTTTTTGCCAGTCAAAAACATCGATCCCATTGTATCCGTTCCCGATCCACCAATTTCCTTGTGAATCAAAATCGATGGCGGTAATATTGTTGTTGCTTGTGTGCCAGTATGTATTCGGATTTTTTGAATAGACAGAAAATCCTTTGGGAACAATCCGTAATCCGACTCCCCCCGGTGCATGAATCGTCCAGTAATTGTCCTGCCTGTCCTGAAAAATGGCTACGGCTGAATGTTTGATAGACTTCGGGTCATTTTCTTTGGTGTAATATCCATAAAAAAGATCGTTCGTTTGATCATACATCTTCAAGCCTGTAAGGTCACATATCCAGAGGTTGTTGTGGTTATCCACATACGTATAGGTAGTATATCCGGCATAATAATCGGAAGGGGGATACTTTTTAAAAAGCAAGGTTTCCAGTTCCAGTGCATTGATCCCTCCCCCGTACGTAGCGATCCAAAGCTTGCCATCCATGATCGAAAGCGCTCTGATGTTGTTTTCACTGAGGCTATTCGGATCCGATTCGGAATGAAGAAACCGTGTTGTTTCTTTCGTTGTGGCGTTGAAATGTGTCAATCCTCCGTTGTCTGAAGCACCCATCCAGAAATGACAACAATCATTTATAACAAAACTGTTAATGATGCCTGAGTCAATGCGAAAAAACAATTCAAAGGATCGGGAAGATTCATTATACCTGTATATTGCATTGCCTGCCGCTACATAAATACTTCCATGATTATCCTGATTCACCGCATTGATCTGAAGACTTTCCAGACCGGCATAATGCTGTTCCCAGGCTATTCTCTGAAAATTATCAAGGTATTCATTGTAGATACAAAGTCCTTGCATGGTCCCTATCCATAACCTGCCTGAAGCATCCACAAAAAGAGTTTTGATCAGATTGTGAACAAGGCTGGTACTATCGGAAATAGCGTATTGATAGGTTTGTAGTCGGTATCCGTCAAAGCAGTTCAATCCATCTACGGTACCGATCCATATAAAACCTGTGCTGTCTTGTATGATGGCAGTTGCCTGATCGCTGGTCAGCGATTTATCTTTAAAAGGATCCGTAAAGAGCATATCCGGAACCTCTCCTTTAAGTGGCATCAGATGGGGTAAAAACAATACAATAAAAAAAATTGCTTTTTTCATACAAAACCATTCCCCGCTGGATAAAATCTCAGGTTGATTGCTTTTTAATGTGAATTACGAAAAACACCCTTTCCATTTAATGCATCAGAATAAAGAAAAGAGTAAATAATTTGTTTTGTTTCAAAGTATGTCAAAACAGTTATTTGGCTTTCCAATTTCAAGCTGCTAAGGTACACAATTTTAAAAAAACAATGGAATAAATTTTGTGATTCCCCTTTCCTGATTCTTTCGTTACGGTAAGTTTTCCCAAAATTGGACAGAATTGCGGGTTATTCCCAAAATTGGAAAATCCGAATCATTGTAATCAACAGATAATCAATTAGAAAAGAGTTTGGCTTCTTTTTTGAGTGTTTAAGGACAATTAACAGAACAATGGCAGATTTTCATTTACGGCAATGGCTTTTCGGCCTACTCATTGAATGCCCTATGGGGAAGGCAGTGAACGATTGTCCTATTGAGAAATACAGAGGGGAATCCGTGTATGAAAAAATGCGCATTGCGTATGAATTACCCGAAGAGGAAGTAAAAAGCATCCTGATACACCACCGAAAATGTCTGAAAAATCGGGAATCATCCATGATTAAAAATCAACTTTCCAAGGTAGCTATGCATACAGAAAGGGTCATGTAATCATTAATATCTGTTCCGGTGTCCATTCCTTTCCAGATTGAAAAGAATTCTCCCCCATATTTTCATGGTATTTTACCGAAAAATTTGTGAATGTAGCTTAACCTGAGCTATTCATAAATTTTAAAAAATATGAATAAAGCTCAGGTTAACCCCGACTTAGATGAAGTTAAACTTTGGAAGAAAGTTTTACTGAATCTTAGTCGCTG
>CAYPAW010000096.1:0-54043 GCA_964408795.1 uncultured Mariniphaga sp.
ATACTATTAAAATTATTAATTTTTAAAGGTATAGTATGTAACTCGCATTTATTTTAATAATGATCCTGGGTGTGAATATTTTACATGCTCGTTTCATAAGATGTTTCCCTAAGATCCGTATATTCTCCTATTCAGGTTTTCCAGGGCCAGTTCACACACTCCCTGATTTCCGGGAACAGCACATAATCGGCTTTCCCCTTCATGGTCAATGTTTTTATATTCTCATGGTTCAGATAATCCAGGGCTGTCTTTAGGGTTTTCCCGGAAACAGAGACATCATCGACCAGGAGTACTTTTTTCCCTTTCAGGTTAACCGGTTCGGGTTTGGATACCAGTACCGGTTTCTCATACTGTGGATGATTGCGGATATCCCGGAAATTAACCGTAATGATTTTCAATTCGCAACCCAGGTGAAAAGCGACCAGACTGGCCGGGACGGTTCCTCCGGTTCCGATGCCGATGACCAGATCGAATTCCGGTAAGTCCATGCTTTTTACCCGTTCTGTTATTTCTTTAAAAGATAAAGGAACCATGCTATCAATCTATTTTATTCTTCGTTCGAATAACAAATATATCATCCCGTTTTTACATTGCCAAAGCACATTTTCCCCTTTTTCTTCTGAAAGATAGGTGGTCAACCTTCGTTTTCAGGGGTTTCTACTTCCGGTTCGTCGCCTTCATATACCGGGATCTCCACAAAGAAAGTGGTTCCAACATCCTGTTTGGTTTTGAACCAGATCCTTCCTTTAAAATTCTCTACAATGCTCTTCACAATCGCGAGGCCCAGTCCCATGCCACTGGTTTTGGTAGTGAAACTGGGGCTGAACAATTTATCCTGCAGTTCTTCGGCAATGCCTGCGCCGTTATCGGTTATTTTTATCAATCCGTTATGGCGGTACTGCGACAGGAAGATATCGATTCTTCCTTCCTGGTCGGAAGGTATCGCCTGGATGGCATTCTTTATCAGGTTTATAATTGCCCGGGAAAATTGTTCCCTGTCGGCTTTCACATGGATCTTCCCGGACGTTTCATCTTGGAGGCGAATGATTGCTTTATCGTGGGTTTCAAACAGATCGATCACCTTTTTCAGTTGGGTTGACAGGTTAAACACCTGATTCCGGGCGACCGGCATTTTGGCAAAATTTGAAAACTCGGTAGCGATGGCCGAGAGAGTATCAATCTGCTCAATCAGGAGCCTGGATACCCGTTCAATTCCGGCTTCCAGGTCTTCTGTATTCCCACGAAGGCGTTGCAGATACTGGATGTTGAGCTTCATGGGAGTCAACGGGTTTTTAATCTCATGAGCAATCTGCCGGGCCATTTCCCTCCAGGCTGATTCACGCTCCGAACGGGCCAGTAATTCCGCACTTGCCGCCAGCTCATCCACTTTTTTATTGTACTCCCTCACCAGACTGCCGATTTCGTCATCCCACAAATAATCAATGGGTTCGCTTCGCTTACCCAGTTCTACCTTGCGCAGGTTCTCACGAATCAACGTCAGGGGTCTGGTAATCTGATTCGAAATGAAAACAGCTACAATGATGCTGGCCAGAAAAAAAATCACGTAGAGATTGATGAATGCTACAATAAAGGTAGTGATCTCCTGACGGTATTTATCCTGCCGGGTAAAATAGGGCAGATTAATAAAACCAAGATAATCCCCCCTGTCGTTAAAAATAGCCCGGTAAGCCGAAAGATAAGACAGACTACCAATCTTCTCCGGATGGATATAATTGGGATTGTATTCATGAAAAAGATGATAATAGGCTTCCGGATTCATTTTGTTTGTGATCAGTCCTTTTTCATACACCTCAAAGCGCGAGGAACTGATCAGCTCCCCGTTGATTCCATAGAAATTCACATCTGTACGAAATACATTGGAGAGTTTAACCAGTTCACTATCCAACCATTCCAGGTTTTCATCGTTCAGGTTTTCGATCCGTTCTTTGCGCATTTCAAACTCCACAGCTATGGATTTCATTTTTTCATTCAGATCATCCCGGTGTTTGGTCCGGTAGGTATCTATGTTATACAGAACAGTCCCCACAGCCAGGATCAGCAAGGAAAGAAATACAATGGCGATGATCGCAGCCTGGATTTTGAATCTGAGATCAAAATTGATGGTTTTACGGCGGATCGATTGGTTTCCGGCAAGCAGAAACAATATGGTCAGTACAAAATAAAAAACAAAAAGATAGGGAAAGGAGATCAGGTATTCAATGAATCCGTAGATTTCCCGGCTGACCACTACATAATTCTCACCCCGGGTGCGATAAATGATGTGTTCATGGCCATCCCACTCTTCATAAATGAACTCCTCTTCAGGAACATCATACAGAATATATTTATTATAGGAGAAATCGCCATATTGATCAACCAGGACTCCCCCGTTGTATTTTGCATAATCGAAACGTCGATAGTTTATGGGTTTCTCCATTGAGCGTTCCATCAGCAGTTCCGGATATCCGATTCCCTCGGAGATCACTTTTGAGTTGAGTTCAATGAAAACACTCACCCCAAGCGAGTCGTAGGTCAATGGATAATGCAACTCTCCGAAATAAGTAATCCGCCCGTTCATATTATCCATAAAATAAAACCGGGTTCCCTCCACGGGTAATCCTTCAATTTTAATTTTCTCTTCAAAAAACGGAAAACAGGGTACATCAATGTTGTCAGGCTGGATATTCAAACTGGTTACCCCGGTACAGGGAATGATCTGAATATCATACTCCTCTCCCAAATAGCCATCCAAATAGTGATTCATCAGATACTCTTCCAGCACATGAAGTTCATCAAACTCCGGGATCAATAAGGTAGGAATGACGGAATCCATATTGATCCGGTTTTGAATGTTCGTTAAGATCAACTCAGCGACAGGATCATGTTCGGTAACCAAATTAAAAGCATAAGTACGCTGAAATCCGCGTTCTTTTTTTGAAACGGTAGGATAGACAATAAAAAGGGAGTAGACCGAAAACAGGGAGACCAGCACAATGAAGGAACTCAAGGTATACTGGGTTAGATAATCCCGGGAAAAAACCAGCAATACCGAATTATACACAAAAAACAACACCAGAACAGGGGCAGATACAGACCCGGTAGAGATTTCCTGGAGCACAACCAAAAAAAGGGTAATCCCAGCCAGAATCAAAAAAACGGTTTTTACAGGAAGCTCTTCTTTTACGTCTCGGATTATTTTCAATGTGACCAATGCCAGGCCGAACCATAAAAGGGCTATCGACAGATAAGCAATCACACTTTGCACCGAGAGTTCGACAATATGGTTCAGCGAAAAAGAGAAACTTGAATTTTCAATCAGCAGCTTGCAATAGAAATTGATCAGCAGGTAAAGACCCCCCAGGCCTAAGAGCATCAACCCGGTCAAGAATTTCGGCGGCAATAAGGATTTGTTGAGCAGCTTTCGGATATCCACATCATAATTTACATTGACTGCCAGGAAGAAGAAAAACAGGGCGGTCAGAAAATAATCCCCCAGTGACGGCAACCAGGTACTGAATCCAAAATGTTCCGGTGAAAAAAATCCGGTAATGTAAAATACCCTGGGAAACTGAAACAAAACATGAAACCAGTAAAAAACAAACATCCCGGCAGCCAGAACAAACAACCGGAAGGAGACCTGACGTTTGCTCATTTTGAGTTCGCAACGTACATACAGAAGGATGAGCACCAGGGCAATCAGGTAAAGGACTACCGGAAAATAAAGTTGTATCTGCGTACAAAGAACTTTTCCCCCGGGTTGAACAGAAAAAAGATAGGCACCTGAAACATTGTACACCGGATAGCTGTTGGGAACCCTGTCTTCCAGGAGGATGTATCCCCCGGGAAGATTAAATTCAGAAAAAAAGGTGTTCTCAAGGTATTCATTTTCATGAGGATAGGTGTTTTTTATCCGCAGTAATCCAATGATGCAGGTATCGTTTCGGGTTATTTGATTCCGCAGATAAAAACCATTGGGTAAATGAACCAGTTTTTTCGTGTCGGTTTTCCATGGTTTCACGCTCTGAAAGGAGGTAATCCGGTCAGACCAATACATCAGGTCCTCGTTTTCAAAGACCAGAAATCCCAGGCCTTCCTGGTCGATCAGTTGGTTAAAGGCAGTCAACTTGCCCAGGTAATCTCCCTGGAAGTTCGGGTTGGTGACTATGTTTGTAATTTCTTTCAGGCGCTGATCCAGCTCTTTTTCTTTGGTATACAACGCCTGTTGAAATCGATGTATCAACCACTGCTCCGGATGTTTGTTCAGAAATCCGTATTCGACAAACCCGGCGATCACAAGAACGACCAATGCCAGGGCCAGTAATGCATATTTTTTACCTGTTTTGCTCATGCCGTTATTCGTGGTGATACGGTTCACCGTTCATGATCGTGTATGCTCTGTATAATTGTTCCACAAAAATCAACCGCACCAGATCATGGGGGAACGTCATGGGGGAAAGGGATATTTTCTCTTTCACCGCCTGATATACTTCCTCTGAAAAACCGTACGGTCCACCCACCACAAAAATCAACTCCTTCAAACCCGATGCCATTTTTTTTTGAAGATACGCAGAAAACGCAACGGAAGAAAATGATGCCCCGGTTTTATCGAGTAAGACCATCGTTGTTGAGGGACTGAGATGGGCCAGAATTTGTTCTCCTTCGATCTTTTTCCGTATCTCTTCACCGATACTTTTGCCTCTTCGGGGATCCGGAAGAATCTTCATCTCCACACGGATAGAATGGTGCAGCCGCTTCAGGTATTCCCCGATTCCCTTTTTCACAAACGGGGAATCCGTTTGTCCAACAACCAGCAAAGTTATCTTCATGAAACGCAAATAATTGGATAAATTTTATAAATTTACACTAAATAATAGGGCCTGTATTTCTTTTGCACACTTTTTGTATGTAGCTAATGAATACAAAATAAGCAAACAAAAAATCTGTAATGAAGATAAGAATAAATAAAACATTTCTGTTCCTTCTTCTTTCGTTCTTGTGTTTTCCCTCCTTTTCCCAGGAACCGATCCCTGAAAAACTGATCCTGAGTCTTCATTCCGGGGATGCCAAAACACTATCCGGGTTTTTCAATGATAACATCGAACTGGTTGTCCTGGAGAACGACAACGTATACAGCAAAGCACAGGCCCAACAGATTGTAAATGAGTTTTTTGCAAATCACAAACCCGAAAAATTCAGCATCATTCATCAGGGCGGCAAAGATGGATCAAAATATGTAATAGGAAGCCTGACAACAAAAAAAGGAAGCTTCAGGGTCTATTTTCTCATTAAGGTTGACCAGGGAAATTCATTCATTCATCAGCTGCGTATTGAAAAGCAGGTGTAATAATGGCTATTTCTGTATTTAATGCCAGGAGATTAAAGTGGATTGGGCTTAGGATGTTGGTTCGCGCCAAACGGATTACTTTGCCTTTTTTTGATGGGATTCCCCTGTATGATGTCATGCTTTTTTTCTGGAGGAGCATTGCCAAAGGGGCAATAACAACCCGTGCTTCGGGTATTGCCTTTAATTTTTTCCTTGCCCTGTTTCCTTTCCTGATTTTTCTGTTTACCCTGATTCCCTACATTAAGATTCCCAACTTTCAAAACGAAATGCTGGCTATCATTGAGCAATTGGTTCCAGACAGTACATTCGAAACCATTGATGCCACCATCACCGATATTTTCAAAAACCCCCGGGGAGAACTTTTGTCTCTGGGTTTTCTGATGGCTCTTTTTTTTGCCACCAATGGGCTAACGGCTATGATAAGTGCCTTTGATGCCACGGTTCACAGTTACAAAAGCAGAAGCTGGCTGGGGCAACGGTTGATATCGATTCTACTTCTGATGATTCTCTCCACGTTGCTCACAGCTGCCATAGCCCTACTGACGGGAAGCCGGCTGCTTGTCAATATTCTTACCCAAAAGAATATTATCCAGGAAGGATTAACGGTCACCCTGCTCATGGTGGGTAAATGGATTGTGATCATTGCGCTTTTTTTCTTTGCCTACTCGTTTCTATATTATTTGGCGCCGGCAAAAAAGTTCCAGTGGCGGTTTATTTCTGCCGGAGGAACCCTGGCTACGCTCCTGAGCATTCTTACCGTTGGAGCTTTCGGATATTATATCAATCATTTTTCTCAATACAATAAACTGTACGGATCCATCGGGGCCCTGCTGATCATTCTCCTTCTGCTCTATTTCATCTCCCTCATTCTGCTGATCGGTTTTGAACTGAACGCGAGCATCCTGGAAGCCCATAAGAAAAGAACCATCCATGAAAAGCCGGGAGTCGAGGGTTGAAAATCCGGAATCAAAAATAAGAAGTCAGGCATCCTGGAATCAAGTGGCAGACAGGCATCACTTCCTGCCCTGTTTAAACAGCGTCTCCTTTTCTTTTTTTGAAAGGCTGTCATAGCCGGATTTGGCTATTTTATCCAGGATTTTGTTGATCTCTTCCTGGTTTTGATTTCTTTGGCGGTTGTACTCATAATCATCGCGGGGAGGTTGGCGGTGTTCAATCCGTACTTTTTTGCGGGATTTAAAAAGTTTAGCCACCTTATGAATCCATTGAACCACTCCGGAAGTCATATCTTTCCCCTTTCTTAACCGCAGAATATACAGGTATCCGAACAGAGCGCCTCCGAGATGGGCTATATTGCCTCCCGGATTGGAAGTACTGATCCCGATTACCGAAAGCAGAACATAAAAAGCCGCCACATATTTTAATTTCACTCCTCCGAGAAAAACCAGATAGATCTCCCGATCGGGTTCATACACGGAAATAGCTGTCAGGATGGCTAACAGGGATGCGGAAGCACCCAGTAACAATCCGTTGACGGATTGAAAAACCGGAAAAAGATTATAGGCCAGCATATAAAGCAGTCCTCCGGCCACACCTCCCAGGATATATAATCCCAGTAGCTTATCTTCTTCAAAGCGGGAAAGGAAAAGCTTCCCGAACCAATAGAGCCCGATGAGGTTGAAAAGAATATGCAGGAAATCATAATGCAGGAACATATAGGTAACCAGGGTCCAGGGTTTTCTGATGAATTCAGCGGGGCTGTCCGGTAAAGCCAGCCAGTTGAGCAGAAAAAACTCTTTTGCCCCAAGAAAGAAAAACAACTGAATGATCCGCACTACCAGAAAGACCCCCAGATTAATATAGATCAGCCGGGTCAGTACCGATCCCTGTTTGAAGGAGTTTTTTATTTCATCCATCAGGTTCATGCGTCAATAAAAATTTTTGGTATGTTTGTTCCAGTACCGGATCAGAAAAAACCCAAACAGCATGCCTCCGAGGTGGGCAAAATGAGCGATATTGCTTCCAGGCTGGGTCAATCCGAGGTACAATTCCAGGGCACCGTATCCGAGAACAAAATATTTGGCTTTTATGGGGATGGGAGGGAAGATGAGCATCAGCTGGGTATTGGGGAATAGCATCCCGAAAGCCAGGAGAATCCCAAAAACGGCCCCCGAGGCGCCTACGGTTGGAATATCCATATGCATTTGGACGATTCGTTCCATCAAATGCTGCCCTTCGGTCATATAGGATGAACGTTCGGGATTATTGTACCAGGAGTTGATAAAATCGACCACCTCCGGGGAAGGCCGGGAAAGGTGTTTTTGCACAAAATGGTCCAGCAACTCCGGGGAAGGGCTATTCATAAAGGTTTCCAGAGCATTTTGCATGGCCGATATACTTAAAAAGTTGACAAAGGTATGCAGGGCAGCCGCTCCCAGACCGGTAATCAGATAGTAGAGAAGAAACCGCCGGGGCCCCCAGACACTTTCCAGTACGCGTCCGAACATCCAGAGGGCAAACATGTTGAAGAAAATATGGGTGAGCCCCCCATGCATGAACATATGCGTAAAAAACTGATGCATTCTGAATTTTTCGGATCCCGGGTAATACAATCCCAGGTACTCAACCAGATCGATGCCGATACCCTGCAGCACCCAGGTGGCTACCATCAACAAAACGTTGATAATGATCAGGTTTTTAACAACCGGAGGTATATTTTGAAAAATGGGTCGGTATTGCGTCATGCTTTCAAATTTTTCGAATTCCTCAACAAGAGTCGATCCAGAATCAGAATCCGCTTGTTTTTACGACATTCTGTCATTATTTTAAAAAACTCTTTTCCATATCCTCCAGGGTTACAATCGACAACACCGGTTTTCCTGTGGGGGAATAGTTGGGTATTTTACATGCAAACAGGTTATCGATCAGATGGTTTATTTCCTCAGGGCGCAGGTCGGTTCCATAGTTCACTGCTGCCGCTTTTGCCAGGGATATTGCCACCTGCTCGCGAACTTTTTTTTTCGCTTCCAGGGGCGAATTCTTGTATTCTTCCAGCAGTTTCTCGATGACAGCTCCCGGAGAGGGATTGTCAAGCATTCCGGGGGTTCCGTTGATAATAAAGGTATTCCTGCCAAACTCCCTGATATCGAAACCCAAATTCCGGAGATCATCCAGAATCTCAGCAAGCAGGGAGGCATCCACCGGGTTTAACTCGATGGTTTGGGGAAACAGGTGCTGCTGACTGGCGACTGATTCTGACTTCAGCACTTCCATAAACTGCTCATAAAGAATACGCTCCTGCGCTCTCTTTTGATCAATGATCATCAATCCGGATTTTATCGGGGTCAGAATATATTTTCCTTTCACCTGCAGAATTTTCCGGCCGGAAAATTTCTGCTCTTCATCCGAGGAAGAAGAATAAAGATCTTTCCTCCCTCCATGGATGGGAGAATCATCCCCTTGGTTGTCCGGTCGATTTTCATCATACAGTTTTTCCCAATTTTTCAGATTAACGCTGTCCCCGCCTGATCTCCGGAAGGATCCGGAGGCATCTTCCCGGAAAGATCTTTTTTCAAAGGGATTGTATTCCGGATCGAGGTTTATCCGGGGCTCCGGGATGGGAGTTCCCTTTCTGGGAGCAACCGGAATTTCAATGTTTCCTGCACGGTCAAAATCAATCGAAGGAACAATGTTGTATTTACCCAACGCTTCCCGTACAGAGGCATGAATAATCTGCCAAATAGCCCGCTCCTCTTCAAATTTAATTTCCGTTTTGGTAGGATGGACATTGATATCGATGGCCTCAGGAGGGATCTCAAAAAACAAAAAATAGGAAGGAACGGTTTCGGGAGCCAGAAGTTTTTCATAGGCTGACATGATCGCCTTATGAAAATAGGGATGCCTGAAAAACCTCCTGTTCACAAAAAAGAACTGTTCGCCAAAGGTTTTTCTGGCATGCCGGGGTTGCCCTACGTACCCTGAAACAGCAACCATGCTGGTCTGGCTGTCAACCGGCACCAGGCTTTGCCCGCTGTTTTTCCCGAACAATCCGATAATCCGCCTCATCAGATTGCTGGCTGGAAGATCATACACCGCCACCTTGTTATGGAAAAGCCGGAATGAGATATCCGGGTTGGGAAGGGCCGTTCGCTGGAATTCATGCAGAATATGTTTCAGCTCGGTATTGTTCGTTTTTAAAAACTTCCTGCGTGCAGGCACATTGAAAAACAGATTTTTTACCTGAATTGTGGTTCCGTCATTGCATCCTGCCGGTTCCTGGGTTTGCACCTCTGAGGCATTAATATGCAGAAAGGTTCCCACCTCGTCTTCCACTCTTTTGGTGCGTAGTTCCACATCGGAAACTGCCGCTATGGAAGCGAGTGCTTCGCCGCGGAATCCCATGGTCCGGATGGCAAACAGATCGTTGGCCTGGCTGATCTTTGAGGTCGCATGTCTTTCAAAAGCCATCCGGGCATCGGTGGGAGACATTCCGCACCCGTTATCCGTAATCTGGATTAATGTTCTTCCGGCATCCCTGGTGTGAATGGTTATTTCAGTAGCTCCTGAATCAAGAGCATTTTCAACAAGCTCCTTAACCACCGATGCCGGGCGCTGAATTACTTCGCCTGCAGCAATCTGGTTGGCTACAGAATCAGGCAATAACTGAATTATATCACTCACTAAAAGAGATTAAAATGGGAAAAGAAAATCAAATACGCGATTAATGCAAGGATCAGTATCAGGATGATCAGCCTCGTGTTTGACGACCGCCGGGCCTCGGGTGAGGATTTGGCCTGCCATCCCCCGACCCTGCGAAACTGTCCCTTTATGCTGGGACGATAGGGCTTTCCGTCCTCGTTCTTCTCTTCCACAATCCCCAGTTCTTCCCTGATCCGGCGTTCCCGCTCTTCCCGTTCCTCCTTATCGGGATCGTAATAGCGCGGTGTAATCCTGAAATGCCTTGCCTTCGGAATATAAAAAAACTTGCCTATCATGTTCTTTGCTTCTTTTGTCTTACAAAGATAGGGTTTATTCACAAAACTTTCGAATCAATCCTTTCCGATCGAAATCCCCTGAAAAAGGGCAGACCTCCTTCCGTGACCCTCCGTTTTCATTCCTTTGCGGATCCCCGGAAGCCGGGGCATTTCTCTATTTCTGTCTGAAGAATACCTGAATCGGAACCCCGGAAAAGGAGAATTTTTCCCGGATCTGATTTTCAATATACCGGCGGTAGGGCTCTTTGACGTATTGGGGAAGGTTGGCAAACAGGGCAAAAGCCGGGGTAGGTGAAGGCAACTGGGTTACATATTTGATTTTTATAAATTTTCCTTTAACCGAAGGAGGCGGATAGGTTTCCACGGCCTTCAGAATCACCTCATTCAGGAGGGCCGTTTTAATGCGCTGCCGCCGGTTTTTATAGACCTCAACAGCTGTCTCCAACGCCTTGTATATCCGCTGTTTGGTCAAAGCCGAAATAAAAATCACCGGAACATCAATAAAAGGAGCAGTTTTTTCTTTGATCTGCTTCAGGAATTTTCCCGTTGAATGGGTATCTTTTTCCATCAGGTCCCATTTATTCACCAGAATGACCACCCCTTTTTTGTTTTTTACAATCAGGTTAAAGATGTTGATATCCTGGGCTTCCACACCGCGGGTGGCATCCAGCATCAGAAGGCAGACATCGGAACTTTCAATGGTGCGAACCGATCGCAGCACAGAGTAAAACTCCAGGTCTTCATGGACTTTTCCCTTTTTGCGCAATCCGGCGGTGTCGACGATGATAAAATCATGCCCGTATTTTGTATACCGGGTATGTATGGAATCGCGGGTGGTACCGGCTACTTCAGTTACAATATTGCGTTCCTCGCCGATCAGCGCATTGATGAAGGACGACTTCCCAACATTGGGGCGTCCCACAACCGAAAGATGGGGAATCTCTTCGTCCTCTTCGGATTCCTCTTCACGGGAGAAAATCCCGATCAGTTCATCGAGGAGTTCCCCCGTACCACTTCCTGTGATGGAAGAGATGCAGAATATTTCTCCTAATCCCAGCCCGTAGAATTCCTGAGCATCGGGAATAGCCTGGTTGCTGTCCACTTTGTTCACCACCACAAAAATGGGCTTTTTTGTCTTCCTCAGCATGGCAGCAATGGCATCGTCGAGGTCGGTGATCCCCGACTTCACATCCACCATGAAAAAGATCCCATCGGCCTCATCAATAGCCAGCTGTACCTGTTTGTTGATCTGGGTCTCAAATACATCGTCGGAATGAACCACATAGCCTCCGGTGTCGATTACGGAAAACAATACGCCGTTCCATTCCGATTTTCCGTAATTCCGGTCGCGGGTTACCCCCGCCACCTCATCCACAATGGCCTGGCGTTTTTCAACCAGCCGGTTGAAAAATGTTGATTTGCCCACATTGGGCCTTCCTACAATAGCTACTATTTTGCTTTTCATTTGCTGTTTTTTTCTTTTTTTCTCCCCTTCTCACTCTCCGGACTTCCGTCTCCGGTCTTCTTTCTCCGTCTCTGGTCTCCTTCCTTTCCCTAATTATGCGTCATACCCGAAACGTTTCAACTGGGCATCTTTTTCACGCCAGTCTTTGGCTACTTTCACATACAGTTCCAGGAAGATTTTTTTCCCGAAGAACTCCTCCGCATCCTTCCGGGCTTCGGAGCCCACTTTTTTTATGGCTTTCCCCTGGTGACCGATGATGATTCCCTTCTGGCTTTCACGCGCAACATAAACAACTGCTCTCATCCGGATCAATTTTCCTTCGTCCTTAAACTCCTCCACCTCAATTTCCACTGCATAGGGAATTTCCTTCTGGTAATAAAGAAGAATCTTCTCGCGGATGATCTCCTGCACAAAGAAACGCTCGTTCCGGTCGGTCAGTTCCTCTTTCGGGAAATAGGCCGGTCCTTCGGGGAGCCACTCCATAATCCGGTCAAACAGCGGGGCAATATTGAATTTCTCTTTGGCCGATACCGGCATAACCGTAGCCGAGGGAAAGGTCTTTGTCCAGAAATCGTACAACTTCAGCACCTGTTCCTGGTTGGAAAGGTCGATTTTATTCACCAGCACAAGCAGCGGCACATCGATTTTCCGGATCCGGTCGATGTAGGATTGATTTTTCTCCGGATTTTCAATTACATCGGTGACATACAAAATCACATCGGCATCTTCCAGGGCAGCGTCCACAAATTTCATCATGGTCTCCTGCAGCCTGTAATGGGGCTGTAAAATACCCGGCGTATCGGAATAGACAATCTGAAAATCATCGCCACTCACGATTCCTTTGATCCGGTGGCGGGTGGTTTGCATTTTCGACGTAATGATCGAGATCTTCTCCCCGACCAACGCATTCATAATGGTCGACTTCCCCACATTGGGATTCCCAATAATGTTAACAAATCCTGCTTTATGTGCCATCTCTTCGATATCCTTCCATTGATCACCCCCAAAAAAAGTTTCCGATCCCGGTACGGATAAAATTCCCGGGAAGAAAAAAGGGAAAATTACCAATTCGTTAAAAATCAGCGCAAAGATAATTGAATGATTTGAAATTTGCCCGGTTATCCCTGTTTCGTAACAGAATTATTCACATTGTGAACAGAAGGGTTAACGCACAGAACATTGCATCCGGACAAATATAGCCCACGGTTACTTCTTAACCAGTTTAAAAATCTCAGGGTTTTGATCCGTACGTACTTCAACGAGGTACAGTCCGGGATTCAGGAATGAGATATCCATGGAAACCTGATATTGCCCGGGATTGAACCATCCTTTGTCCACCGTCTTGAGGAGTTTCCCGGTGACAGAATAAACGCTTAATACAAGTTGTGACCGGTCTTTGGTTAAAAAGGTAAGGGTTGTATTTTCATCTGCCGGATTGGGATAAAAGGAAATAGTCTGATCCGGATTAACGTTCCTTTGAGTATTCACAAGCAATGAGTTAAATTCGGCAACCTCGGGTATGGTTTGCTCCGCATTGCCTACGTTATCCGTAACAAGAGCATAAAAACGATAATTATTTTTTGTACTGTCAGAGATCGAGTACCCGATACTGTTTTCAGCACTTTGCCCAAGTGACTGGAACGGGCCGTTATCCACCGAGGCAAAAAATTCATACATCCTCACACCCGATCCGTTTTCATTATCGGAAGCGTTGCACGAAACGGTAACGAGTGTATCCCCTGGAGAGTAGTTTATTTCATTCATGGTCGTTGATGGAGCCACCTCATCAAGAATGTTAACCCAGGTATTGGTTGTAATGGGCTCATTCATATCAAAAACTATGGTTGCGCGGTTTTCGATTGCCGTACCGGAAGAGAGCCCTTCGTTGAGTTCAACAGAAAAACGCACAAATCCTTCGCCTTCAGGAGGGGTTACATTGGGCGGCAGTTCAATGCCTTCGATGTCCCATTTCAGGATGTTGCCATCGCGTTCCATTGACCAGTTGTAGCCGGTGCCTGAATGACTGGTTTCGGCAAATTCCACCGTTTCGGCATGAAAGAGTGCCGAAAGGGTATCAATAACCTGAACCCGGTATGCCGGGGCCGTTGCTTCTTTTTTATTTTCAAAGTATATGGTGTAATTCATCCGGGGCATTTCGGCCAGGTAATTCTGCTCTCCGAATCCTGCCGGTCCCACGATTTCATTGGGATCTATTGAACGAACCAGTGTCCCGTCCACCTGCTTTCCGCTGGCTACTTTTTCCTCCACACCATAAAGACCCGTTTCCTTGTAAAGCCAGTGAAACAGTCTTCGTCTCAAGGTATCTTTAACCTTGCTTACAGCTTCTATCCCCTCACCTATCTGAAAAAGAACATCGGTAACCGGATTGGTTTCAGAAATCTTTTTTATGGTATATTTTGATACATGCCGAAGAGTAGTTACCGTTTTTCCATATTGTTTCTTTTCAATCTTCATTTGTTTTTCAGTCAGTCCCAGAGCATTTCTATATTCAAGCTCTGCCTCCGGAGAGAGTCCATACGTTTCATTGACATGGTCAGCGAGCATATCCCCTGCTTCATCTTCGGCAACATGACCGAAGAACCCCCCTAAAGAAAGGGTCACAAGATTCTCTGAAATATTTTTTAAGCTTTCAGACAAACCAACAACTATTACATCGAATGAATAGTGTTCATTGGGTTCGAGGTAGGGAATGTAAAAAACCTGTGTTAAATCATCCGGATCACTGACTGAATCGACAGGAAAAATTTCAACACCCTCGTTGTATGGCAGGTGAAACTCTGTGAAACGAACATTCTCGCTAACATTCATTGCCAGCATGATGGAGCCCGTGTAAAAGTCGGTTACATTGTACACATGAAGGGTATATATATTGGGTGCTCCGATGCGTACATTGGGTCTGCCAATGAGATCCACGACAAAGTTGTTTTCGAGGGGTACGGAACCGTCACCGGCACTGATTACAAAATCGCCAAATTCGCTTAACATCGATTCGTGCTTGTTCGACACTCCAATGGAAATAAAGTTTTCCACGGTGTCGATCACGGCATATTCCCTGGCAGAAATGACTTCCCAGGTGGCTCCTTCATCCCTCGAACGGTACACCTTCAGGTTTTCCTCTTTTTGCCCGTTCAGCAACGCTTCATCGTAGTAAAATTTAATCAGATATTCGGTTACTTCCCCATCGCCTACCGGCTGAATGCGCCACCAGCGTTTGGTTGAACCAAGCAATCCGGGATAGGTTTGGTTATTGAAAACCGCCACTTCCACTCCTTCTATCCGGTCTTCCCAATCCCTCAGTTCATAGTCCACGAAAGTGCCGGGCTGATCCTTGTACGTATTGGCGCTCCAGCTATTGTTAACCCTGTGGTACCTGTACATATTCCCATGGTTGATGACTTCGCCCAACTCATCCTTGATATAAATGGGTGAATAATTGCGGTATAACAGTCTTAGGGTACCGTCGACAGCTATTTCAACGGGTACATACACTTCCACTTTTCCGGAGATATTCACTTCCTCATTAATGAGGATTTTTCCGCCCGGGGTATCCTTTTCTTCCGACTGCTGAAATCTGATATCTCCTGCAATATCACCCCGGATCGTCAATGACTTGCCGTTAGTTGTCATGTAAATTTTTGTCATTCCCGTGCTGCCATAATTTGCAACATCACCATAAACAGTCAGAGACATCGATCGCGGGGGAAATATCACTTCGCCCACCCGAACGGTGTCGTTGTTCAGTTCGCCGAAGTTGACAAACTTCCCGGTAACTTTCAATTTGGTGAAATTTTCATCACTGCTGGCCTGGGTGTTTTCATTGATCGTTAAATCGCCTTCAATGGTCAGATCATTCAAAAACGCATACGACGGGCTTTTTAAATGAACGTTCCCCTGAATGGTTCCTCCGAGAATCGATTGGTCCACTTCAATAATCCCGGTATTTTCAAACGTTAACGGAACCCTCGAAATACAGGCCGAGTGCATTTGCCCGTAGTAGGAAGAATAGGTAATGCTGTCGGCTGAAAGTTTCAGGCTGAAAGTTTTCATATCCAACGTTTTCCCCGTCCCCGCCTGGAGATCGCAATTGTGAAAATGGAGATTGGAGGCCGCTACAACCGTTGCATCCGACATTTGAAAATTCAACGTTTTTGCTCCAATGGGATGACTTCCTGAAATATGTTGATTTTCTCCAAGTAGAGAAAGATGTCGCGGTTTAAAAACCCCGTTGTTGACGATATCACCATACACCTGAACATCAAAATAATCCTTATAATCGATAATTTCTCCGTTATTTGTCAGATTGCCGAATACTTTCATGATATAATATCCGCTTCGTTCTGCCTCCCTGATAATTTTTCCCCCTTCGTGAATGGTAAGACTGGCCATTTCAAGATAACGTGTCGAATAAGAAACATCGCCGGTTGTAACAAGGGAAGTTATAACCACATCATCCTCTTTGGTGGGTACTTTTCCGCCCACCCAGGTTGATTCCTCTCTCCATAATCCCCCCTGTGCGGTGGTGGTAATGGTTTCTGCCCAGGTTGTGGTTGTTCCACAGAGAAAAACAGCCACCAAGCAAACTACGATTCTTTTATGTGCTAACTGATTCATATACATTAATATTAAGTTTTTCCTGCAAACCCAGCCATTAAGTTACGCCAACTGTACTTGCACTTTGTACAAGAAAAATGGCGTTGCATTGAACAATTGATCCTCTGCAATCGCTTTGGCAAATTCAAAAACAAAAATTTTATTCCTCTGATTTTTAGTAAATCAGGGTTGAAGGCAAAACGAAAAACAGATTGTTAACTATGAACCGTAAAGATATTAAAAACATTTGGAAATCAAAATCAGGGTTTCCTATTGTCAGTGTTGGATTTCTCAACCACAGATGATCCAATGCGGATGGCAAATTTTATGAAGAAAACATAAACTCTTTTATTGGCATCCGGGGGGCTATGTATTTTTCTTTATAAAAATGTACTTTTGTACCCTTATAGTTTTCAAAGCATCAGAAAAAGCAAAACCTGCACTATGGCACGATTAAAGATCAAAGAGATTCTACGTTCCGGAGAGTATGACAAAGAGGCAACGGTCCGGGGCTGGGTGCGGACAAAACGGGGAAGCAAGAATGTCCATTTTATTGCCCTGAACGATGGTTCGACGCTTCACAATCTTCAGGTTGTTGCCAATGTTGCGGATTTTGAAGAATCCATATTACGGGATATCACCTGCGGGGCTTCGCTTTCTGTCACCGGCAGGCTGGCTGCTTCCCAGGGCAGCGGACAGGCGGTGGAATTGCTGGCTGAGAGAATCGGGTTATTGGGCAAAGCCGATCCCGACCAATTTCCGATTCAGCCCAAACGGCACACCCTGGAGTTTCTGCGGGAGAATGCCCACCTGCGTTTCCGGACCCAAACCTTTGGGGCCATCTTCCGGGTACGGCATGCTATGGCGTTTGCCATTCATAAATATTTCAATGACAAGGGTTTTTACTATATGCACACTCCCATCATCACGGCTTCGGATGCCGAAGGAGCCGGCCAGATGTTCCGGGTTACAACCCTTGATGCCAAAAATCCACCCCTTACGGAAGAAGGAAACGTTGACTACAGCAAAGACTTTTTCGGGCGGGCCACCAACCTGACCGTTTCAGGACAACTTGAAGGCGAACTGGGAGCCACCGCTCTGGGCGAAATTTATACCTTCGGACCCACCTTCCGGGCTGAAAACTCAAATACCGCAAGACACCTTTCGGAATTCTGGATGATCGAACCGGAAATGGCCTTTTACGACCTGAAGGATACCATGGATCTAGCCGAAGAATTCCTCAAGTTCCTGATTCGCTACGCCCTCGATAACTGTACCGACGACCTTCAGTTTCTGGCCAACCGCCTGTCGCAGGAAGAAAAAAACAAACCCCGGGAGCAACGTTCCATGGAACTGATGGATAAACTGAAGTTCGTAGTAGACAACGATTTTGTACGCTGTACCTACACCGAAGCCATCGACATACTGAAAAATTCCAATCCCTGTAAAAAGAAAAAATTCGAATTTCCGGTGGAATGGGGCGTTGACCTGCAAAGTGAACATGAACGCTACCTGGTGGAAAAGCATTTCGAACGACCGGTGATCCTGATTGATTATCCCAAAGAGATCAAAGCTTTTTACATGAAACTGAACGATGATAACAAAACAGTGGGCGCAGTAGATGTCCTCTTCCCCCAAATCGGAGAAATCATCGGAGGATCCCAACGGGAAGAAAACTATGAGAAACTGGTGACTCGCATGCAGGAAATGAACATTCCCGTTGAGGAGATGTGGTGGTACCTCGACACCCGCCGGTTCGGAACCGTGCCCCATAGCGGCTTCGGACTGGGCTTCGAGCGGTTTATGCAGTTCGTAACCGGAATGGGCAACATCCGCGATGTAATCCCCTTCCCCAGAGCTCCCAGAAATGCGGAGTTTTAAACGATACCCGGTTGAAAATTTATTTGTTCCGGTTCTTGAAAAAGTACTAAATTTGAATAGAACTTTTTAACCATGGAACAACGGTTAACATTACAACAGAAATTATTACAGAAACTGTCTCCGCAACAGATTCAGGTAATAAAACTGTTGGAAATTCCTACCCTCCAACTGGAGCAACGCATAAAAAAAGAACTCGAAGAAAACCCGGTGCTGGAGATGGCAGAAGACAATCCCCTGAACGATGAGAATGACGGGGCAAATGAACTCCGTTCGGAAGAAGACAAAGACAACGAGGAATTTACGATGGATGACTACCTCCCCGACGACGACGAGATTCCGACCTATAAACTCAACACAAAAAACTATTCACCGGACGATAGAAACGAGGATATCCCCTTTTCGGTAGGCACAACTTTTCATGAATTCCTCAACGAACAACTCGGGCTGACCTACCTCTCCGAAGAACAAAAAAAACTGGCCGAATTTATCCTGGGCAACATTGATGAGGATGGATACCTGAGACGTGACCTGCTTTCTATAAGCGATGACCTGGCTTTTAGTCAGAATGTCGAGGTGGAGGTGGAGGAACTCGAAAAGATCCTCAAAACAATCCAGGATTTCGATCCTCCCGGAGTAGCAGCCCGTGATCTTCAGGAGTGTCTTCTGTTGCAGATAGAACGGAAAAATGACCCGGCACTGAATTTGGCGAAACAGATCATCCAAGACTTCTACAAGGAATTTATAAAAAAACATTACGAAAAAATAAAACGGAAACTGGAACTGGACGATAAAGAGCTGAAACAAGCCATCGGGGAGATCCTGAAACTAAATCCCAAGCCGGGAAGTTCCTACAGCAATCCGATGAACAGGTCCTTTCATCATATCGTTCCCGATTTTATCCTGGATCTGGTGGATAACGAATTGCAGTTAACCCTCAACCAGAAGAATGTTCCTGATCTGCGACTGAACGATACCTACCTTGATATGCTCAAATCGCTGCAGGAAAACAAAAAGGCAAACACGAAAAACCAAAAGGAGGCGGCCACCTTCGTGAAACAAAAGGTCGATTCAGCCCGGTGGTTTATCGATGCCATCAGACAGCGGCAGCAAACCTTGATACTCACCATGTCGGAAATCATCAAGCTCCAGAAAGAATATTTCACAGAAGGAGATG
Source organism: uncultured Mariniphaga sp. (assembly GCA_964408795.1). GTDB lineage: Bacteria > Bacteroidota > Bacteroidia > Bacteroidales > Prolixibacteraceae > JABMQB01. The sequence goes on from CAYPAW010000096.1 coordinate 19,428, forward strand.
AAACTAAGCTTAAACCCATGATCCTCAAAGACATTGCTGAACGTACCGGCCTGGATATCTCCACCATCTCGCGAGTATCCAACAGCAAGTATATACAAACCCATTTCGGGATCTATCCGCTGAAATATTTCTTCTCGGAAGGAATGGCTAAAGAAGACGGGGAAGAGGTATCCACCCGGGAAATTAAAATGATCCTGAAAGAGTGCATTGATAACGAAGACAAACAGAAACCGCTCACAGACGAAAAACTGACCGCTATATTAAAAGAAAAATCGTATGCTATAGCCCGTCGGACCGTAGCCAAATACCGCGAACAATTAGGCGTTCCGGTTGCCAGGCTGCGAAAAAAACTATAACCCGATAAACATACCCGGACCCAATTGATGAAGATCATAGCCAAAACCATATCGTACCTTTTTAATCCATTCATCCTGCCCACACTGGGATTCCTTGCGCTCTTCCATTCCGGGTATTATTTTTCAATGCTTTCCTGGGAGATCAAACGATTTGTTTTCATAGCGGTTTTTTTCTCCACGGGGCTTCTTCCATTGCTAACCCTATCGATTCTGGCTCTGAGTCCCCGGTTCAGTATTCGTATGGACGAACCTTTTCAACGCATCAAACCGCTCTTTTTTTCGGCCATTTATTACTACATGGGATTCTACCTGTTGCGAAATGTTGCCCTATATCCTGTTTTCAGGGTTTTTCTGATCGCTTCGGTGGTACTTATTTTGCTGTTGATGATTGTTTCCTTTGTGTGGAAGATTAGCATTCATATGGCTGGCATGGGAGGAATTACAGGTTTGATTCTTGCCGTTTCCTTTAAAATGGGGTTCAATCCGGTAGGGCTGATTGCAGGGATTTTTCTGGTAGCAGGGCTGGTAGGAACAGCGCGCCTGTATCTTGGCAGGCACACCCTGGGTCAGGTATTGTGGGGCTACGCAGCCGGTCTTGTAGTTCTCTATCTGTCCATTTTGTATTCCTGACTTATTCGACAAATTTATACCCGATTCCTTTTAGGGTTTTGATATGATCGCTGCCGATTTTCTCCCTGAGTTTACGGATATGCACATCAATGGTCCGGTCTCCTACCACCACACTTTCTCCCCACACCGTATGATAAATTTCTTCGCGGGTAAAGACTTTTCCGGGTTTTGAAACCAAAAGCGAGAGCAGTTCGAACTCTTTGCGGGGAAGGACCATCTCCTTGTCGTCTGTTCTGATCAGGTATCGTTCCCTATCGATCAACAGGTTTCCAATAGCCAGGGTATTCGTGTCGATTTCCAAAGGAGCCTGACCAAAAACTCCCGTTCGTTTCAGGAGGGCTTTCACCCGACTTATCAACACTTTGGGCCGGATGGGTTTGGTAATGTAATCATCGGCACCCGCTTCAAAACCGGCAATTTGTGAATAATCCTCATTGCGGGCTGTCAAAAAGGCAATCACCGTATTCCGGAGGGAAGGAATCTTGCGCAACTCCTCGCAGGCCGCAATACCATCCATCTCCGGCATCATCACATCCAGAATGATCAGATGGGGCTGCTTTTTTTCTGCCTTCTGGAGTGCCTCCGTGCCATTGGTAGCTGTATATACTTCATATCCTTCCTTCTCAAGATTGTAACTTATGAATTCCAGGATATCCATTTCATCATCAACCAACAAAATTTTATATTTATCATCCTCCATGGCTGATATTTTCGGTTTTTTGAAAAGAGATACTGCGGGTTTCCGTCAGGATTCAACGATTCCCCGCCCGGAACCCATACAAAGGTAGGCTATTATTTGACTTTTTCAACGGTAAATGTGAAAGTTGTTCCATGTCCCGGGACGCTTTTCACATGGATCTCCTGGCCATGTGCTTCAATGATATGCTTGGCTATGGAAAGGCCGAGTCCTGTACCACCCTGTTCGCGTGATCTGGATTTATCCACCCGGTAGAATCTTTCAAAAATCCGGGGAAGGTCTTTTTTGGCAATTCCGATTCCATTGTCCCGGACTGCCACAACCAGGCTGTCTTCTTTATCGGTTAAGAGAACCGTCACCTTTCCTTTTTTCTTTCCGTATTTGATACCGTTCACCACCAGGTTTGTCAAAACTTCCATGATCCGTTTTTTATCGCCTCTGACCCAAACCGGTTCCTCCGGTTTTTTTTCGAACTCCAGGGTTATTTTATTCTCCTCAGCTTGCCGGTTTTCCAGTTCAAAAACCTCTTCCACCAGTTCGGACAGATCAAAATCTTCATACGTAAGCGTCAACTCTCCGGACTCCAGTTTATTGATGGATTCCAGATCCTGAACAATGGAAATCATCCGGTCGATGTTCTTCACCGTTCGTTCCATATAAAGGGTATTGATTTTCGGATCATCAATACCTCCTTCCAGGAGGGTAAGTATATAGCCCTGAATATTAAAAATCGGCGTTTTTAATTCATGGGAAACATTGCCTACAAATTCCTTGCGGTACTTCTCCAAATCTTTCAATCGTTCCAGTTCCCGGATCTGCTTTTTAGTCCATTTTACATTCTGCCCATTCTTTTCTGAGACAAGATCCTCTTCCAGGTCTTCCCCCGAAAAGGGTACGGATTCCTCCAACTCTTCAACCACCGTTTGTGAAACAGGTTTTTTTCCTTTGGAAAACCGCTTTATTGCATACCGAACCCCCACACAGGAAATCAAAAACAAGAACACCACAGGAATCAACATAAACCCGGTAAATCTCGTGGAAACAAACAGAATAAATAACGGAGCACCCAGAATGGTGATAAAAAGTGCAATAAAAAATGACAACCGGTTTGCAGAATATGTTTTCATTTTATAATTTCCCTGAGCAAAACAGTTTCAAAATTATAACAATTTTTAAATCAAAAAGTTATTAACAATTAAATGATGTTTTATTAATGTTTTATTAATGTTTTGGATACCTTACTATATCCCTTAGCATAATACATTTACCACGGAATTCACCAAATGATTCAAGATGGAAAATTTCTACCTGGTTTTGGTTGTCATCCTCTTTGCGTTGGCCATTTCAGACCTCGTCGTAGGGGTTAGCAACGATGCGGTTAATTTTTTAAACTCCGCCATAGGTTCCAGGGCTGCTCCCAAGTGGGCTGTTTTTCTGATGGCCAGTCTGGGAGTTCTTATAGGCGCCACCTTCTCGGATGGAATGATGGAGGTAGCACGAAAAGGGATTTTCCACCCCGACATGTTTGTATTTTCCGAGATCATGGTCATTTTCCTGGCGGTTATGATTACCGATGTTATTCTTCTGGATACCTTCAATGCCTTTAGTTTGCCGACCTCGACCACGGTTTCCATTGTTTTTGAGCTGTTGGGTTCTGCGGTGGTTGTTTCCCTGGTGAAGATTTCCCGGTTGGAAGTGACAGCTGGACACCTGGCCGATTATATCAATTCGGATAAAGCCCTGGCCATTATCACGGGCATTCTTCTTTCTGTTTTTATTGCTTTTACCATTGGAGCCATCGTCCAGTATATTACGCGGCTGATCTTTTCATTCAACTACCGTAAGCCGATGAAATACCTGGGTTCTGCCTTCGGAGGGCTGGCGATCACAGCCATAACCTATTTTATTCTCATTAAAGGCATCAAAGGTTCAGCCTTTGCTGAACAGGAATTATCCGGAGGTGTTCTTTTGCAGGATTGGGTTGTCCAACATACCGGGCTGATTCTTCTGTACAGTTTTCTTTTCTGGATGGCAATTCTTCAATTGCTTCAATGGATCTTTCGCATTAAGATTCTAAAGACTGTTATTCTGGTTGGAACGTTTGCCCTGGCAATGGCTTTTGCCGGAAACGACCTGGTTAATTTTATCGGGGTTCCCATTGCAGGGTTCAATTCATTTCGGGTATGGATGGCCTCCGGTGAAGTCATGCCCGAAGCTTTTTCCATGGAGATGCTGGCTGGCAAAGTACCCACCCCCACCTACATGTTGGTCATTGCAGGTTTGGTCATGATCATAACGCTGATTCTTTCCAAAAAAGCCCGTTCTGTTGTAGCCACTTCCGTGGATCTGTCGCGACAAAATGAAGGACCGGAGCGATTTGGTTCCTCCATGGTAGCACGGGTTATTGTACGAAGTTCGGCCAATGTGAATAAATTTTTAGGAACGTATCTCCCTCCGCGATTCCTTCGGGCTGTTCATACACGTTTTGCACCCCCAACGCAGAAACCCTCCTGCAAGGGACCGGAACAACCGGCTTTCGATAAGGTTCGTGCAGCTGTTAACCTGGTAGTAGCCAGCATTCTCATTGCTTTCGGAACTTCTTTAAAACTGCCGCTCTCGACCACCTATGTAACCTTTATGGTAGCCATGGGAACTTCCCTGGCTGACCGGGCCTGGGACCGCGAAAGCGCTGTATATCGAATCTCCGGAGTTTTTGCCGTGATTGGAGGCTGGTTCCTCACCGCCCTGATTGCTTTCACCGTATCGGCCGTAATTGCCTTTCTCATTTCCATAGGCGGAAAATTTATCATTTTCATTTTTGTCGCTATCGCAGCCTTTATGATCATTCGAACCCATATGGTGTTTAAAAAAAGAAACGCTAAAAAGAAAGAGGACGAAGACGATTCCATCAATGAAAACGATGCTTCCGAAGAAATCCTCAAAAAAAGCTCCAAACAGGTGATCAAAGCCCTGATCAATTCCAACCAGGTGCTTGCCATTGGTATCGAAAGTTTCTTAAAAGAAAAACGCAGTGGATTAAAAAATGCTGAACTGTTGTCTGCAGAATTCTCCCGGAAATCCAAAAAGAACCGGGATAAAGTGTATTCCACCTTTGAAAAACTCACCGAAGGACCTACGGACACCAGTCACTTCTATGTTCAAATGATGGACTATAAGCGCGAAATGGCCCATGCCATCCATTATATGCTCGATCCCATGATCCGGCATGTCAAAAACAACCATAAACCCTTTACAAAAGATCAATCCAAAGAATACAGGAACCTTGCCTCCAGCCTGGATGTTTTTTTCAATCATGCCCTGAATACCGTAAAAAAAGAAAACTTTGATGAGTTGGATGAACTGGCCTCTAAAAGGGAGGAGCTATTTGATCAGATTGACCAAATGGAAAAAAACCAGTTTAAACGCATAAAAAACAAAGAGGTAAATACACGAAATGCACAACTGTTCTTCAAAATAAATTCCGAGATCAGGAATTTGCTGTTACAGACCATTAATCTCATTAAGTCGTTCCGGGATTTTACAACCCAGACAAGATCAGGTTAACAAAAGGACCGTAGAATACATTAGGGAGGGATTCGCCGTAAGTTGCTGCTTACAGCTGTTTTCTGCAAACTTCGCCTATTCTGAAAGCAAGGTCCACCCTTCAATCCAGTTGTCTTCGCCGAAAGCTCCTTTAAAATCGACCATTTGAAACCACGGGGACGGGGTATCACACAATTCCCCTTTGATTTTATGTTCCGGAACGAAGGTATTTGCGGAATAGTCAATTTCAGGATTTGAGATTTCGTTTTGTGCGATATGGAAATCATTCACCCATTCGTTTTTCATGGCTTCCGTAAATACGCCTGTCAGTCGAAAGATCGATTCCGGAGTATCAGAAGCCACCCGGTGAAAGATAGTATTTCGTACAGCTAATTTTCCGTTCATCCATTGGTTATAGCTATCGTGCAGTTGGTCTGTTACTTCCATTGAAATTCCTTTGGCTTTATGGATAAAAACGGAATTAGCCAGAACGCCTCCGGCATTTCTTTCGAAAGCAGCCATCGCTCCTGCGCTGGTCTCCCCATTTCCGATCCACGTAGTATTGAATATTTGCGGCAGGGAGTTAGGCAATCCGTCCACGGGGTTTACACCTCCTCCGGCTTCCAGTAAATTATCGCCGAGGTAATCCGACTGTACCCCCAGCCAGAACTGTCCGTTCCCGGTCCAGCCGAGGTCATAGTCGAAGGCATCGTCGCCACATCCGGAAACAACCATGTGCTTCAGATTGACCGTCCCGCCAAATATTTCGATTCCATCGTCTTCATTCGAAGCCACCTCCACATAATCAATGGTTGTATTTCTGCCGACTCCTCCTAAGGTCAGTCCGTTAATTTCATTTCCATCTCCGATATTGGTTCCGCCGTGGCGGATCGAAACAAACCTTAAAACTCCCGAGTCATCGTTTTCATCCACACCTCCGTAAAATCCTCTTGGCTCGGCCCATGGAATTCCTTCGATGGAAGCCTCGCCTCCTTCCCCATTGACCGGGGCATTACCAAGAACGATCAGCCCCCCCCAAAGCCCGCGGGTTTTTTTTGCAACAGACCCTTCCAGGTCGTCGTCTTCAGCGGTAAAAATAATCGGTTCATTCGGAGTCCCCTCGGCCATAATTTTCCCTCCTCTTGAGACAATCAGGGCACTGGCATTCTCTGCCTGCCCGGTTCTGAAACGAACTACCACTCCCGGCTCAATGGTCAACACCTGGCCATCGTTTACAAAAACAAAACCTTCAAGGATATACTCGTTCCCTTTTGTGAATGTTAGGGTTCCGGTGCCGCTGCCATCATCATGCAACACTTCCCGATGGCCTTCAAGAGAATACTCACTCTTCCGGCAGCCTGTAAAAAGGGCAACTATCAGAATAATGAAGATGCTGTATTTTCCCATTCTTTCTGTCTTTTACATCTTAACTTCCAGGTCAAGGTATATATATGCTTCCCCTTTGCTGTTGGCTGCCCATGGATACCAGTCGTGATAATTCAAAGCCAGTTTGATCTGTTTTATGGGATGAAACTGTATGCCGGCAACCAGAGCTGAACCATCTTCAGCAAGGTGCCACGGCGTGGATTCACCGGATAAAATGTTGGACTCGATTTTGTCGAAACGGGCAAACAACTGATACGTACCGGTGATATTGTATTTCCCGTATAAGGACATCCCAAAAAGATTGTGGTTTTCATCCCATCCGTCGTTCCACCGGTAAATAAATTCCCCGGCAACGTTCCCTTTTCCCCAGAAATCATAGGAGCTAAAAAACAAAAGCGACGATTCGGTCCTTTCATTGACTGAAAAATCGTAGTACATCCTGGACGTCATATTTGTGGGAAATTGCAGGGTTGTACCGATTCCGTATTTAAAGATTCCATCCGTCTGGATGTTGTTGTATCCTTCTCCGTTCATTACCGTAAAATCAGCATCTATCGTTTGATTGAATGTATAATGAAAATGAACGCCAAGGTCGGCTGACGAACCCAGTTGATACTCATCGGCAAGGGTCTTCATAAGATAACGCCGTTCCCATATGGTTTCCTGTAATTTAAATTGCCTCAGGGTGATTAATCCGAATTCAACATCGAATTTATTTTTCGCGTACTGTAAAAACGCATTTTTAAAATAAGCATAACGCCTTAAACGGGCATAGGGAGAGAGGTCATCGGGGCTACCAATATCCAGGTTGATCTTTGCATACCACCTGGGGCTAAAGGTATATTCATAACCGATATAACCCCGCACCAATTCAAACGCCATCTCATCGGCCGATTGACTGCTGATGCCTTTATGGAAATTTGAAAATATCGTGGCAAAAGGCTTGCCTGATGGCTTAAAATCCTCACTTTGTGCAAAAACCCGGGGAACTAAGGCCAGAAATAAAAGTATAAAAACCTTGACTCTCATTGTTTTTTATGAATTCGTGTTTTCGTGGCCGTTACGGTTACGCCACCAAAGCACAAGAACACGAAATACCACAAATGGGTAAAATTACATTCACTCAAATTCAATATTTTATCAAAATACAACGGATCTGCGAAACGTTCGTAAATAAGTTTTCATATTTTCGTAACAGATTTGCAACAATAATAGTGTATTATCAATGGCTGATCAAAAAAAAGCAATTAAATATTAATGGGCCATCAACTGAAAGTTCGTCAAAAAGCAAAAAATGAATAGTTATCAATCCGGAATTGGTTAAATTTTATTCAAAAGTAAGGGAACCATGGAAGACAACAACAAGATCCTGATCGTTGACGACGAGGCTGACCTTTGTGAGATCCTTCAGTTTAATCTGGAAAGCGAAGGATTTTACATTGAAATTGCCCATTCAGGGGAAGAAGCGTTAAAAAAACAATTTGAAAAATTTGACCTGATCCTGCTGGATGTAATGATGGCTGGAATTACTGGTTTTAAGCTGGCCAATATCATCCGGAAAGAAAAAAAACTGCAGGTACCGATCATCTTTCTGACAGCCAAAGGCAGCGAAAACGACATTCTCACCGGCTTTAATGTGGGTGGCGATGATTATATTTCCAAGCCGTTTTCCATTAAAGAAGTGATTGCCCGCATAAAAGCCATCTTGAAAAGGGGCATTCAAAAAAGCGAAGACAGCCAACAGATAACGTTTAAAACCTTGGTTGTCCATCTCAATCAAAAAATCATCCAGATTGACGGGGAACCTGTTAACCTCACACGCAAAGAATTTGAAATTCTTTCTTTGCTGATAAAAAATAGTGGACAGTATATCAGCCGTGATGAAATACTGAAACGCATCTGGAACGATGATGTGATTGTTACCGAAAGGAATGTCGATGTAAACATCGCCCGGTTACGAAAAAAAATTGGCTCTTACGGAGCCAACATCAAAGGGAAATCGGGTTATGGCTATTGTTTTCAAAACAAGTAAGGGAAAAAAGCGTGATTAAAAAGTCTTTCAGGGTTGAAATATTTACCTACTTCATCATTGTATTTATTCTTTTTACGGTAACGATCCTCTTTTTCCAGTACCACCGGGAAAAGAATTACCGGTCGACACAACTGGAGAATACCCTCGATAACATATGTGAAATGACATACCGCTTTATTGAAAAGAACAACCTTTTGGAGGGCCATTTCATGGAGCGGATAAAAGAAATCGAAGCGATAATCCCCCAATCAAATGTCCGGATTACCCTGATCGATATTAACGGGGTTGTATTATACGACAGCAATGTCGGCGACTATTTATCGATGGAAAACCACCTAACCCGCCCCGAAGTGCAGAAAGCCCTGACCGAATTATCGGGTTCCAACATCCGCAGGTCATCGACCACCGGATTGGAGTATTATTATTACGCCAAAAAATACAGCGACTATTTTATCCGGACAGCCGTTGTGTACAACCTGGAGATAAAAAATTTCCTGAAAGCCGGGCAGATCTTCATTTTTTATATGCTGGGAATATTGATCATCATCGGCATAACACTCTATTTCCTTACGGGCAAAATGGTGGAATCGATCACCCGGTTGAAAGACTTTGCGGTGAAAGCCGCCAGAAACGAACCCATTGAACTCGAGAACCCTTTCCCGGAAAATGAGCTGGGCATAATTGGCAGCCAGATCATACAGATATACAGCAGCCTGAAAGGAACCACCGACGACCTGATGCGTGAAAAGGAAAAATTGCTCAACCACCTGAATGCGCTGAATGAAGGAATTGCCTTTTTTTCGTCCGACAGAAAAATCACCCTTTCGAACAGCCATTTTATCCAGTTTGTAAATGGGTTGTCGAAGAAACCGATTCATACAGATGCCGACATTTTCAAAATAAAGGGGTTTAAAAAATTAAACCGGTTTCTTTCCGAAAAACTGGATAAACAATATGAAATCGATTTTCAGATGCTGCCGCAACACAGTTATACCCTGGCAAAAGGGGAATGGTTTTTTAAAATCCAGAGCATTGTTTTTCCTGACCGGAGTTTCGAAGTGATGATTACCGATATCACCCGACTTGAAAAACGCAGGCTGCTCAAACAACAACTTACCTCTAACATTGCCCACGAACTGAAAACACCGCTTGCTTCGATAAAAGGGTACCTCGAAACCATCATCGACAACTGGCCGATCCCGGAAGAAAAATTAAAATATTTCCTCGACAAAACCTATTTTCAGTCGGAAAGACTTACCGGCCTGATAAACGATATCTCGCTGCTGAACAACATCGAAGATGCCGGAGAATTGTTTAAAATGGAACCTGTCGATATCAGCAAGGTCATTCCCGAAGTGCATCAAAATTTTGCCAACCGGATGGCAGAAAAAAAGATCACGTTTGATAACGCCGTAAAGGAGAAAACAGTAATTAACGGGAATGAGTCCCTCATATATTCCATATTCCAGAACCTTATTGAGAACTCAATCAATTACGGCGGCAAAAAGATCAAAATCGAAATTACGATTTACCACGAAGACCAGAGATATTTTTATTTCTCCTATTCCGACTCCGGGCCGGGGATCCCGGAAGAACACCTGCCCCGCATATTTGAACGGTTTTACCGGGTCGATCACGGCCGTACACGCGAAACCGGCGGAACCGGTCTGGGACTGGCCATTGTAAAAAATGCCATCCAGTTGCATAAAGGCGATATATCGGCCAGGAACCTGTCAAAAGGGGGAGTCCAGTTTCTCTTCTCACTGTCAAAAAAATAGAAACTTCCCAAAATCCATTCTTTATCTTTTCTATCCGGTTCTTTTCTGTATAAATGTTCACAGACACCTCAAACAGCCTGTACAATCAGGTATATACATCCATTACAATTTTGTTAAGTAAATGTAATAATAGCGTATGAGAATATTAATCAGGGTGTAACAATATTGCACTTGCTTCGCACTGTGAAAAAACATTAAAAAAACAAAGGCTGAGTTTTCTAATTATCAAATAATCAATGACAACGATTTTACGAAAGTACAAGATTATGGGTCTTGTTTTATTTACATTGTTCCCATCTGCCTTATGGGCCCAGGCCGGAGGAATTAAAGGGAAAGTTACAGACAAAAAGACCGGAGAGTTCCTTGTGGGGACCACGGTAATGATCGAAGGTACCACAATTGGAACCGTTACGGATTTTGACGGAAACTATGTTCTTGAAGGAGTCCCGGATGGAACCCACAACGTACGATGTTCCTTTATTTCTTATGAGACACAAATAAAAGAAAATATACAGGTTGTTGGAGGGCAAGAACTGAACATCGACTTTTCCCTGGAACAGGATATTGTGGAAATCGGTGGGGTTGAAGTGGTTGCCAGGGCCAACCGCGCATCCGAATCCTTGCTGCTTCTCGAACAAAAGGAATCTGCAATGATAAAGGAAACAATCGGAGCCCGGGCTTTATCGAACCAGGGGGTATCGGATGCTGCTGCGGCTGCAACAAAAATAACCGGGGTAATCAAACAGGAAGGGGCAAAAACCCTCAATGTACGGGGACTGGGCGACCGGTATAACAATACAACGTTTAACGGTCTGCCGTTACCGTCAAACAATGCCGAAACAAAAAATATCGATTTGGAGATTTTTATTACCGATATTATTGAATACATAGGCGTAGAAAAAGTCTTTTCATCCCCGCAATACGGAGATTTTGCCGGAGCCAATGTCGATATTGTCCCGAAGAAATTTATCGGGAACCCGTATATCCAGCTTAATATAAAATCAGGTTTCAATTCCAGCACATTGGGAGTATCTCCGTTCTACCTTCAGGATGGCCCGGGTTTCTGGGGGATGGACAATTTCGGGATGACAAAAACGCTGAACAAGTACGACTTTGAAACCAAATGGAATCCGCAGGAAAAAAGGGTAATGCCAAACCTTGGGTTCTCTTTAAACGGAGGGAAAAGATTTGTTTTCTCAGGGTCAAAACTAAACACCTTTGTAACAGCCTCATTTGAAAATGGATATTCATACAGCGATTTGATTCAAAACAGGATCAATGGCAGCGATGCACCCCGAAAAATCCTGCGTGGAGAACAGTTCAATTATGAGACCCAGACAACGGCCATGGCTAACCTAAACTATGAAACAGAAAAAAGCAACATTTACCTCAATTCCCTGTTTCTGAACTCATCGAACCAGGAACTGAAAAACCTGCGGGGTTTTATCAAAGACCTGGCAGAAGACAGTGCTTTGGTGAGACGGGCAGAGTTTGAAAACACACGGATTATCTCGAATCAATGGCTTGGAGAACATCAATTGAGTGAAAAATCCGATTTTAAATGGGGCGTATCCTATAACAATGTATATAATAATATTCCCGACAGAAGGCACCTATCATTAAATGGAACCGGCTTTTTTGGCGAAGGAATTGCCTATTTCACCGACGATAATGAGTCGGATAATTTCAGGTACTTCCATAATTTTATTGAAAATGAATGGGCCGCTAATCTTCGCTATGCACTCACGTTCGGGCAAGCATTAGACAGCCAAAAGGATTACCGTGCAAGACTGACTGCAGGTTATTCGGGAAAATACAAACTCCGGGATTTTGAATCCACACAGTTCAACCACGATATCTATCGGAATCGCAGCATTTTCAACCCCCCACCGGGAGGATACTATGCCAGGGTTGACGTGAACGATATAGATGCTTTTCTTAATGAGGAAAATCTCAACCGTGCTGATGGGTACGGATTTTATTTAAAAACCTTTTTTGGAAATATAATCCGCCCTTCAACCTATAACGGGACACAGATGATCAATGCCGGATTCATATCATTTGAATACCAGTGTACGGAAAAACTGACGGCCCTGGCCGGATTAAGGGTAGAACATGTTTTCCAGGAAGTGAAATTCGAAACCTCCCTCAAACCAAATGGAGGATCCGGCAAATTTTCTGAATTGCCGCTATTGCCATCCTTATCATTGCGTTATACAATGAATGCAAAAAGCAACCTGCGATTTGCTGCCAGTAAAACATATGTTCTGCCACAATTTACCGAAATGGCACTTTTCCTTTTTGAAGGAATAACAGAAACAGCATTGGGAAACCCATACATTTATCCTTCTATTATTTACAACGGGGAATTGAAATGGGAATTTTTCCCTGACCGGGGTGAAGTACTGTCTATTTCCGGTTTTGGAAAATACATCATCGATCCGATCAACAAATTTGTCATGGCATCCGCCTCCAACGATTTTACCTATGCCAACACAGGCGATTGGGCGTATGTATATGGAATGGAGGCCGAGGTTAAAAAAGAGATCATCTCTGTTTTAACGAAATCGGGTAGTAAAAAACTTTCGTTATCGGCCAACCTTTCGCTGATGGATACCCGGCAGGAATTAGACGGGGAAAAAGTAAGGAGAGAAACCGAAGACGAAAACGGGAATGCCCAGATCAGTGTTAATTTTAATACTGAAGAGGATGGCTTGCAGGGTGCTGCTCCCATAATTGGCAATGCTGCACTTACTTACCATAATGACTGGGCACACGGAGGTCATTCCGTGACTTCATCGCTTGTCTATAATTATGTATCGGATCGCCTTTACCTTATTGGCACTTCATCCTTTGGAAACCAGGTGGATAAAAGCCTCCACACGGTGGATTTTGTACTCCGGTCAACGTTCAAAAAAATCGGGATAAATCTTACAGCAAAGAATTTATTAAACCAGGATATAGATCGGATCCAGAAAAATGAAACCCGGGACCACCTGGTTAAATCCTATAAAAAAGGCATAAAAGTAAGTTTTGGAATATCCTATAAATTTTAATTCATCATTGTAAAATTATTAAGACTATGAAAAAGTTATTATTTCCTATGCTGGCAATCGCAATGATTGCTTTCACAAGTTGTGAGAAAGACGATCCAATCATCCCGGGCGACAATCCTCAAGATCTCCAGGGAGATATTACTACCGATGTCACACTGGATGCATCACAAACCTACAGGTTAACAGGAGCCTTGGTTGTCAAAGCCGGGGGTTCACTGACCCTTCCTGCAGGGACAAAAATTGAAGCCGTTGGAGGCCAGATTTCGTATATAGCGGTTACCCAGGATGCAAAGATTTTTATCAATGGTACAGCCGATGATCCGGTTGTTATGACTTCGGATGATAAAACTCCGGGTTCATGGGGCGGTTTGGTAATTTGTGGGAAAGCTCCTACCAATAAGTCGGATGCATCAGCCGGGGCCGAAGTTTCAGGCCTGCCTTATGGCGGAAATAACCCCAACGACAATTCAGGGATCATCAAATACCTGAGGGTCGAATTTACCGGATTTAATTACAGCGACACCAAACAATTCAACGGTGTTTCCTTTTTTGGTGTAGGGTCAGGTACCCAGGTTGATTATGTTGTCTCATACAAAGGGAAAGACGATGGTATAGAATTCTTTGGGGGATCCGTTAATGCCTCCCACCTGGTGTCTGTTTACAGCGACGACGACGGAATCGACTTTGCCGACGGATGGTCCGGTACCGGCGAATACTGGATCTCAATGTACTCCACAAAATCAGGAATCGAAGGCTCAAACAACGGCGATGACGGAAATGCTACCCCAATGACCAACGCAACGTTAAAATACCTTACTGTTTACAAAATGGGTGAAAAACCGTACTATTTCAAAGAAGGAGGTGGAAAACAAAATATTGATAATATTGTAATCGGAGGGCTGGCTGAAGAGAAAAACCATGCCTACTTTTACGCCGATGATGCTGATGCCCAGGCACGAATCGATGCAGGGGATATTGTAATTACAAACTGCAAATTCGAAAATATCGGAAACCATGATAAAGCAGTGAGCGGATTAACTGTTGGGGAAAACAGTTCTGCTACCGGCGCCGGAAACGGGTTCAACAAACCCGATTGGTTATCCGATGCGTTAAACACAGTAGATTCGAATACGAAAGTCATTGATTAATTAATTGGAAAAATTGGTTAATCGTAATCAGAGGCTGTCTCAATACGGAGATGGCCTTTTTTTATTGCTGAAAATCCTATCGTATATCATCCTCTTTTTTGACCCTTAATAATGGTAAAAAGTATTTTTACCTTCGATTCGTTGCATAATTGTTACAAAATTATTACAATTGTGTAATAGTTTTGTAATAATTTCGTAACAATTTATTCATAAAAAAAGGCGCGATGAAACGACCATGGTTCGTATTTGCACTCAAGGCTATGATCAATCCCGATAGCTTTCGGGAATACCTTTATAAAATTTAACACTTTAATCCTATGAAAACCTGGATATTACTTACAGCATTATTAATAAGCTTCTTACCGACAGCCAATGCCCAGGTATTGGAAGAAAAAGACGGAATCTACTATGCAGGATCCGAACGCTATACCGGAGAATATACCACCCATTACGACAATGGCAATATAAAAATGAAAGCCCTCTTCAAAAACGGCAAAAAAGAGGGGGAATGCCGGATTTATTTTAAAAACGGGAATTTGAACGAAATCCGCTCTTACAGCGCTAATGAGATGGATGGAACCTGGTTCACTTACAACATAAAAGGGATTAAAATTGCCCAGGCCGGATATAAAAACGGAAAAAAACACGGGAAGTGGTTCATCTGGAACGAAAAGGGCCAACTACTGTATGAACTGAGTTATTTCGACGGACAGAAAACCGGAACCTGGAAGAATTACAACGAAAACGGAGAAATAATTTCTGAAAGGCACTATCCGGAAATTTAGCGACGGATATCGTAAAATTCTATAAAAATAAAAACGGACCTCCTGCTTCCTAAGGCAGAATGTTATTTGTGCAGTGTTATCCGAAAAAAAATTGGAATCTCAGGCGCTTAAATGGAATGGCTTTGACCCGTACAGCAACGGCAGAAATTAATTAAACTGTAATCTTTTCTTAACCGCCATTTAATGAACCGCATATAGTTTTGTTGCTGAATTACTATCTGCAACAAAGCATGAAAAAATTATTCCTCTATTTTGTATTATCTGCCATGGTTTTTCCGGTTTTCGCCAAAGGGAAAGATGTGAAAAAAACAGATGAACCGGCAACGCATAACGTGGTTCTTGTAGCCGGTCGGGTTACCGATTCCCATACAGGCGAAACACTGGCAGGTGTCGAAGTGCAACTTGAAGGCACAGCGCAGAAAACCTACACCGATTTCGACGGTAACTTTGTTTTCAAAAACGTCAAAACCGGAGAGTATACCCTTGTAATCCATTATATATCGTACGAAAAGACCCGGGTCGAAAACCAAAAAATACCACGGAATACCCATTCCCTTGAAGTGAAATTAGACCCGGTAAAACTTTAGCCTGAGCTATTCATAAATTTTAAAAAATATGAATAAAACTCAGGTTAACCCCGACTTAGATGAAGTGAAACGTTGGAAGAAAGTTTTACTGAATCTTAGTCGCTGTCGGAGACAGGAATCATTCATGAATTGTTCGGGTTCCTTCTTTTTTAAAATAAAATAGTCGTTGCCATCCCAGGTTCGGGATGGTTTTTTTATTTTTCGGAAAAATGAATTATGCCATTTTCTGCCATCTTCGATATGGATGGAGTAATTACCGATAATGTCACATTCCACAAACGGGCATGGGGTGCATTTTGTCAAAAACACGGAATTGCTTTTTCGGATGAATTATTCCATACTCTGTTTTTCGGAAAAACAAACCACCAGGTATTGCCCGTACTTTTCGGGAATGAACTAAACGAGATAGAAATCCGGCGGTTGAGTGAAGAAAAAGAAACAATCTACCGTGAAATTTTCAAAGCCGAAATGAAACCGGTTCCTGGTCTGGTTGCATTTCTCGAAGAATTACACAGTACGAATATACCTGCTGCACTCGCCACATCAGCGCCTCCTGCGAATGTAGCTTTTGTCCTCGACGGGTTAAACCTCAGGAAATATTTTCGTTTTATCCTTGATGATACCATGGTCATCCGGGGGAAGCCCGATCCCGAAATTTACCTTAACGCCACGAAGCTACTAAACAGGAAGCCTTCGGAATGCATTGTATTTGAAGACAGCCTGTCCGGCACAAAAGCAGCCTTCGATGCCGGATGTAAAGTAGTTGCCCTGACGACCACAACAAAAGCTTCGGAACACAGATATTATCATCATATTGTTGATGATTTCCGGGATATTTCGGTTAATTTTATCCTTCGATTAATCCTATAATACCTGTAACGATGAAACCTATAATATACGTGTCTTTTTTTTATATTCTACTGATTTCCTGTACCCGGAATCATTCAGACATTCCTCTTCCGGAGCATCCGCGTCCTGATTTTCAGCGTACTGCCTGGATGAACCTGAACGGTCCCTGGAAGTTTGCCGGTGATTCTTTGGACATTGGGCTTTCCGAAGGCTGGCAACACAGAGGGGAGTTTTTCGACCGTGAGATTAGGGTTCCTTTTTCGTGGGCAAGCCCGCTGAGTGGGATTCAGGAGCCTTCCATCCACATTGGCTGGTACTACCGGCAATTCACGGTGGATGCTTTCGAAACCCAGGAAGCTAAAAACATATGGCTGGTATTTGGAGCCAGTGACTTTCACACCTCTGTATGGATCAACGGAACCCTGGCCGGAGACCACACAGGAGGCTATGTGCCCTTCGAATTCAACATCTCGGAATGGCTGAACCCCGGCACCAACGAAATAACGGTCCGCGTGGAAGATGAAGAACTGGATAACCGTCCTTCCGGAAAACAGTATTACGGAAATGCCAAAGGCATATGGCAAACCGTTTACCTTGAAGCACGCGATGATAATTTTATCTCCGGGATACGGTTTATTCCCGATATCGATCATCAGGAAGTACAGGTTCACCTGGAGCTGGCAGAAGCAGCCTCCCCGGTGCTGGAATTTCATCTGAAAGGCAGTGGATTGGATTTCACAGGCCCCCTGGAATCAGGCAAAAAAACCGGCCTGTTTACGATCCCGGTACCCGACATGAAACTGTGGAGCCCCGACAAGCCTTTCCTCTATGAGGTCACGGTGGAAGTATCAGGCGGATCCATCCGGGATGTGGTATCCACCTATTTCGGAATGCGAAAAATATCGTCGATACCCATCCGGGGCAAAGATTTTCAGTATGTCGCCCTAAACAACAAACCCCTTTACCTGAAAATGGCCCTTGACCAGAGTTATCATCCGGAAGGCTTTTACACCTTCCCTTCAGACGGGTTCATGAAAGAGGAAATTCTGCGGGCCAAAGAGCTGGGATTAAACGGACTACGAATACACATCAAGGCAGAGATCCCAAGGAAGCTGTACTGGGCCGATAAACTGGGGCTTCTGATCATGGAAGACGTCCCCAATTTCTGGGGCGAACCTTCCGGTGAAGCCCGGGCCAACTGGGAATACATTACGGAGAACGAAATAATACGCGATTTCAACCATCCCTCGATTTTCTCGTGGGTTCTTTTCAACGAAACCTGGGGTTTATTCAGCACCGATGAGAAAGGCTACCGGTCGTACACACCCGAGACCCGGGAATGGGTGCGTAGCTGGTACCATAAAGCCAAAGCACTGGATCCCACCCGGTTGGTTGAAGACAATTCCCCCTGCAATTGGGACCATGTGATTACCGACATCAACACCTGGCACCGCTACTCCCCGGCCCGCCACTGGGCCGGGTTCCTCGATGAAATCGTAGCCAACACCTATCCGGGATCCTCCCACAATTACATCGGGGAAATGAAACAGGGCAACGAACCCATGTTCAACTCCGAATGCGGAGCGGTATGGGGATACAACGGCAGCACCGGCGATATCGATATCACCTGGGAATACCATATCATGATGAATGAATTCCGCAAACGCCCTAAAATTGCCGGATTCCTGTTTACCGAATTCCACGATGTGATCAATGAATGGAACGGCTACTATCGCTTCGACCGATCGGAAAAGATCTTCGGACTGGATGAATTGTGCCCGGGCATGACCATGAAGGATTTCCATAAAGACCTTTATCTGGTCGTCGGAGATGACTTTTACAAAATGTACCCGGGAGGCTCCACTGTTGAAATTCCCCTGGGAATAAGCGCTGTAACGTATGATATTCCTGAAAGCCTCACCATCACCTATGCTGTATACGGATGGGATGAACTGGGCGAAAAATTTGAGGTGACCACCGGCACAACCCAAGCCGAAGCAACACCTTTTTCCTATACGGAAACAACACCTGTTACGGTGAAAATCCCCGACCGGAATGCCGTAGCAATCCTGGCTGCCTCCCTCACCGGGAAAAACGGCAAAATCCTGCAAAGAAACTTTGTGCCTTTCAGAATAAAATCGGAAAAGAAGCAGGATCTGATCCTTACAAAAAAGCCGGATGAATACACGGGTGCCTCATGGAGCATCAAACATGTATCTCCCCAGAACGGCAAAAAAGTGTGGGGTATGGGTTCCGGTTTTTTCGAATATCAATTTGAAATACCCGCCGGAATAATCCCCGAAGAGGTCACCGGATTGGAATTCAGGGCGGAGCTGGCTTCAAGGTACCCACAGGGAAAATACCTCGAAGAGGGTGAGGCTGAACGCATCGGCATGACCATTGTAACGGAAAAAGGAACCGACCCGGGGTATGGAAATAACAGCTATCCGCAGAGCGATGAGAACCTGTATGGTTCGCTGGTAAAGATTACGGCCAACGACCAGATCATCGGAGAAGTGGAACTGCCCGATGATCCGGCGGACCACCGGGGAATTCTCTCCTGGATGAACCAGGAACCCGGATGGGAGTGGGGAAGCGACGACCGTTCCAAACCATGGCTGCTCGACGAAGCCGGGTCGTATGGCTACCTGGTAAAAGCCGAACTCGATGAAACATCGAAAAAATCAGCTTTCGAAACCGGGAAAGTGACCGTCCGCCTGTACGTTGATGAGGCCACTGCCAACCGCGGCGGACTATCCATCTATGGAAAAAATTCAGGCCGCTACCCCATGGATGTAACCCTGGTGATTCGTAAAAAATAAGTCCGCACCGCTTTTTTACACCTCAAACGAATCCACCTCGCGGTAGGCTTTGATGAACGCCACTTCGCCCTCTTTGCCGGGAAGGCTTTTTCCGTGTTCGCAGCACAAAACGCCATCGTACCCCTTGTGATAAATATGGCTGAACACGTTCTTGTAATTGATTTCTCCGGTTGTCGGTTCGTTTCGGCCCGGGTTGTCTCCGATGTGGAAAGCCCCGATATAATCCCAGCACATATCCATGTTGGGGATCAGGTTTCCCTCGGAAATCTGCTGGTGGTACAAATCGTCCACAATCTTACACGACGGATGGTTCACGGCCACGCAGATCATTTTTGCCTGTGGCATGGTCGTGAGATACAATCCGGGATGGTCGGTATGGGCATTCAGGGGTTCCATCACCAGTTGAAGCCCGGTTTTCCCAACGATATCGCAACACATTCGCATGTTCTCAATCACGTGGGCGGTCTGGTACTCCCAGGCTAATTTTTCATCGTAGCGCCCGGGTACTACCAATGCCGATTTTACGCCGGTACGTTTTTGTACTTCCAGCCCTTCCTGCATTTTCTTTTTCAGCATATCCTTTATTTCCGGATCATCCAGGACCATGGAGCGAACGCTGAAGTCGGCATACAACACAAACGGGCCCAGGTCCATACCCCGTCGGTTCAATTCATTGGCGATCTTCTCCTGAAGAGCTGGATCCCGGTTCATCAGGCTGTTGTCAAAAACAGCCCGGAAGCCCTGATCGGCAATGAATTGAATCTGATCAAAAAGATCGCTGCCGGCATGCTCCCTGAAGACTCCCAGGGAAGGGGCATACTTCAACTTAAAGCTGGCTGCATTGGAGGATGCTGCTGAAGCAGAGGATACAGCCCCTAATGTACCCGTTAATCCGGCAAGCCCTATGCTGCCGGCCACCGTGTTCTGAATAAAATTTCTTCGTTTCATCTTAGTAAAATATTTCTTTTTAAACGTATTTTCTCAATAAATATACAATTACTTATAAAGAATCCACCATAGTTGAACAACCGTTTGTTTCTCTCCGTAAGAGTTGTTACTTTTATTGCTGCCGAATCAACTAAAAATATCAAAGAAAATGAACCGAAAACTTCTAATGGGAATGGTAGGTGGAGGGACCCATGCATTCATTGGGGCAGTCCACCGCACTGCTGCCCTCATGGATAACCTGATTGAACTGGTGTGTGGTTGTTTCAGTTCGCATCCTGAGATTTCCCGGGAATCGGGCCGGTCTCTTTTTCTTCCGGAAAAGAGGATATACGGATCGTATCAGGAGATGATGGAGAAAGAAGCCCAACTCCCGGATGAGGAGCGCATGGATTTTGTATCGATTGTCACGCCGAACCATGTCCATTTCGATCCGGCGATGCAGGCGCTAAAACATGGATTTCATGTGGTTCTTGACAAGCCGGTTACTTTTTCACTGGAGGAAGCCCTGAAACTCCAGGAGCAGGTGAATGCCAGCGGTTTGGTTTTTGCCCTGACCCACACCTATGCAGGCTATCCGGCTGTCAAGGAGGCCCGTAAGATGGTGGCTGACGGTCTTTTGGGGAACATCCGGAAAGTGTATGTGGAATATCCCCAGGGGTGGCTTTCTGACAAACAGGAAGACCAGGGCAACATCCAGGCTTCGTGGCGCACCGATCCGGCGCGTTCGGGAAAAGCAGGCTGCATGGGCGACATAGGCACCCATGCCCACCACCTGGCAGAGTATATCTCGGGATTGCGTGTCACGGAATTGTGTGCCGACCTGCACACTTTTGTTGCGGGCCGGCAGCTCGATGACGACGGAGCCGCCTTGTTGCGCTTCAACAACGGCGCCAACGGAGTGCTCTTCGCCTCCCAGGTGGCCAACGGCGAAGAAAACGCCCTCAACATCCGGGTGTATGGCGAAAAAGGCGGCCTGGAATGGCACCAGCAGGAACCCAATACCCTGATCATTAAACACCAGGGGAAGCCAACACAGCTGCTCCGCACCGGAACCAGCCTTCACAGTGCCGTGGCCACGCACAATACCCGGACACCCGGTGGACATCCCGAAGGATACCTCGAAGCATTTGCCAATATCTACCGGAATTTCGCCCTCACCGTGATGGCCAAAAAAGACGGCAAACAACCAACCTCCGAAATGCTCGACTTCCCCGGCATCGAAGACGGTATACGCGGAATGCAGTTTATCGACACCGTAGTCAAAGCCGGAACCAACGATT
Organism: uncultured Mariniphaga sp.; assembly: GCA_964408795.1. GTDB lineage: Bacteria > Bacteroidota > Bacteroidia > Bacteroidales > Prolixibacteraceae > JABMQB01. The sequence continues at coordinate 41,325 of CAYPAW010000096.1, forward strand.
CCTTTAAATGGGTGAAATTCGGAGAATAACATGTACGATACCTGAGACAAAAAATAACCTGTCTGCCGGAAGGCAGGCTCAAACAAAAAAACAAAAAAATTATGGCAAGACCTGTAACCATTTATACTGCACAATGGGCCGATCTGCCCATTGAAACCATGTGCCGGAAAGCCGTTGAATTTGGCTACGACGGACTGGAGCTCTGTTGCTGGGGCGACCACATGGAGATCGACAAAGCCGACCAGGCCTACTGCGATGCCAAAAAAGCCCTTCTGAAAAAATACAACCTCGATCTGTACACCATCTCAACCCACCTTGTGGGGCAGTGTGTCTGCGATCCGATCGACGAGCGCCACAAAGGAGTTCTCCCCGCCTATCTCTGGGGTGATGGCGATCCTGAGGGGGTCCGTCAGCGGGCCGCTGAAGAAATCATCAAAACCGGCCAGGCGGCCCACAGACTGGGTATCGACACCGTGGTAGGTTTCACCGGAAGCCCCATATGGCATATGCTCTACTCCTTTCCGCCGGTAACTCCGCAGATGATCGAAAAGGGGTATGCCGATTTTGCCCGGCGGTGGATTCCCATCCTGGATGAATACCAGAAAATGGGCGTGAAATATGCCCTGGAAGTACACCCCACGGAAATCGCTTTTGACATTCATACGGCGCACCTGGCGCTGAAGGCCCTCAACAACCACCCGGCTTTCGGATTCAACTACGACCCCAGTCACCTGGGTTACCAGGGAGTAGATTATGTCCGTTTTATTTATGAATTTGCCGACCGCATTTTCCACGTCCACATGAAAGATGTCTATTGGAGCGATGTTCCCATGCCGATCGGAGTTTTTGGCGGTCATGCAGAATTTGGTGACAACCGGCGCTACTGGAATTTCCGTAGCCTGGGCCGGGGAAGAATCGATTTTGAAACCATCATCCGGGCCCTGAACGACATCGGGTACAACGGCCCCCTGTCGGTGGAATGGGAAGACAGCGGGATGGACCGCGAAGCCGGAGCTGCCGAAGCCTGTGACTTCGTGCGCTATTCCGACTTTAAACCGTCGGACGTTGCCTTCGATGACGCCATGCACAAGGAATAAAAAAGACCGAAGTCCGGAGTCCGGTCTTCCGACTTTCTCACCAATAACCATTAAATCAACTAAATCATGACCAACAGAAGAACCTTTATCAAAAACTCAGCGCTGGCGACTGCCGGTGTGGGACTTGCAGCATCCATGCCGCTGGCTATGGATTCCTGTGCAGGAGCCAACGACAAACTGGTATGCGGACTGATTGGCGCCAACGGCATGGGTTTTGCCGATCTGCAGGCCTTTCTCAAAATAAAAAACACGGCTTGTGCCGCCATCTGCGATGTAGATGCCAATGTACTGGAGCGGCGTCTTGCCGACACCGAAAAAATTCAGGGCACCCGGCCCAAAGGATTCAGCGATTTCCGGAAGCTGCTCGAAGAGCCGGGTATTGATGTGATCATCATTGGGACTCCGGATCACTGGCACTGCATTCCCTTTGTCGAAGCTGCCCAGGCAGGAAAACAGATATACTGCGAAAAACCCCTGGCCAACTCCATTGAGGAGATCAACATCATGGAAAAAGCGGCCGCCCGGTACAACACCATTGTTCAGGTAGGCATGTGGCAACGCAGCGACCAGCACTGGCAAGAGGCCGTGGATTTTGTGCACACGGGCAAACTGGGCAAAATACGAACCGTACGCACCTGGGCCTATCAGGGATGGATGAAATCGATCCCCGTGAAATCCGATGGTCCGGCACCTGAATACGTCGACTACAACTTTTGGCTGGGACCCGCCCCGGAACGGCCCTTTAATCCGAACCGCTTTCACTTCAACTTCCGCTGGTTCTGGGATTATGCCGGCGGACTGATGACCGACTGGGGAGTGCACATCATCGATTACGGATTGTTCGGGATGAATGCACAGGCTCCGAAGTCGGTGATGTCCATGGGCGGCAAATTTGCCTACCCCGATGATGCCTGCGAGACCCCAGATACCATGCAGGCTCTCTATGAATTCGACGGCTACACCATGCTGTGGGACCACGGGATAGGCATCGACGGAGGCTACTACGGACGCAACCATGGCGTGGGCTTCGTAGGCAACAACGGCACCCTGGTGGTCGACCGCGACGGCTGGGAGGTGATCCCCGAAGGAGGTCGCCAACCCAAAATGGAAGCCGTGCCCCTGACCAGAGGCGACGGCAAAGGACTCGAAAACCATATGCTAAACTTCACCGACTGCATCCGGGGAAAAGTAAAAACAACCCGTGCCAACACCTCCATCGCGGCCAATACAGCCCGGGTGGCTCACCTCGGAAACATCGCTCTGAAAACCGGACGCCGCCTATACTGGGATGCCGGAAACAGCAGGTTCATCGATGACGAGAAAGCCAACGCAATGCTGACTCCCACCTACCGCAGCCCATGGAAATTACCTGATTAGATATAATGACGAATCAAATAGGGTTGGACGATGCCACCAGGATAACTCGTATTCCCCGTCCCGATAGTCATCGGGATCGGGGTTAACAATCATCCTGGGTATGAATATTAACCATGCTCACTTCAAAGATATTCTTTCCTTCAACCTTGCCGGTACAGTTGGGGATATATGCCGTAGGGGATTTCGTAGCTGCATCTGTATCACCCGTTACAAAACTTGATGTGAACTGAAACGCTTGCTATACCACTAAAGCCTCTAAGGCGTATGACCGATTACTGTGTCATCGTACTTTTTTATGTCTAAGTATCCAATTTTTCAATTTCATGCCCCATATACTCTCTGTATAATTTTGAAATAGATTTGGTTTCACCAAGTATAGTAAGAACATCATCCATCATTAAAGTGGTAGAACCATTTGGTGCAAACGTTTTATTGTTCCTTTCGACCAAGACAATCAAAACATCTCTTGGGAGCTGAATATCTTTTAATTGATGGCCAACCATTTTTTCTTGTGGTGTCCCCTTTAATAGTTTTATGCTTACAAAACGCTCGTTTTGCAACATATATTCCTTTATTTCTCTATGACTATCCATATGTAGCAAGGTTTTCACAATATTGTCTCTTTCTAAAATATCAAGAAGTCTGGATAGCATGCGCAATTGCTGTTTCGGATTTTCTTCAGAATTGATTAAAAATACACAGACGTGTATTGGTGTTTTTAATTCCTTCCCTTTAAATGGCTGTTTGACATCTATGGCTGTTTTAGAAACCACTATTTGCAAAGAAGGGTGCAAAACATTTTTTAATTTAGCATGAAAAACTAAAACACCCGGTAATGTAATTACGGATTCATTAGGCAATGAATGGATAAATAAATTGGTAATTCCTTCTTTGCAAACATCCAGTTCGGTACAAAAATTATCGGACACCCTGTTTAATATTTCTTCAAAATCCAAAGGAACTTTTACTATTTTTATTTTCGATTTAATTACTGTTTCATCAAAAGGGTCGCCTTCTCGAAGCCCTTTTTCTTTCAATATTGTCATTAATTCATTTTCCAACTCATTGTATTGATGTTTACCCAATAATGCAAACCAATGAAAAATTGCTCCTTCTCGCTTTACTTTTCCACGAGAGTGAAAATGATACCAAAGGAGGCCCACAACAACGATACCTGTGGTAAAAAGAATCGGCATCCACCCTAAATAAATAATCAATATAAACGAAATAACAATTCCTGCAATTTGCATAAATGGATAAAGGGGAGATAAGTATCCTGGGTCGTATGATTCTATTTTACTATTTCTAAAAACAATAACAGAAAAATTGATGAATATAAAAATAAGCAATTGAAAGGTACTGGCCAGTTTAACAATTCCTTCTTCTGTTAATACCAGAATAAATAAAATAATCAAAGCTGTGGTAAGTAATATGGCTATTACCGGGGTACCTTTCCCTCCAATTTTTGACAAAACACCTGGCAACAATTTATCCCGACCCATTGCAAAGGGATATCGTGAAGCTGATAAAAGGCCGGCATTGCCAGTAGAAGCAAATGCCGAAAGAGCTGCTATTGACATTAACATCACTCCGGCGTTGACGGGCAACCATTTAAAAATTTGTTTGGCAGCAGTAGCTGCCGGAGCCATTTCATTTGCAAATGATGTTGGTTCAATAACAGCAACCATAATAAAAACACCCAAGCCATAAATCAAGCCTGTAACAACCATAGATAGTATCATACCTAAGGGAATATTTCTTTCAGGTTTTTTAATCTCTTCTGCCACACTTGCAATTTGGGTCAATCCCAGATAAGAAACAAAAACAAAACCAACTGTCGTAATCAAACCTCCCATTCCATTTGAAAAGAATGGGGTAAACTGAGAACCTATAGACTCTTTCTCTAAGGATTCCATTGTGAATATGGAAAAAAGCCCGTCGGCAATAAAAGCGATTAAAACAACCAAAAGGAATATCACAAATATTTTTTGAAAGGCAGACGTTTTTTTGGTTCCTATCAGGTTTAAAACCATAAAAAACAGAGTTGCAACAATGGCAACTGTTTTTGTTGGAACTTCCCAGAAAATAGCAGCATAAGCACCGATTCCAATGATTGCAAAAGCTGTTTTTAACATCAAAGCAAAATAAGTACCTAACCCTCCAACTGTGCCCATTATTGGGCCTAAACTTCTGTCCAGAAAAAAATAGGCACCTCCTGACCGAGGTAAAGCTGTTGATATTTCGGCAATGCTGAACATAGCCGGCAATATTAATATACCGGCAAGAAAATACGCCAAAAACACGGAAGGTCCAGTGTAGTGAGAGGCAATGCCCGGTAATAAAAAGAACCCTGAACTGAACATTGCTCCAGTACTAATGGCAAAAACATCGAACAATCCTAAGTCTTTTTTTAATTTATTTCTTATGGTCATACATTAGAGTCATTCATTTCAATCATTGGTCTTTTAAAAGATAAGAATAATCATTTTTATCCACACCCTTTAATGATTTCTTCTCAATGATTTATTATCTTAATTTATCATTTGTTTCTAATGTTGCAGCGTTTTGTCAGGATTCTGACTTACGTTAAATTTAGTCTTTGATTTTCAGTATTCTATTATTTGTTCAAATTTATCATTTTTCTATACATTTTTGCTTTCCAATTTTACGTTAGCAAAAGGATTGTAGGAATAGATAAATGATCTATAAATCTGTTCGGGAAGTTTCTATGTGAGGAAAACGGAAAACAACGATGCATGATTTTCCGAAATTAGTGCATTCTTTTTTCCCAAAAACAATACATCCTTATTTTCCAATTTTATGACATATATATTTCCCGGTTACAGTATCTGCAAAATTGCGCACGGTTTAATGAGATATCTCTCCGTCTTTGAATAAAAACTCTTTCAAATGGCCATCCCATCCGTCCATCTTTCTTCGCAACCATTCCAGGGTCATACAGGCATGCTCAATTTCTTCCACCATGTTGTGATGAAGGATTTCCTTCAATGCTTTATCTTGTTCTAATTCAACACGCTGATTGTACCAGTCAACGGCTTCAATTTCTTCTTTTAAACTGTGTAAAGCACGTGTTAAAGAGCGTGCCTTTTGACTTAATTCTTTTGCTGGTTCGTGATAATCGCTCATAAGTTTGAATTTTTTGGATTAATACGTTATGACAAGGTATTTTGAATTTTTCCAGAATTCCGTTGGATTTGTGATGGTAAGCAAGGAGGTTCCAGTGCCTGAATCATTCAGTTCATAGCTGGAAGGATGATGTTTCGTAATAAATTCAATTTGTTTCATTTCTGCATTCAGGGCAAAGGTTGTTTTTTCCCTTATATCTATCATTTGCAATTTATTTTTATCGAGTTCCGGGTTTAGCGTATTTACTCGTCCCAGAAAGCCAAGAAAACCACCGGTTTTTTCAACAATTTCCCCATTTCTTAATTCATCTTCGCTGCCGGCAATAAAGTAGGCTGTGTTTAATGTATTGGTTTTGGTTTCAAGTGCTTCATTTAATTTTTGTTTTTCCTGAATGACTGATTCAATTTGGGATGATTGTTCCGTAATTTGTTTTTCAAGTTTTTTTACGGTTTGGGTTAGGTTAGCATTGACGTTTTCTTTTTCCCTGATTTCACTGTTCAGTTCTTCAATCTTCTCAGACATTTCCGAAACCCTGGCATTTGATTTAACAAGTCTGTAGTTAAGTGCATTGTAATTTTTGTTTTTCTCAAGCAGCAAACCATTTATTTCATCCACTTTTTGAGTCAGCCTCGTTCTTAATTTTCTTCCTGCCAGTGATGGATCCATTGCGTTATCTCCTGGCAAGATACTGTCAAGAACCGTTTCAATGTCCTTGATTGTTGACAGATAAACTTTCGATAATGAATCGCTTTTAGCAAGTTGAATGCTCAAATCCTGATTTTGTTTTTGAAGTTCAAGTGTTTCATTTTGGTCTTTGCAGCCCAAAATGCTTGTTATGATAACTAAAACACTCAATAAGCTTATGGTTTTCATGATTGTTTTTATTTAGTTGAACAATTGGAATTTAGTATATGATACGTTATTATTACTGTAAAAGGTTTCAGTAATAAATTTTGCAGGCAACGGTGCCTTAATTCCTAAAATGTTGGCGGTTCGTTATTTTTCTTCCCACATGGTTTTCATCGTCCAAAACACAAATTATCGACTTCTCCCATACTCTTATGAAAAGCCGAAACATTGGATACAATTATAATTCCATTCTTATTTTTTACATCGAATGCCATTGATGAAGTGTAACCCCCTGTACCTCTGAACTTTTACCACATAATTGGAAAGCGTCCAGGAATCTTTAAAAAAATCCAACCATCGTGCCAAAATATCCGGAATGTTAAGGAAAAATTAGAACGATTGTAGGCTTCTTACTATCTGTCCTGAAAAATCCAAAACTTTCCAGTTTCCTTTGGAAAATTTAGAAATGTAGTAATATTTAGAATGAAAGTGGGACGTACCTGGCCGAATGCTTACGTTGTACGTATTTTGCACCCATCTGTAACATAATATCTCGCCATAATGTAAGACATGTGGCGGGATTACAGTACCTGTTTAACTATTAACACTTCTATCTCGCCAGATTGACGAGTATTTGGCGAGATAATTATTCATTTATCTTGTAATGAGTTGATGGTCCGGAAAGGGTTGGTGTCTGAAAGCATTTTAAATCCCGTGCATACGGTGTCTCAAACAGATACCCTGCACATCCCTTATTTCACATCAAACGAAGTGCTTACTGTACCTCCTTTAACCGAATTGTAGGTGATCTTTGCTTTTCCGGAACCCCGAACCACATATTGAATGGTTCTTAGGGTCTTTCCCGGATGCCCGTTTCTGATCAGGATCCGTTTCAGGTCATGCTGATCGATTTCCTGGGTTACCGGTTTCAAATACTCATCCGTTTGAGGATCATCGACCCATCCTGCAGAAATGACATCCATATCTCCTTCAAATATCAGCAGGTCGGGCCTTACCACATTATTCTGAGCTGCCTTTTCAGTGATGGTTGGTGCTACCTTCGGATTGGAAAACTCAACCCACACCTTGTACACATCCTTTCCCAGTTTTTCCACTTTGTGCTTCCCCATTTTCATCAGGGGCATTTCGTCTGCCTGGTACAAGGTAAAGGACATATTTCTGTGGCAAAGTTCTTCGTTCATATACCGTGGGGGAACTCTTCCCCTTGTTTTTTTCCAGCGGCCACCCATCTCCACTTTTCCATATTCAGGATGGTCAAACGGTTGCCAGTCGACATACTGGTCCCCGAATTCAAGATAGTCATCAAAAAAGAAATCTCCTTTTTGTCCTGAAATCGGACTTTCCGGATCTTCTGTTTGTTGCTGAAGCTCCGGGCTGGTGAAATATTGCCGGCCGTTCCACAATTCATTGGAGAAGGAGATCATTCCCAGGCCATCATTGGTCCAGTCGATAAAACCTCCGTGCACGGTGTACAAACCGCTCCATATGACGAGATACCTGTAAAACGGTAAGATGCGTTCCCCGTTTTGTCCCAGTTCATCATACACCCTTGCATCTGAAGCAGGATATTCTCCCAGGGCTTCGGCTCCGGGCCCGCGCAGTATCATGCCGCCGGAATTATGGTAAGCCTGTACTCCGGCAATGTTCGGATGGGCCATGAGAAAATCATTGATTGCTTTGGCTTCAGGCAACTGAAAGGGATAATCCATGGCCCCCGACTGCACATAATCTGGTTGCCAGTCAACAGCCCAGTTCCTGTTCGGATCATAACTTCCGGGACCATCTTCGTTGATTTCCCCATCCCCATCATCGTCGATTCCTTCTGTGCCAAGCAGTATATAATCACCCATTTCTCCAAATTCCACAGGCTCCAGAATCCTTTTGTCTAGTGCGCTTACTTTCATATTTCCCTCTCCGGGGACATATACTCTGATCTGTTCAATCACTCCGTTTCCGTTCAGGTCATTCGGGCCATCTTCATCGTACAAACCATCGTTGTCATCGTCTACGGGAACATGTCCGGTGCGGGCTCCACCGCCTTCACCCTCCATAAAATACTGACGTCCGTCAGGATTCACCGACGGAAAAATATAAAAAACCCTTTCATCCACCAGGCGGGTCACTTTATCTATTCTTCCGTAGTTCTCCATAAGGTACCAAATGGTATACAGACAAACCTCTCCCCCCTGAATTTCGTTTCCGTGAATATTGGCATCGATATACATGGCCGCTTTGCTCATTTCGGGCCCGGTTGCGGGATTATTGATTGTCGTATACAGGATATCCTGTCCGTTGTGCGATTTTCCGGCTGATCTGACGGTCAGAAATTCAGGGAAAGCTTTTTCCAGTCTTTTCATGTCGCTCCACAATTCATCCACATCGTGCCAGCGGTTAAAATCAAGCTTCACCTTAAATTGCGGATCTGATGCATAGTTCTGCCCCCGGGTAACGTGTGAAACACCGGTCATCAGCAGTACAAGAATCAATGTCAATGTTGTATTTTTATAGATTGCCTTCACGTTATGTCCTCCAATTTGTATTTATAATTACGCGATTATTTCAATGTAATTTTCACCTTATCGGTTCCTGCCTTCTGGGCAACCACGGTAAGTTCAATCTGGTCTCCGGGATTTCCCCTGATCAGCCACTCATATTTTTCCCTGTTTCCTGAACCGTCCAAGGACGAAAAGAAGTTGGTCTTGGCATTCCCGGAAATAATGGTTTCCGGGTCCACACCAAGCTGAACCATGGTCGGCTTAACCGAACGGGATACAACCCCATGGCTCATCGCTGTCGGAAGAAAACCGCTGTTTTCCACTTCCGCTTTAATCCTGAATACTCCTCCACCATGATCCATCACCTCGGTGCTGGCAATTTTTACCTTTGCATGCAATCCGGATAACCATACGACAAATTTCCCGTGTGCCTTGCCCAGCCCGGCAATTTTTGATTCCGGAGGATTATTTACCGCATACGGAGAAAAACCACCTACTTCCACCTCTCCGAATTCAGGATGGCTGATGGTTTGCCAGTCGATGAATCCTTCTTTGTTGTTTTTATCCAGCCATGCAAGAAACTCCTTATCGATTCCTTCTTTTCCAGGCCCTTCCTGGGCTTGTCCTCCTGAAGTTATCCTGCCTCCGAAGGAAGCCCTTCGGGCTGTCGGGGCAGGATCAGGAGGTGCCGATTCCTTTCCTTCACCGGCAGCCGGCCTTTTTCCTGTTTGCGTGGAATCGCCTGCTCCATCGATACCCCAGCCAGGAGTGGATAATGAAAGCACGCCAAACTGGTAATATCCATACTGGAAAAATGCTCCTTTCGGGTTTCTCACCGGGGGTTGGGTTGTGATTCCGGTTAATTGCCTGTACTTATCGCCGGCTTGTTTGAAATAATCGAGGTCCGCTGTATTGACGGTTGTTTCGGGATTTCTCACCGGCCTTTGCCAGCGGCTGGTTGTTTGAGGAATTTGCTGATCGGGTCTGCCCCCGAACATCCTGAACATGCCGCCAGAACCTCTGAAACGGCCTCTGCCGCCCGTGCTCATCATGCCGACCTTCCCGGCTTCGGAATAACTCTCCCTGGCAAAGTGCATCAGATCAATTTCTCTGTCGGAACGTATGTTTCCTTTGGCATCCGGCGAAACGATCAAATTATCGCTTTCCCCGAAATGTAACATGATGGCAATGTTCCTGTGTTGTAAAATCCATTCCATCAATGCGATCGACTCATTTTCACTGACCATGTGCCACCCGGCATCCTCCTGGTAATACGGATATGCATGCATGAAATTCCGGTTTATGTCAACGCCCCCCGGTGGATCTTCATTGATAAATCCGTCCTCGTCGTTGTCAATACCTTCCCAATACACCGAATAAACACCTGCTTCCCCTTTGGAGGGATCTGCTTTTTTCAACAGCCGGGGCTCATCCTCGTTGATCGCATAAAGTCCGTTTTCATCCTTAACCCTCATCACGGTAATCAGCCCGTCGTTGTTGAGATCTTCAGGGCCATCCTCATCCATCCTGCCATCGTTATCCCCATCGTATTCCGAGGTATTTGTTTTCCTTCCGTACTTTATGTCAGCAAACATTTTCTCCGCACCATCCGGATTCATCCGTGGGATAAGGTAATATACATGTTCATCGATACTCTTTTTGACTGCTTCATCGGAACGATAATTTTCTAACAAGTAATGGATTACTGAAAGTGCGATCTCACTTCCGATCAGATGGTCCCCTTCAAAATTAGCCCCGATGAACATCCCCGGTCTTTCATCCACCGGGGCGCCTTCGGGATGGGCAATGGTAACCACCCAGAGGTCACGTCCCTCAAGGGTTTTCCCTATCGATTCGAGTTTGGCGATGTCCCGGTTGGCATTCACGAGCTTTTGCAGCTCACCTGTCATCGCTTCGTAATTCCGATACGAAGAAATATCCTGTGACAGAGCCGCAGAAACAAAAACAAGCATACCCGCAATGAGCATTGTTATGGCTGCTGCAGGTTTGCCATTCATTACAGATCGCACAATTGTATTCACTTTATCCTCCTTTTTATTCGGGTTAAAATTTCTGTTTTTCAGCTTTGAATCCGCCCATGGGCGGACCAGGGATGAAAATCCCGACGCTTGCGGCGCCAAATTGCTATTTTATCATTCATCATGATACCCTGTCCATTTGCGGCGGGGAGATTAATGATTATGATTAGCAGCCTAAAGTTAAATTTATTTTGACAACCTCTTTTTAAAATGAAGTTTTTTTATTCCACTACGGGAAATATGTCACAAAAAGAAGCGTAAATGTAACCTTTTTCCAGGTGTCGGGACCGGGGCTCTAAAAACTATTCTTTAATTTTTACTGCTCCAGTTGATTTGGATTTTTTGAAATAATAATTAACCGCTATTAACCTGTAGTTGTAATAATCATGATCTATACGAACACCATCTGAATAAGTTCCTACATCACCATCCACTTCGGTCAACACCTTATCATTTCGAAGAATAATATAATACCATATTTCATTATCGGGATTGCTGGTGTTTTTTGGTAATTCCCATGTTAATATATTACTGGTTTGGGATTTTTTAACGGTTAAATTCTTTGGGGTATCAGGAGTTCCGGCTGTTTTACCTTTTTCCTGTTTAAACATCCATGGTACCAGGGTTTTTTCCTTTGATGCATTAATCCAGCTATTGTGTTTTACACCTGGATAAACGGTATATCTTACCATTTTCCCACCAAGCTCAACAATTTCGTTGTAAATGTTCCCTGATAAATGAACAGGAACCACATCATCCAATTCACCATGAAGGATCCATAAAGGAGTATTGATATATTTTTTGGAAGATTTTACAGTAGCTCCACCACAAACAACATAGCCCGCTGCAAATTTTTCAGGATGATTTGATATCATTCCCAAAGTACCTATTCCTCCCATGGAACCTCCGTGTAGGTAAAGCCGGTCTTCATCGACATTATATTTTTGAATGGTATTCTCCATGATTTCAATCGCCAGTTTTCCATCGGGTAGTAATGTATCATTGGCCATATCGGCCCATCCACCCCCCAGGTATGGATTTCCATAGCATTTAGGAGCCAGTACAAAACATGGATTCTCTATTTGAAATGATTCCTTGTAATATACAAAATCATGGTTCATTGTGTCGGCAAATCCATTAAGAACCATCACCAGTGGATAGGATTTATTTTCTTCATATCCCAATGGTTTATAAAAACCATATTTCAGCCCCTGGTACTCGAGGTATTCATAATTGGAGTATTTTTCTGATAGTTGTGCTATTACATTAAGGTGGGTCAAGCAAAGAATAAACAGTGAAATAAATACAATGAGGTGTTTTCTGTTTTTCATATGATTAAAGTGTTAAATTTATAAGGTATCATATGGAACTCGCATATTTTTAATCATCATCCTGGGTGTGAATATTTTACATGCTCGTTTCATAATTCTTCTTTTAATAGGTTGTTTTTAAACGAACTAATTATTTTGATGCATTGCTTCAATATATTTTTGTGCTCCATCAGAAGTCACGTTATAAATAAATCCAGACAGTTCTTGATAATTTGAATTTATCCAATTCATAAGTGAGTCATGCTTTAATATCCAAATTAACCAATTTTTATTTAAATATTTCATATGATTAAAGTGTTAAATTTCTAAGGTATCATATGGAACTCGCATAGCTTTAATCATCATCTTAAGTGTAAATATTTT
>CAYPAW010000097.1:0-4938 GCA_964408795.1 uncultured Mariniphaga sp.
TCCACCCATCCAAAACCACTTGAACTCTTCTCGCTTACGCCGGCATTCCAAATCATACGATGTACCTCAACCGGCGCTGCCAGTTCAAACACAAATAAATTACCCACAACCCGTGATTCTTCTTTTGTGCCGGGCTTCATTACCAAACCGGCACGCTTAAATCCGGAGAGAATTTTTAACCTGATTTGTTCCCGAGCAATGGTTTCCGGATGACGGGTATTATTGTATTTTTCAACAAGGTGCTTTATTGCCAGTGGTATAAACATTTCATCCTCTGGCGAAAGGTATTGGGGGTACTTGCCTTCTTCTTTTTTGTAGCTTACAACCCATGGGGTTTGCAACCTGTAATGTGTTATTTCGGAAAATTCAGGTTCAGGAAGTGCCTCTACCTTTGTTACTTTAAAATCAATCCCATTAAATTTATCCCCGAGGTAAAATTCCTGAGATACAAATAACCCCTTAATAAATGTGGTAGCCACTTCGTTTACATCAAAGCTTATTCGCAAGCTTATATCATGGGCTGTAATTTCAAAAAGCTTCTTTTCACTCCATAGTTTGGGTTTTCCAAAATTCAACCTAGAGAAACAAAAAAGTTTATATAGTTTTGGCTCGCTTATTCCATACCCTTTTTCATGAAGAAACCGGGCAAAACGGGCATCGGCCTGTTTTAGTACCTTATAAATCCAGGCACTTATGGAATACGAATAGTCCATAGGCAACATGCGTTGCCGGGTGGTGCGGTTCAATGTGATATCAAACCTCATGGGTGGATTTTTTTATTTTCGATACAAAAAGAATATAAAGGTATCCTGGCATATTGTCATCTTTTGTCATTTTATCCGGGCATTCAGCCTTTTTAGTTTCCCTGAGATATATTGTTTCAGTCCGGGCGGATCCAGTACTTTGATTTCATCGCACAAACCCATAACAAATCTTCCCACGCCTTCCCATCCGCATACTTTTGCTTCGAAAGCAAAATGGGTCTTTGAAATGGGAGTGATCTGTTTTTCAGCCAAAGGGTATTCCTCAATCAAAAGGTTCCGTGCCCTCCGGGTGAGTCGAAGTTTAACCGTTCCTATATAGTCGCCGGATATACGAAAAATATCCAACGGTTTTGTTCGGTGAAGATTTGAAAATTCCCACGATTTGGTGAGTGTTTCAACACGTATAATACGTGATGTTTTAAAAGTTTTGCATGTTTGGTCTTCCAGGTCAAAACCCCATACCGCAATGTAATTGGTCGTGAAATCAAACGGTTCGATCAGCCGGTCGCGGACTACCTTGCTGTGTGCAGACTGGTAATTATGAAGAATCGCCTGTTTTTTGTTTTTAATGGCCCGGATAAGCTGATGTACATTTTCGCTGTTTTCGCGTTTTACAACGGTCACCGCTACCCGGTCGAAATCATAAAGGGCATACAGCTTTCTTACCAGATTGGTTTTAAGAATATTCACATCGTCAATGGAATGAATGGCTTTGGAAAGAATATACGCCTCTTCTTCGGAGAAATGAAGAAGCTGACTCATTTCCTTAAACCGGGGAGAATTCTTTTCAATAAAATACATCCCGTTATTCGGGCGGGGTATGACAAATCCAACCTCCCGGAAAACCCAAATATATCGTTGTATGGAACGTTCTGAAAGGTAGAATTTTTCACTTAGTTCGGATAGGGTGTATTTCCTGCCTGAGGAGAGGAGGAGCAACATCTTCAGAATACGTTCCGCTTTTTCGACTTCATTCATGAGGGTAAATGATCAAAGATCCGTTAGGAATCGGTTTCAGGAACCTATAAATATACATAAAATTCATACGATTCGTTATGGTTGGATGCCGGTTATTTTGGTAAAATCCGAAAATTACTCATGGATGATGAAGCATTTTTTAATCCGTTTATTGGTGGATCGTCCTGGGTGATGTTTGTATATTTGGAGGTTATAAAACATGCTTTATGCAAATCGAAACGATTATCCTGGCTTTTGTGCGTTGTGCGGATCCGGAGCGTCAGGAGAAATTAAAGACGTACATTCCTTCTTCCATGGAAGTACTGGGAGTAAGAACCCCAGATCTGAGAAAACAGTTGGCTGTATGGTGGCAGGAGATGAAACACTGGCCGCCCGAAAAGCTGATTGTTTTTTCAAAAGAGCTGGTACTTACAAACATTATGGAATGCAATCACCTGGCTTTTGAGTTGCTGTGGAAGAACAAAAAAGCCCTGGACAGTTTGGTTCTTAATGATCTTGAAGAATTGGGTCAGCACATAGATAACTGGGCTACCACGGATTCTTTTTCGGTGATGCTTTCAGGATGGGCCTGGCGGAACGGCCAGCTGGAAGACCGGGATATCCTGAACTGGCTGGCAACAGGTAACCGCTGGTGGCGAAGAGCTGCCGTGGTGTCAACGGTAGGACTGAACCTTACATCGAGAGGCGGTAGCGGGGATACCCGACGTACCCTGATGGTATGTGAAAAAGTGGTCGACGACCGCGACGATATGATGGTGAAAGCATTGTCGTGGGCATTGCGGGAACTATCAAAATCAGACCCCCAGGCCGTTGCTATGTTTCTTTCTGAATACGATAACCGGCTGGCCGGAAGAGTGAAACGGGAAGTCACTGCAAAACTGACTACCGGAAGAAAAAACGGCTAAATCCCAGAGTTTCGCTGATTAATCGCAAATGCATTTGTTGATGCAATCGACAATGAGACTTAATTTTTCAAATTTGAGAAAATAATACGTGTTTTTTCCATCTCTTCTGGAGCATAAAACACCTTTGTCTTTGAGAATACCCAGGTGGTGGGAAGTTGTGGATTGTTCCAGACCCAGCAATTCATGAATTTCTGTTACGGTTCGCTTTTCCCCGTCCTGGAGATGCTTAATGATCGCTATCCGCATCGGGTGAGCGATCGCTTTCAGCATGCCGGCTGCTTTTTCCAGCCTTTCGGGATCCAAATCATTCTTGTCAACCATCGGGTATCATTTTGAATACATACAAATATATAAATATTTATCCACTTTGTAAGATCCTGCAGAACAAACGTATGTTCATTTCATCCGATTCCGGAACCGGAAGTTGTTTGGGTGTTTATATCCGTATGTGGGTACCTTTTAAAAGGCAAAAGGCAAAATGGACTGCTTTTTTTACTAATTTTCCGTTTTTGAAGAAGAGAAACACATGGCTGTACCAGATTACATCAGAGCGCCTGTAGTCCGCGAACTGAAGGCTTTTGAGTCTTACTTCAGAAAGTCGCTTACGAGCGATATTCCGTTGCTGGGGACAGTTCTGAATTATGTATACCGCACCAAAGGCAAGCAGATCCGTCCTTTGCTGGTATTCCTGTCTGCCCGTTTGCACGGCGAAACCAATGACCATTCGCTGCTGGCTGCCTGTTCAATTGAGCTGATGCATACTGCCACGTTGATTCACGATGATGTGGTAGATGAGTCGTATGAAAGACGTGGGTTTTTTTCGGTCAAAGCGTTGTGGCGAAACAAACTGACGGTGCTGGTTGGGGATTATATCCTTGCCCGGGGTTTGCTCTTAACGCTGGAGAAAAAACAGTATCGTTTTTTGCATCTGATCTCCAAAGCGGTGGAGGAAATGAGCGAAGGGGAGATCCTTCAGATGAAAAAAAGCCGCCGCCTGGATATCGATGAAGACACCTACTTTGAAATCATCCGGAAAAAAACGGCTTCGCTGATTGCAACCAGCATGGCCATGGGAACAGCATCCGTGACAGCAGATGATGCCCTCGTGGAGAAAATGTACCGCATCGGTCAGGATGCCGGAATGGCTTTTCAGATAAAAGACGATATCTTTGATTATCAGGAAAAAGGAATAATCGGTAAACCGACCGGAAACGATATCAAGGAAAAGAAAATAACCCTTCCTCTTTTGTATGTATTGAATCATTCGGAACCGGCTGAAAAAAGAAAAATTCTCCATTTGATCAGCGGAAAAAACAACCATCCGGCAAAGATTCGTGAATTGGTGAAACAGGTATCCGAAAAGGGAGGCATTGATTATGCCATCCGCAGAATGAATGAATTCAAAGACCAGGCTGTTTCGGAGTTGATGAAATTTCCCGAAAGTGAAGCCCGGGAGTCTTTCATCGGGTTGCTGCATTATATTACCACCCGGATTCATTAATTTCACCGGCACGCACCGGTCCGGAGGGGGGTCCCGGAGTTACAGATCTTTATTTTTTGAATCCATGATGATCGTCACCGGGCCATCGTTCACCAGGGAGACTTCCATCGTGGCACCGAACTGGCCGGTTTGCGGCTTCCTTCCGGTTGCCGATTCCAGGGCCGATACAAATTCTTCGTACAGGGGAATGGCATATTCCGGGGGCGCTGCCCGGAGATATGACGGGCGGTTGCCTTTGCGCGTATTGGCATGAAGCGTAAACTGACTGACAACCAATACCGAACCATCGATGTCCTTGACCGAGCGGTTCATAACCCCCCCGCTGTCATCAAAAATTCGCAGGTTCGCAATTTTCTTTACCAGCCAGAAAATGTCTGCTTCGGTGTCGGCTTCTTCAATGCCTGCCAACACGAGCAACCCCTGATCAATAGACGAAACAAGCGAACCGGAAATTCTTACGGAGGCTCCCGATACTCGTTGTATTACAACCCTCATTTGTGTTTTCTGTTTTGTTGTCCCTATCTTGTTCGTACGAAGATAAGAAAACAGAAACCGGAAATGAACCAAAAGAATGATTACTTGTTTAAAAGGGGATTAAAAAAATGAGGTAAAACGAGTATTGACCCGTGAAAAAAGAAGGAACGTATGCACAGTATTTTGTATACCTTAGAAATTTAACACTTTAATCACATGAAACGAGCATGTAAAATATTTATACCCAAGATGATGATTAAAGCCATGCGAGTTCCATATGATACCTTATAAATTTAATTCTTTAATCATATGAAAA
>CAYPAW010000098.1:0-27112 GCA_964408795.1 uncultured Mariniphaga sp.
AATTTAAGAACGTATGGAACCGCTTCGCTCTCACATGAACTTCTTTTAATCATTGCCTTTGGCGAACTTTTGATTAAAAAAGTTCATGTTCGTTTCATACTATTAAAATTATTAATTTTTAAAGGTATAGTATGTAACTCGCATTTATTTTTATAATGATCCTGGGTGTGAATATTTTACATGCTCGTTTCATGGAATTTAAATTGATTTATAATTTAATATATCTGGTATATAGCGTAATCAATATAAATACAATTCCCAGGGCCAATGGAACTTGCCATTTTTTAAATCCTTCCGTGGGAGATGTATTTTCTCATGGCTCGTTGCATGAACAGTAACTTTACCCGTTTCATGAGATATATCCCTTTCGCAAAGAGAATAGATAACGATCTGGTTTTTTCACTCAAAAGAGTGCTTGAAGCATGGCAAATGTTCATCATTTCACTTTGTAATGGGCACACAGAAAGCTATTTTGTTTCCGGATGACTCAAATATACATTTTTCTTTTAACGTGAAATATCTCCAATTGATCCGTCTAGATGAATTATTTCAAACAAAATAGTATGAATAGGGGGGTTGTTTTCATTTGTATTTCAGAGGCAATGATAATTATCTGCACCGGGCTCACATTATCAACTTTTATACTTCATGCATCACCAGATAGATTGTATAAAAAAGATACAAACCGAACAATATTCCGGCTTCCCAGCGGTCCAGTTTTTTTCTCTGTCCGGTAAGCATGGAGGTGAACAGGAAAAGGGTTCCTCCGATTAAAATATAGAGGTCGGTATTGAATTTGGGATGGTAGGAAACCGGATGGATGATACTGCTTACGGATAGTACAAACAGCAGATTAAAAACATTCGACCCGATTACATTTCCGATGGCTATGTCGCTGTTTTTTTTCACGGCTGCTACTACAGAGGTTACCAGTTCGGGTAAAGATGTTCCGGCTGCTATAATGGTTAGTCCGATTATTTTTTCACTGACTCCCAGGGTGGCTGCGATGCGCACACTATGCATTACAACCAGTTGTCCTCCGGCTATAAGCCCGGTCAATCCGAAGAGTATCAACCCTCCGATATTAAGCATTGATTTTGGGACTGTTTCTGACCGGATAGATGGTTCATGTTTCATTTGCGCGAAAACATAATAGAGGAACAGCAGAAAAAACAGAAGCAGGATGCATCCTTCCATCCTGCTTAAAAAGGTTGTTCCCGGGAATGTGAAATCATTCAATAAAAACAA
Organism: uncultured Mariniphaga sp.; assembly: GCA_964408795.1. Classification (GTDB taxonomy): domain Bacteria; phylum Bacteroidota; class Bacteroidia; order Bacteroidales; family Prolixibacteraceae; genus JABMQB01. Next base: position 1,249 of record CAYPAW010000098.1, read on the forward strand.
CAGAAAAACCGTTACGATCAGAGATAGGGGAATCTCTCTCCAGGCTGTTGAGGATTGTACCTGGAAGGGCAGAATGAGGCCCGAAAGCCCAAGGATGATAAATAGATTGAAGTTGTTGCTTCCAAGGATGTTTCCCAGGATGATATCGGAATACCCTTTCAGGGAAGCAATGCTATTTACTACCAGTTCCGGAGCAGAAGTACCAAAAGCCACAATGGTCAGTCCGATCGTTAAATCAGATACTTTGTATCTTTTTGCCAGTGCAGAAGCTCCGTTAACAAGCCAGTTGGCTCCGAAAATTAAACAGGCAAATCCCAGAGCAACCAGAAGGAGTGAAAGGATCATGGGGAATATTTTTAACCCAAATGTAACGAATCAGATTCAAAATTCTGTTTTTCTGCCAGGCTTTTGGTGTTTGCTCAAAAGGAGGGAGGCTCTCAATATCGTATGTCACTTATTCGCATCCTGTTGGGATTGGATCGAAAGGTCCTGATAACGCAAGGAATTGAATCCACTCCAGTTCATTGACTGTTTCCATGTTCCTTTTTTTCCGGATTATGCTCTCCGGACTTGCTGTTTCAAACGAAAGTAAAGTTGTCGCACTACCATGAGGTTTGACTGTTTACTGATTAAAAACGTATTCCACAATGTTGGCGCCCATCCGGAGGGCTTTTAGTCGAACTTCTTCGGGATCGTTGTGTATTTCAGGATCTTCCCATCCGTCGCCGAGGTCTGATTCATAGGTGTAGAGGCATACCAGCCGTTCATCCACAAACAATCCGAAGGCCTGGGGTGGTTTGTTGTCGTGTTCATGAATTTTAGGCAATCCCTGGGGAAAAGAGAACCGTTGGTGAAAAATCGGATGATCGGGAGGAAGTTCAATGAGTTCTTTTTCGGGGAATACTTTTTTTATTTCCCTTCGGAAATATTCATCGATCCCGTAATTGTCGTCCACATGTAGAAAACCGCCGCCTTCCAGGTAAAGCCTCAGGTTTCGGGCATCGTTTTCTGAGAACACGATGTTTCCGTGTCCGGTAAGGTGCACAAAAGGGTAGTTCAAAAGTTCCTGACTTCCAACTTCTACGGTTGCCGGGGTGGGTACGATAGAGGTGTTTAATGTCTGGTTGCAGAATTCAATCAGATTCGGCAAAGCCGTAGGATCGGAATACCAGTCGCCGCCTCCGTTGTATTTAACCAGGGCTATGCGTACCGATCCGTTTTGTCCGAAGAGACCGATGGTTAATAAAAGCAACCAGAACATTGTAAGCCATCGTTTCCAGTGTTTCATCTCATTCATTTATCAGGTTAACAGTATGGCAGGCTATAATACCGGCTGTTTCTGTTCGCAACCGGGAAGGACCCAGGGAAACTTCTTCAAACCCGTTGGATACAGCGGCTCCGATTTCTTCTTCTGTGAAGTCCCCCTCAGGGCCAATCAGAAGGAGAACATTTCGGTCTTTTTTTACGGCTTCTTTCAGGTGTTTTTTGGATTCCCTGAGGCAGGTTGCAATGAATTTCTGTCCATCAAAATATTGAAAAACAACTGTTTGAAAAGAAGCCGGTGGATTCAGTGCCGGCAGATATGCTCGGCGCGATTGTTTCATCGCTGCAACGACTATTTTTTCCAGTCGTTCGTTATTTATTTTTCTTCGTTCCGTATGGAAGGTGAGGAGAGGGGTTATTTCATCCATTCCTATTTCGGTGGCTTTTTCCAGGAACCATTCCAGGCGGCTGTTATTTTTTGTAGGAGCAATGGCTATGTGCAGATGGAATTTTCGTTTGCCTACATGGTGTTGTTGGCGGATGATTGAAAGTCTGCATTTTTTTGGATCAGCATCGGTGATAACTGCTTCAAACCAACCCCCCACGCCATCAACCAGGCTAACCCGACTGCCTTCCCTGAGCCGGAGAACCCGGATGCAGTGCCGCGATTCCGATTCATTCAGTTGTATGGTAGAACCCGAAATACCGGGTTTGTAAAATAGACACATAACTTCTTTTGGCGGAGCCAAAGATAATAAAAATGAGGCAGGCTTTTTTATTTTATCCTGCGCGGAATCAACTGCAAAAACACCTTTCCGCTTCCAGGGACAATGGTTTCCCAGGAATCCTCTTGAAAATCAATGACCACCGAAGAACTGGTCGGCACACACTCGTTGAAAGAAGGCGCCAGTCCTCGGATCAGGTAGTAAATCGTGGGATTGTGCCCGAAAAAATAGACCACCATCAGCTGATCTGCCAATGAATGCAACCTCTCCACAAATTCATGGGTTGAGATCCCTTCATACAGGTCATCTTCCCGTTGTATCTTTTCTTTCGGATAGGCAAACATGTCAGCAAAAATACGGGTTGTTGTAAGAGCCCTCAGGGCCGGACTTGAAACCATCAGGTCGGGAAGGATCCCCTGTTTTTTCAGTTCTCTGCTTACTTTTTCTGCATCCTTGAATCCACGCGGATCCTTTAGGTCCCGGTTAAAGTCATCGTCGTAACCGTAAGAAACCGACTTGGCATGTCGTACAATTACTATTCGCTTCATCTTTCCATTGTTTAAATTGTTTTATTTTTGGTAATTCAAGATAAGCCTTTTTATGGAACGATGAAACAAATCGGATTGATTTCAGATACGCATGGGTATATTCATCCCCGGTTGTTTGCTTTTTTTGACAAAGTGGATGAGATCTGGCATGCCGGGGATATAGGAAATAGAAATACCCTGGAAGCCCTTATCCGTTTCAAACCCCTGAAAGCGGTGTATGGAAATATCGACGGCCAGGATATACGGGCTTTTTATCCCCTGCATAACCGGTTTGTGTGTGAAGAACTCGATGTGTGGATGACCCACATCGGAGGATATCCGGGGAAGTATGATTCGAGGGTAAAACCTGAAATATTCCGGAATCCTCCGAAATTGTTCATATCCGGACATTCGCACATCCTGAAGGTTGTTTTTGATCAAAAATTGAACCTCCTGCATATGAATCCGGGTTCTGCCGGATTGGAAGGATTTCATAAAACCTGTACAGCCCTTCGCTTTGAGGTGGATGCTACCGATATACGAAAGCTGGAAATCTGGGAACACCCCAGAAGAAAAGAATGAAACGTTGTTTCTCATAACAACACCAACAGAATACCGGTGTCTTCCATCGGGATCACAGAATACTCCCTGCCGGATTCTCAGCAAAGAATCATTTTCCATTTTCCTTTCTCTGTGGCACTTGGTGTTTGGAGCTTCTTTCGGGTTGCCTCATAAAATGCATTATCCCTAAAGTTGACGGTCCCGGGGATATCCCGAGAGCTGTAGGAAGGGGTGAATGATTTGAATTAAAGCCAGTGCATTGCATTCCAGAGCCTGTTGAATTCAACCTGGTATTGCTGAACAATGTCAAAATTGGAGGTTGTCAGCAGATTTTCTTGGTTGTGTCTGGAGGCTGTATAGGTCCAGTTAAAGCTTCCAGTGAAGACAATCCGTCCGTCCATGATGCCAAATTTATTGTGCATATGGTAACGCGAACGGTCGGTTTTCACGGGAATACCTGCTTTTTTTAGCGCATGGATGTTGGATCCCCGGTCGTCGATTTTTTCGTCGTCGGTAATGAGCCTGACCTTAATACCCCGTTTGTGACAGGCCACAATCTCCGAAGCCAGCCGGTCATCGGTGATGGTGAAAACACACAGGTAAACCGATGAACCGGAATTTTTTAAAAGGGTATAAACCGATTCCTGAATTTCATGACCAGGACTGAAAAAAACCTTGTTGAAACGAAAACTGTATGTGTCAATCAACCGGAAACAGTCTTGAAGCCAATCGATTATCCGGGGTTCCTCTTTGATGCCGGGAAAAGATCTGGCTGCTTCAAACAAGGCATCCCGCAATTCACTCCGGTGTTGCCTGTTCAGCTGACTGATCTGAAAGGCGATGTCTTTGCTGACCGCTTGTTGCAAAACTTCTTCAAAATGACTGGTAAAATAGTGAACAATTTTTTCCATGGATGTGTATCCATTGTGTTTCTCCAATAACTTTATCTCTATTCTTTGTAACTGGCAGGTAGTTTATGTCAGGAAGTTTTCTGACAGGTATACAGGATCCAGTTATTTTTTTCATACGATTCGATATCTGTTAATCCCAGGCTTTCTGTTTTTTCACTGATCAGGGGTAAATCGGGGATATAAAAACCACTCAATGCCAGTTTTCCTTTGGGTTGAAGAGCAGAAACATATTTTTTCATATCGGCCAGCAATACATTGCGGTGGATGTTTGCCAGGATGAGGTCGAAATGTCTTCCGGCCAGCAACGAAGCATCTCCTTCCAAAATTCTGATGTTGTGTATATGATTCCGTTTGGCATTCAATGCGGTGGTTTGACAGGCCCGTTCCTGGGTATCAATAGCGGTCACTGACGCAGCTCCCCGCATGGATGCAAAGATCGAAAGAATGCCGGTGCCACATCCCATATCCAGTACTTCAAGCCCGGTGAGGTCTTCATCCAGCAGAAACTCAATCATCATGCGGGTGGTTTCATGGCTTCCGGAGCCAAAAGACATGTTGGGATCCAGGAGTATCTCATACCGGAAGGATCGATGTCCGGAATGATACGGGGCCCGGATCAGACACTGATTTTTTATTACCACCGGCTTGAATTCGTTCTGTTCCCACTCCTCGTTCCAGTTTCGCTCTTTTATTTGTTCGTGGTACCACGAAACGGTAAGCGAATCCGGAAGCTCTGAAAACAATGCTTCCAGAGACTGTCCCCTGAAATCTTTTTCCGGAATGTAGGCTTCCACACCGGAAAGAGTCTCCATGAAACTTTCATATCCCAGGCTGCTAAGATGGTACGAAAGAGAGTCTACGATCCATTGTTCGTAAGGCTCGATCTCTATGGTAACTTTTATATAGTCCACGCTCCTCACAGATCCATGGTTGGCATTAAGATCAGATGAAAAAAACAATTTTATGGTTTCGGGATATCTTCGTATCTTTCCCTGTAAATAAACCAATAACCTGATTGCTTACCATGAAGATACGATTTTTTCTTTCTTTCTTTTTGTTTTATGGTTTTTTTTGTGAAGCTCAAACGAGTCAGGGGTTTTTCCTGAATGACTGGCTTCCCCGGGAGGCGAAGGTTCCCCCATCGCAGGATACAGAAAAACCGGAACCTGCTCCGGATCTTATTTTTCGCGTTGATCCCCTGGATACCGTAGCCAGGGTCAGCCCCTTCATTTTTGGGAACAATGCCAATACATGGTCTACCATTATGTATAACAATCCCACCCTGGTGAATCATATCCGGGAGATGAATCCACGGGTTTTGCGGTATCCGGGGGGGAATCTGTCGAATGTTTTTTTCTGGGATCTTGAAGCCAATAAGAAACCCGGGGATATGCCACAATATGTAATTGACGAACATGGTCTTTGGGAAGGCCGGGATCCGGCAACCTGGACCATGTCGGTGGATAACTATTACCGGTTTCTGGATTCTGTGAACTGTGAAGGGATCATCTGCGTAAATTACAGTTATGCCCGCTACGGAACCAGCGAAGATCCGGTAGCCAAAGCGGCTCATTATGCAGCTGACTGGGTTCGCTACGATAACGGGAAAACCCGGTTTTGGGAAATCGGTAATGAAAACTATGGAAACTGGCAATCGGGATATGAAATCGATACAGCCTTTAATAAAGACGGGCAACCACAAAGGATTAACGGCAGGTTGTATGGTGAACACTGCCGGATATTCATCGATTCGATGAAATCGGCTGCTGCCGAAATTGGACATACCCTCTATATCGGGGTGCAGGCCTGGGAAAGTGAAACTTCCTGGGATCCGGTACAAACCGACTGGAATGAACAGATGATGCCCGTAATTGCTGATAAAGCGGATTTTTATATCGTCCACAATTATTATACTCCCTATGAGGAGGATTCGGATGCTCAGACTATCTTACAAACATACCAGAAATCCACCGGATTTAAAGAATCGGTATTTACCGACCTTGCTGAAGCCGGTTATGGTCCGGCTCCTTTGGCTTTAACCGAGTGGAATATATTTGCGGTAGGCTCCAGGCAACAGGTTTCGCATATTAACGGCATCCATGCGGTCCTGGTTACGGGCCAACTGATGGAAGATGCCTATGGCATGGCCAACCGATGGGACCTGGCCAATGGATGGGCCAATGGCGATGATCATGGGACCTTCTCACAGGGCGAAGAACCGGGAGTGGAACGTTTTGAACCCCGGCCGGTCTTTTACTATCTGACGTATATGCAGCGTTATTTCGGGGATGTGATGGTGGCTGCCTCCGGAGAAGCTGAAGATGTGGTAGTGTACGCTTCAGCATTTCACAACGGCCCCCTCGGAGTTGTGGTGGTTAATAAAGGAACGCAAAGCCAACAAATAGCCCTGAATAGCACAAATTTCATGCCCGGAGAAAACTATTACCGATATACCCTCGAGGGAGGAACCCTGGATGGTGAGTTCTCACGACAGGTCGTCATCAATGGACATGCACCCGACAGGGTTGCTGGCGGCCCTTCCAATTATCACTCGATAAATGCCTATTCCTCACAAACAAACGGAGGAATTCTATTTGAAGCAACTCCTTATTCCGTAAGCTATCTCCTTATAGAAGGGGAAACAGGCTCTCCGGAAGCAGTCCATGAACTTGCATTTGAAATATCCGGAATAGCTGAAAACCAGGATCCTTATCCCCTGGGAAATGCCGTGATAACCCTAGGAAGCAATACCTATATGACCGACAACCGGGGCATACTGGAAGCTTCTGTACCTGAAGGAACCTATGAACTGACGATAACCAAAAACGGGTATGTTTCACACCTCTCAGAAATCGTGGTGGATGCATCCGAAACCCTGACTTATACCCTGCAGGAACAAGAATACAACGTTACCTTTCTGGTGAAAGACCAGGAGAGTGAAACCCCACTGGATGCATGCAAAATTACCATCAACGGAGAGTCCAAAACAACTGGGTCAGACGGGAAAGTTCTGTTCCAGGCTTTGCCTTCTGATTTGCATGTGACATTCGAAAAAGACCACTATTCCTTAGCCGGGTCTTCCGATTTTCATGTTGTCAGCGATACGTTGCTGACCCTCTATGCAAAAAAGAACCTCTATCTCGTGAAGTGTGAAGTCATCGAGCGGCATGTTGAAATGGGAATCTGGGGCATTCGCGTAACGATGGGCGACGAAAGCCGGGTAACCAGCAACCTGGGAACAGTTTATTTCGAAATTCCCTATGGGGCGTACCTTTTGACAATGAATGATCCTGCTTATTCAGCGGTCTATGAAACGGTGGAGATACAATCCGACACGACATTCCGTTTTGTCCTGGAACCGTTGCTGGCAGATATAAAATTCAGGCTTTATGAAGGAACAACACCGGTAAACAATGCACAGATCATTCTGCAAACCGATACCCTGTATTCAAGTACCCTTGGCATTGCCACCTTCAGAGACCAGGCTACAGATTCTACCTATTCGTATGCCGTAAAGAAGGATGGATATAAAACCCTGGAAGGAAAACTCTGTCTGAGAAAAGATACGATCCTGGACATACAAATGGAGAAGGGTTCAGCGGTTTTCATCAGAACGCACTTTTCCGGTATCCGGATCTGGCCCAATCCGGCCACTCAACAGGTTCACTTCTCGGGAATTCCTTATTTGCAGGATTATTCAGCTATTCTAACTGATCTCCGGGGATCCATTATCCGGAAAACTGAAGGAGTCGGAGAGGAGATAAACACCCTGGACATCCAATTCCTCGATCCGGGGGTTTACCTGCTGAGAATTGTATCAAAAGAGGTTGTCTGTTCCCAGATGTTGATGAAAACAGAAAACTGACTTTATGCAGTATAGGCATTGATGATCTGAATGAAATCATCCGGTTTTAAGGATGCGCCTCCAATGAGTCCTCCATCTACATCGGAATTGGCAAACAATTCCCGGGCATTTTGGGCATTGCAGCTGCCCCCATAAAGTATGGATGTTTCATCTGCCACCTGTGGGCCGAATTTTTCAGCAATGGCTTTGCGCAGGAAAGCATGCATCTCCTGAGCCTGTTCAGCCGTTGCCGTTTTTCCGGTGCCGATAGCCCAGATGGGTTCATAGGCAAGAATGATTTTTCTGAAATCATCCACCGAAAGGGTAAATATCGTTTCTTCGAATTGTTTTTTTACGTAGTCATTTTGTTGGTTTGCTTCCCTAATCGCAAGAGGTTCGCCACAGCAATAAATCGGGGTTAGACTGTTTTTCAAAGCCAAAGCAAGCTTTTTATTCAGGATTTCACTGGTTTCTCCATAATACTGTCTTCGTTCTGAGTGCCCTAAAATCACATATTGGGCTCCGGTTGAATGTATCATAGCCGCTGAAACTTCCCCTGTATAGGCCCCTTTGGATTCGGCAGCACAGTTCTGAGCCGATACCCCGATCCTCCGGGTGTCAACGGCCTCAACAACGAAACCAAGATGGGTAAACGGAACTCCTAGAATTACCGTTACATCTTTGGCTCCCTGATCTTTAACAAGGGCGTTGACTTCTTTAGCCAGTTGAATTCCCTCAGGAACATCCGTATTGCATTTCCAGTTCCCGGCAACGATTCTTTTTCTCATGATGCTTATTTTTTTTATTTGTAGTTCTATTTTTTAACAAAAGTAAAAAAAGGTCCTGTACACGGGGGCTATTTTTCGGGTGAAATTTCTCTCTATTCACTAATTGTTCAGAAACTCTTCTGCGAATTCCTCCGGTTCAGGAATATCGTTATGATGCCATTTCCCCACAATAATCCCGTCTTTGACCGCCATCAGGCCGGGATTGGAGCGGACGATGGTTTTCAGGGTTATTTCGTCGCAGGTGAAAAACTCAAAAGGCAGCCCGTAGCGATTAACCCATTCATCGCTGATGTCAAAAGGAGTAGCTGTCAATCCGATGAACGACCATGCGTTGTTTTCAACCCAGGTAGCAAGATTCACAATACGGTCCATAGCGGAGGTGTCGGCTTTGTCAAGATCGTATGCAATGAGTATGAGGACAGAATTTCCTTCGCCGATGAAGAAATCAAGTACATCATCGCCTTCCCGGGTGGTGATGGTAAATTCATGAATCGGCGGTTCATAGCCTTCTTTGACCAGTTTGGAATCCATGTGATCATAGGCCCAGTTCACTGTATCCTGCCATGGGTAATTCGCTTCGTTGAATTTTTTTATTTTTCCGGTGTGCTTATTCCGGTAGTAAAAGGTGTTTTTATAAACTGCCTGGGGTGCATCTTCCGGAATACGCATGGCTTCGGGGATATTCACTCCTGTTTGATAGGGTCTGAAATCGATTACCGGAAGGTGATTGTAGGAGTAAATCACTACAATGGTATAGACCATAACCGCAAGAATCCATGCCACCCATCCCAATCGACCGGAAGACAGGGAAGTATACTTTTTTCGATACCTAAATACAAAAGCAGTAAGACTGATCAGAACAATATTCTTATAGAACGTTTCCCAGTTGGTAAGAACTTTAGCATCGCCAAAACAACCGCAGTCAGCTACCGGATCCGCAATTGCAACCCAAAAGGTTAGACCGGTGAAGAATATCATAAAGAAAAGCGCAACCCAGGCGAAAAATTGAATCTGAATTTTGAATAGCAAAGAAAGCCCGATAACAATTTCTGCAAAAGACAACAAAACCCCAAGCATAAAGGCAGACCAAAGCATCCAATCAAGATGCATAGCCAGAAAATAATCGGTGATTTTGTAATACGAACCCCAGGGATCGATCCCCTTAACAAAACCGGAAAATATAAAAGTTGCCCCAACAAGCAACCTGGCAATGGTTTTCACTGTCTTCATAATTCGTATTTTTCTGTCGTTCCGATGAAATGGTTCTGTGTTTATATTTCAACGGAGTTAACCCGAATAATTCATGTTAAGTTCCTGTTTCGTATTCTCCAGACTCCATTTTGATCAATGCAAACACCGAATAATTGATCATATCGAAATAATTGGCATCCACTCCTTCCGAAATAAGGGTTTTCCCCTGGTTATCCTCAATCTGTTTGGTGCGTTTTATTTTCATAAGAATCAGGTCTGTATAGGAGCTGACTCTCATATTTCGCCATGCCTCGCCATAGTCATGATTTTTCGATTCCATCAGTTTTTTTGCTTTCCGGAAATACTGGGCATAAAGATTCAATATCTCATCTTCTGAAAGCTCTTTTTCGGAGATCCCCGGTTCGAGTTGGATCAATCCGATCAGGGCATAATTAATGATTCCGATAAATTCAGCGCGGATTCCTTCGTCCACTTTCTGGATGCCTTTTTCTTCAATATTCCGTATCCGGTTGGCTTTAATGAATATCTGATCCGTTATGGAAGGAGGACGTAAAATACGCCAGGAGGCACCATAGTCTTTCATCTTGTGAGTAAATACTTCGGTACAGATTTGTATTATTCTGTCGTATTGCTGATTGGTATTTTCCATCACAGCGTTTCTTTTGTTATCTCTTTACTGTGTTGCCCTTTCTGGCAATCTTCCTGTTTTATGGTTTCGTTGTTGCAGCCCTATATTCATCGGGATTCGGGAGGATAAAAATATTAAAATTTAAGGAAATTGAATGGTTTTGTTATACATTTGTAGAGAAATTATGCGTTTAAAACAAAGCATAGCATCATGCTTATTTCACACTCGGCCGGTAAATTTTTAAAACGTAAAAACAGCATTGACCTTGGAGGTGAGTTGATTGACTTATCGTCACCGATTGTCATGGGTGTTTTAAACGTTACTCCTGATTCGTTTTACGATGGAGGAGCCATAACGGATGAAAAGGAGCTAATCAGACGGGCGGGAAAGATGCTAACAGAAGGAGCAACCATTCTGGATGTAGGAGCCGTTTCAACCCGTCCCGGAGCAGAGAGCATTTCCACGAAAGAAGAACTGGATCGCTTGATGCCGGCTGTTACGGCTATCCGCAGAGAGTTTCCCGAAGTACCAATCTCGATCGATACCTACCGGTCGTGGGTAGCCCTTCAGGTGATGGAAAAAATCGGACCGGTAATCGTGAACGACATATCCGGAGGTGAACTTGATTCCAAAATGTTTGAAACGATCGGAAAACTCCAGGTGCCCTACATCCTGACCCATATGAAAGGAACACCCCAAACCATGCAGAATAATCCGCAGTATGAGAATGTCGTCCGCGAAGTATCCTCCTGGTTAAGTGAGAAAGTCAGAAAATTAACCAAAGCCGGCGTGCACGATGTGGTGATTGATCCGGGATTTGGCTTCGGAAAAGAGATTGTGCACAATTATAAATTGCTAAATCACCTGGATTCTTTTAAAGTATTTCAACTGCCGGTAATGGTTGGAGTAAGCCGTAAAACCATGATCTGGAGAGTTCTGGATACCACCCCTGAAGAATCACTAAACGGCACCACCGTTCTGAATACCATGGCCCTCATTGGAGGTGCCGATATCTTACGAGTCCACGACGTCAAAGAAGCCATGGAAGCTGTGTTGTTATTTCATGCCATTAAACTTACAATCTGAGGATGCTCTTGTTCATCACCATTCGTTTTCTGGATATTCTTGATATCTTTCTGGTAGCCTTCCTTTTGTACCAGGTTTACCGGCTGATTAAGGGGACGGTTGCCTTTAATATTGTCATCGGACTCTTCTCGCTTTATCTGGTATGGCTGGTTGTACGGGCCCTGAATATGGCGTTGCTGGGGTCTATCATGGGCCAGTTTATTGGGGTAGGTGTGCTGGCCCTGATCATTGTTTTTCATCCCGAAATACGAAAATTTCTTGTTTTTATTGGCACCAACTACAATGTCAACCGGTTGTTCTCTTTGGATAAACTGTTTAACCTGAACCGGCACTCCTTGATCTCCACAAAGCAGATCGATGAGGTGACCGATGCATGCAAAGTGATGGCCGAACGCAAAATCGGGGCTATTCTTGTGTTCAGCATCGATTCAGAACTCATGGAACAGGTGGGAACCGGTGAAAAACTGGATGCCTGCATCTCTTCGGCTATCCTTCAATCCATATTTTTTAAAAATGCTCCCCTGCATGATGGTGCGGTGATTATCCGAAATGGCAGAATAGTAGCTGCCCGCTGCATCCTGCCGATCACCCAGCACGAAATGAAAAATCCAAAACTGGGACTACGACACAGGGCCGCCATAGGAATTACTGAAAATACCGATGCCTTCTCCATTGTTATTTCCGAAGAAAGAGGCACCATTTCGTTTGTCTCGGAAGGCAAAATCGAAGAAGATATCTCCCCGAAACAACTATCCAACCGGCTTTTGAAATTCTTGATCCCCGAAAAGGAATAATAAAAGACTTTCAGGCTGACGAACTTCAGGGAATGTCTTGGGATATTATATCTACCGGTAGCTAATGGAATCGGAGAATTATTCTGATAACGTTAGAGTATTGAAGACAATAATCCGGAACATAAAGATCTTTCAGTGTGGGGGAACCTTCATGTTTGGAACGGTTGTTCCTTCAGCCTCCAAACGGAAGGTTTCTTCCGGGGTCCGGACGTTCGTTCAGATTGAAATAGTGAAAAGCCAGAAAGGTATACGGAACGATATAAAGCAGCGAGGAAAAAACCACCTGAATGCCCGATGCCACCCAGTACCATTGGGGGTAATTCACGGGGGCCGTTTGATTCAACCCGGACAGATCTGAAGCCGTTACAGCCAGGGTTGCAGGAAGCGACAGAAGATACCCCGCACCAAACACCATCAGCAGCGCAACAACATTCAACAAAAGGGTATTCCACCATTGCGCATGTACCCAGCTCCAGGAACGGCGAAATGCAGACCCTAATCCCTGTTTGGTAAAAAGAAGAATGAAAAAAACCAGGGAAAAGGTATTGGCAAAATAGATGCCCGGAAGGAAACAGAACATGGCTCCCCCCAAAACAATGATCGTATACAAAATTCCGGCTTTCAAAGCAAGCAGGGAATTGGAAAACAATGAAGGGGTAACATCCGTGACAGATACTCTGCCTTTGTTGATGTAAGCCTCTATGTAAGAGTATACTGCAGCCACATAAAGCGACTGAACAAAAACATTAAACAGAACGGAAAGAAAAAAAAGCCCGTAAAAAGGACGAATGTTTTGAATGAGGTTTCCGGGATCGATCAGAAGACCTGAATCCACCATTTTTTTTTGAATGTTCACCTGAAGAACGGCATACAAAATAAAAAACGGAAGTACGTAATAGAGAATGATGCGTGACAAAACCCGGAATTCCTTCGTTAGAAAAAGGAACGTGTCGGAAACGATATCCCCCAAATGGCGTTTTTTCTGAAAGATTATTTTTTTATCGTCCATTCATGGATCTTTCGTGTGCGCATTGATTATTCATTGTTCAGGGTTTCTTCTTCGATGTCGTACACATTGCGTTCTGCCGAGTTGCGGGATACCAGTTCTGCAATAAATCCGGTCAGAAACAGCTGGGTTCCGATCACCATGGCTGTTAAGGCAAGATAGAAATAGGGGCTTTCGGTAACCCGGGGAGCTGCAATGGATTTTGAGATCAGGATCAGTTTGTTTACACCCACAACAATAGCTGCCACAAGCCCCATAAAGAAAACCATCGTACCCATCAGCCCGAAAAAATGCATGGGTTTTTTCCCGAAACGGGAAATAAAGGTAATGGATAAAAGGTCGAGGAATCCGTTAATAAACCGTTCGATTCCGAATTTTGTTTTTCCGTATTTACGGGCCTGGTGTTTCACAACCTTTTCCCCGATTTTTCTGAATCCGGCGTGTTTGGTCAGAATAGGGATGTAACGATGCATTTCGCCATACACTTCAATGCTCTTAGCCAGTGTTCGGCTGTAGGCTTTTAATCCACAGTTGAAATCATGAAGCCGGATTCCTGAGACCAGGCGGGCTGTGGCATTGTAAAATTTACTGGTAATGTTTTTAATCCATCCGTCGTACCGTTTCTTTTTCCAGCCTGAAACCAGGTCATAACGTTCCTCCATGATCATACGGTACATGTCCGGGATCTCCTCCGGGCTGTCCTGGAGGTCGGCATCCATGGTGATCACTACCTTGCCCCGGGCAGCTCTGAATCCGGAATACAAAGCAGCAGATTTTCCGTAGTTGCGCCTGAATTTGATTCCATGAATCCGTGGATTCGATTCCCGGAGATCCCTGATAACCTGCCACGAGGCATCTGTGCTGCCGTCATCAATTAAAATAACTTCGTAGGATAACTTTTCATAAGTGAGTACTTTATCAATCCAGCGTACCAGTTCAGGCAACGATTCTTCTTCATTCAACAAAGGAACAACTACGGAAATATCAATCATAATGCCATTTTTCAACTCTTTATTCAACTACTTCTTCCATCGGGTTTTTCTTTACAAATATAGAAGTAATCAGAGAAACAATAACCCCATAAATGATATAGTTTACCAAAGCTGCTAAAGCAATAAAAATGGGTGTCTGGAATCTCTTGCTCAATTCCAGCCCCTGTGAAATCTGAGCATCACTCAATCCCCGCTTCATCATAGAGTTTGTTGCTTGTTCCTCGTAAAACAACAGGGACTGATCGTACAAATCCGGATCAATGATTTTGTAGAGAAGAATGGTGTAAATAGCACTCAGGACTCCTGCGAAAATCATCATAACCGCAGCCAGCCCAACGCCCTGACCGTATGTCATAACATCACCCTGAGCCTTTCTGAAAGATAGTTGTGCCCAGATGATTCCTACAATGATGATCAAAATGGAGAGATAACCCAGCCATTTGTTGAATGTCTGCCCGGCCAGATACAGAATAACGCTGTACAGAATAAGTACCAGCCCCAAATAGATGCCGTAAGTCAATCCCGATTTCCAGAGAGATAGTTTTTTTGTTTCCATAATGTAAGGTTTTAAAGAAATAAGGTAAACAAATATAGGGTATTTTTTTTCATCCTGAAGAGCAGAACATACAAATCGGGATTTTCCAATCCCTTCAGATTGCTTCAGAAACGAGTTACCCCTTTCACTGTATGTTGGTCGACACAGAACGAAAAAAGTTACGCCTCCGGGGGAAAGTTTGACGGAATCGTAAAAATTCCTACTTTTGCAGGCGGGTAAGTCCTGTACGGCCAGCTCCTGCTGAACTCCCCCAGGGTCGGAAGACAGCAAGGGTAAGCGGTTGTAGCGGTGCGATACAGGTAGCTTACCCACTTTTTTTGGGGGATAGTGAAATCTGCAGGCAAATATTGCAGAATTGAAAATTAATATTTTACTTTGCGCCGCTGATTCAAAAAAGTTCATTGCAAAAATAAGCCGGATTAGCTCAGTTGGCCAGAGCACGTGATTTGTAATCTCGGGGTCGTCAGTTCGAATCTGACATCCGGCTCGGCATGCTGCAAGGGAGATCCATACGTATTGGATGCGTTACAAAAAAAATAGTACTTTTGCAGAAGTTCAGATTTTAATGGGGAGATACCGAAGCGGTCAAACGGGGCAGACTGTAAATCTGTTGGCTACGCCTTCGTAGGTTCGAATCCTGCTCTCCCCACAACCAAAAGCTCCTCACCGAAAGGTGAGGGGCTTTTTCAATGGAAGCCGGAATGAAATGTATTTCATGAAAGGCTTCCATTGAAAAAGGCTCTTTCGAGCAAGGCGAGAAAGGAGCTTTTGGTTGAATGTCACCCCCTTTCAGGATCACCGTCAGGTAATCCTGCTTTCCTTCAATAAACAGCCGGAATGAAATGTATTTCATGAAAGGCTTCCATTGAAAAAGGCTCTTTCGAGCAAGGCAAGAAAGGAGCTTTTGGTTGAATGTCACCCCCCTTTCAGGATCACCGTCAGGTAATCCTGCTTTCCTTCAATAAACAGCCGGAATGAAATGTATTTCATGAAGGGCTTCCATTGAAAAAGGCTCTTTCGAGCAAGGCGAGAAAGGAGCTTTTGGTTGAATGTCACCCCCCTTTCAGGATCACCGTCAGGTAATTCTGCTTTCCCCACAAAAAAACCTTTCACCGGATGATGAAAGGCTTTTTGTATGGATCAGGGAGAAAAGGCTTTTTATCTTCTACGTCCTGAACTTTCGGAAGAAGAACTCCGGCTACTGCTTTGTTTGGTCGCATTGGAGCGGCTTTTACTGCCTGATTGGTTGGACCTGACTGCTGAGCCGGACTGTTTTGAAGAACTCCTTGAAGGGGTTGATTTGACGGCAGACCGTTTTGGGGAGGCACTTCTCCGGGTTGTTGGCTGAACGGCCTTTTTTTGTGTACTGGTACTTTTCCTGACCGAAGAACGTGGAGGGGTACTGTTTTTAGGTGGGGTCGATGATCGGCGTGTGACATCCGTTCTTTTCTCCTCACTACTTTTTGTTACGGGCTTCGGGGCAGGGATTATGACCGTTCTGCGTGTTTCCTTTGACTGGACGTTTGCGTTCTGGCGTGTGGGTATGGTAGTTGATCTCCGGGAGATGCCGGAGGCGCTTTTTTCTGTCTGTTTTGTAACGCTTCGACCGGTCTGTGAGGCATTGGTCTGGCTTGGCGAAGAATTTCTTTCGGAAGCAGATCGTACAGTCTGTCTGTTGCTGGTTTCCTTTGTGGACGGGGTAACCGTTCCCCTTGCGTTCTGACTCCTGGCTCTGGCATCGGTTCGTTGACCGGATTCGGAACCGGTGGTTCGTATGCTTCTTTCAGAGGAATTTCGTCTTGTCCCTACATTTTGATTGGAATTTGTTCTGGCGTAGATTTCTGCTCCCCTGGTTTTCAAATCAGGCCGTGAGTAAGTATTTTTGTATTTTCCTACCCGAATGTTGATGTTCACCGTAGGCGAGAAATGCCTAATTTTGGTGTAGTAGAAATCGTGGTAACGGCGATACCGTGGACGGTGCCAGACACGATAGTGACGGTAGTAATCGGGATGCCAGTGCGAATGATATCCGTAATAGGTATGCCAGTACCAGGTACGCCATGGACTCCAATAGGAGGGATAATAACCCCACCTCCATGAGGAGTGCCAGGTGACGTAAGTAGGCAGATAGATGTACCGTATTACCGGCCAGGCAGCTACTTCATAGGTTGTGGTCCTTACAACTGTTGCGTTGCTGTTATCAACAATCTCTGCAATATACCCCGGATTGGGCGTTTCATTGGTATGGGTATAATAGGGCTCAATGATGTAATTCTTCCCGTAAAGGGCTTCATCTCCGACAAGCTGTATCTGTACTGAACCATCGATGAAGCGTTCAACAGTAAAAACGGCTACATCCTGGGTCTCATGTTGATTGAGGGCAGCCCGTAAAACAATGGTATGCACATTGCCGTCTACATAGTCGTTGACCATGATGTAATCAACCAGATTATCTCCATTCAAATCAAGATTATTGATCATGGTATTTTCATCGTTGAGGCTTCGTTCAAAACCTTCCAGGGTTTCCGATTCCTGAAACAGTTTCATCACGGCATAAAGATTGAGATTGTCTCCCGGCAATCCCAGATATTCCTCCGGAAATTCCTGAGCATGGGTGGTGCTCCAGCCTGCTGTGAGCAGAGCGACGATTGTTAAAATAATGAACTTCTTCATGGCTTTTGGTTTTAATGATTGTAACCTGTTTACTAAAATACAAAAGCCATACCAATCTTTGTGTATACAACACAAATAATTGTCTGTCAGCAAAATAATGATTGAGGGTGTACGGTGCTATCTATTGATTTTATTGGGTGGATTGAAATCAGACCAGGATATCCGTTGTGAGGTTGCGGATGCTTGTTTCTACTCCTTCAAACGGTTTTCCGTTGCCCTGGTTGTCGTCTTCCACGAACAGATATTCCATTCCGGCTATTTCTTTGGCAGCCAGGATCTTTTTAAAATCGATGATTCCTGCACCAACCGGCGATATATCGTCTTTGATGATGTCAAAATAGGGTTCCTGTGCCGACGACATATCTTTCAGATGAAACAGTTTGAAGCGGCCCGGGTACTTATTGAACAGTTCCACTGGGTCCTGTCCGGCTTTGGTAGCCCAGTACAGGTCAATTTCCATGGTTACCAGACCGGGATCCAGATCAGCCAGAAAGATATCGTAATAAGGAACCATCCCATCGATGGTTGCAAACTCAAAATTATGGTTGTGATATCCGAACTGAATTCCTACGTTTTGCATGATACTACCGACTGTATTCCAGTCATCCACCATTTTTTTATAGGATTCCAGGTTCCGGTCAACCTCTTCCACCCAGGGTTGAATACAATATTTAACACCCAGTTCGGCATGATCGTCAGCCATTTTGCGGGCATTTTCCAGGGTAATGCCTGCTGCTTCAACCTGGGTATGGCTGCTGAGAACTTCCATTCCCAAATCGGCAACTCTCTTTTTGAATTCTGCCGGGGTATAGCCATAGAATTTTCCATCTGCATAATCGGCAAGCTCCAGGTAAGCATACCCCATGTCTGCAATTTTTTGTAAGGATCCGGGGACATCGGCAGCCATGGCATCCCGAATACTGTATAACTGAAGGCCGACCCCGAAACGCTTCCGGTCAATACTCTTTTTACAGGCCAGGGGACTCAGGATCATCATTCCAAGTGTTCCGGCAGCTGAAATCCTTAAAAAATCCCGTCTGTTTTGCAACGTTTTTTTCATAATTATTTATTTTCTTTGTGTTCGCAATAGTGCAATTAAAAAAATCCTGTCAATTACTTGTTTTACCTCCAAAGGAGGGTTATCGGTAATGCGTTCTGTAAAAATAATACAAACCGGTCAGTTACAAATTGAAAAAAGAAAATATTTTCACCCGGGAACGTCGGTTCCTTAAAAAGGAATCGTATGAAATGCTGATTCATTCCTGTTTCGGTCATGAGATAGGGAAAAAGAACAAATGAAAGTTACGTTGAATGAAGGGATACATTCATATTTACACAGGGAACGGAAAAGGAAAAACCACCGCAGCGCTGGGAATGGCACTTCGGGCTGCCGGAGCCGGAAAAAAAGTGTTTATAGCTCAGTTTGTAAAGGGACAAAGGTATTCCGAAACAGAAGCGGTAGAAAAATGCCTTCCTGAGATCACCCTGAAACAATATGGCAGAGAATGTTTTATCATAAAAAAACCCGCTCCAGAAGACCGGCAGGCAGCACGCAAAGGCCTCGAAGAAGTTACCCGGATCCTAAAATCGGGTGCCTATGACCTGATTGTGCTCGATGAAGCAACCATAGCACTTTATTATGACCTTTTTTCCCTGAATGAACTGAAACACGCAATACAACAAAAAAGAGAAGAAACAGAACTGATCATCACCGGACGCTATGCCCCCCAGGAACTCATAGAAATAGCTGGTCTGGTGACAGAAATGAAAGAGATAAAACATTATTACAACGAGGGGGTAAAAGCCCGAAAAGGAATTGAGTATTAAACGTCCGAAACACTCGAAACTCATGACTACCTCAAGGCGCGTTCCTCTAATGGTTAGGAGATCGGTTTCTCAGTCCGAAAATAGCAGTTCGATTCTGCTACGCGCTACTTCTTTTTTATGGATTTAAAAATTATGTGTTGATCCCTGATTTTTTCTACGATTCGTTTATATGAAGAGGTTGAGATTGGCTTTTTCGGTTTGTTCCAGATAAGTAGCTACGCCTCCAATCTGAACGCCTTCTACGAATTCTGAAGCCTTAATTCCCATAACATCCATTGACATCTGACATGCGATCAGTTCGACTCCGTTATCCAGGGCTGTTTGGATCATATTTTCCAGGGAATCTACCTGTTTCCGTTTCATCACCCGGCGCATCATTTTGCTTCCCAGGCCGGCCATGTTCATTTTTGAAAGCCCAAGGGTTTTGCTCGATTGGGGCATCATCATACTGAACATTTTGGCGTACATATCTTTTCTGACTGCCGGTTTTTGTTTCCGTTTGATTACGTTTAATCCCCAGAAGGTAAAGAATATGGTTACTTTCTTTCCCGTTGAAGCCGCTCCGTTAGCAATCACAAAGGTTGCGAGGGCTTTATCCAGATCATCACTGAAGCAGATCAGGGTTGCATCGCTTCCTTTACGTAGGATTTCCGTGGCTGATGAGGCTTTTCCTTTGCGCACAAGAGCGGTGATTTTGCCTCCTTCGCTTATAACTTCGATCACTTCGTTTCCTGTCATGTGACCCCAGGCTTTCACATCCTTAAAGAAACCTGCATCGGTTGCTTTTATTCTCACCACTTCGCCTGTTTTCAGGTTATCCATGGTTTTCTTCAGTTTTAAAACCGGTCCTGGACACTGCAATCCGCAGGCATCCACATCCAGGATCTCCCCGGTGCCGATCGTTGGTATGGCAGTTTTTCCCTGGTCTCCCTGATAGATCAGGTCATCCTTGCCAATATAATCGTGGGCAAAGATATCTTCATTGCTCTGTTTCTGGCTGGCTGTTTCAAAGGTTTTCAATCCTCCGGAGAGGTTATACACTTCCTTGAAACCATTTTGCATAAGGATGCGGCAGCCAACATGAGCTCTCAGGCCGACACCACAAAAAACGATGATTTTCCGGTTTTGGGGAATTTCATCCAGGTGAAGCCTCAATTCATCCAGGGGAATATTCACGGCTTCTTCAATGGACCCCAGCTGAAACTCATCCCGGGTACGCACATCCAGCAAAAACAGATCTTCCGTGGAGTTTTCAGATATTTCACGCCATGAAACCATTTGGGTCACTCCTTCCAGAATGTTCTCCGCAACCATTCCTGCCATATTTACCGGATCTTTCGCTGATGAATAAGGAGGAGCATAGGCGTGTTCTATTTCTGTCAGGTCATAAACGGTTGATTTTTCCCGGATTGCCTCGGCAAAGAGGTCTATGCGTTTATCAACTCCGGCAAAGCCAACAATCTGGGCCCCCAACAAACGCCCGTTATCGGGAGCGAAAGAAATTTTAATCGACATGGGCAACGCCCCGGGATAATACCCTGCGTGTGAAGAAGTATGGATCGTAGAGTCGATATGAGGAATGTTCATTTCGCCCAACAATTTTCCGGAAACTCCTGTTGAAGCCACCGTAAGGTCGAAAACCTTGGCTATGGCTGTATTGGTGGATCCTTTGTATTTTTTTCGGTTTCCCTTCACCAGGTTATCCGCCAGTATCCTGCCCTGTTTATTGGCCGGACCTGCCAGATAGGTAATCATCCGGGTGCCGGTAACCGGATTCTCAAACTCAATGGCATCTCCCAATGCATAGATGTTTTCATCCGTTGTTTGTAGATACTCATTGACCACAATGCCTCCGGTTTTTCCTGTTTCCAACCCGGCTTCTTTAGCCAGATGACTGTCGGGCTTAACTCCGATAGAAAGAATGACCAGATCGGTCTCAATGGTCCGGGATGAACTTAAAGTTACCGCAATACGCTCTTCTGATTTTGAAAAAGAGGAAACGGCCGTGTTCAGGTAAAACTCAATATTCTTGGTTTTCAGGTGTTGGTGTACCAGGGCTGCCATGGAATAGTCCAGGGGAGTCATCACCTGTTCAGCCATTTCGATGATCGTTACTTTGATCCCGCAAGCATGCAGGTTCTCAGCCATTTCCAGTCCGATGAACCCGGCTCCGACAACCACCGCATGACGGGGATGATTCGTTTCAATGTACTCTTTTATCCGGTCTGTATCGGGAACATTGCGCAAGGTGAAGATCCCTTTCTGGTGGATTCCCGGAAGGGGAGGCCTCACCGGCTCAGCACCCGGTGAAAGAACCAACTTGTCATACCCCTCTGCATAGGTCTCTCCGGTGCGTAGGTTCTTCACTAAAACGCTTTTTTCTGCCCGGTTGATGGAAAGAACTTCTTGTAAAATACGAACCTCAAGGTTGAACCTCGTGCCAAAAGATTCAGGCGTTTGTACAAATAAGTTGTCCCTCTCAGCAATCGTTCCGCCAACATAATATGGTAATCCGCAATTGGCATACGAAATATATTCCCCCCGTTCAAACAGGATAATTTCACTTTTTTCGTCCATCCGTCTCAAACGGGCTGCGGTAGTAGCACCTCCGGCTACTCCTCCAACAATCAAATACTTCATAGAATTAAAATGGTTTATTTATGGTGACTCATACAATCTATGCATTGTCAGAATCCTCCTTTTTCAGAAAATGTCAGCAGCCTGACTGCCTTATGTTCTTCTTCATCTCCCTTTCTGTTTGAAAATATGTTCCCATTACCATCAAAACGAGGTTGGGTTCAACAGTTTCGGATTCTTTTTTTCCGTGACCCGGTAATTCTAAACAAACGAAAGCATTTTTTGTTTATGGCAGACTCGGTACCAATCGGTTCATATGATTCAAGTGTTGAATTTATAAGGTATTCCTGATCCCGACAGCTATCGGGGTTATTTATAGCCCTGGGCGTGAATATTAACCATGCTCGTTCCGTCGGGAAGCATGGTATCCGGATGAAACTGTCCTTTTTGTTCCATTTGATAGCGCACACAACTTTCCCAATCGCCTTTGCAGTACCGTTCAATCCATTTCCGGTCCAGTTGGTTGGTTTCATAAAAATATTTCATCGGACATACGGGATACCACTTGCAAGGTTCCTTGAAACGTTCTATTATCTTAAATTCGCCAACCTGGATCTCTTTGGATGAAGGGTTATGAAGGACTGCTGAGGGATGCCGTAAAGGATAGATTTTCATTCCTCCGGAGAAGATCAATTGGCCTGCCCATGGGTCTGAGGGGAGGGAATCCCCTCCATACTTTTTAAGGATGTATTTTGTGGCATGGTACCCCATTGGGAATAAAAATTCCGGTTGTATGATTTCAATTTCCTGATCAAGGTATGGCCGGCATGCTTCGATCTCATCTTGTTTGGGTTTCCGGTTTTTGGGAAGAATGCACTTGATTAGATTGGTCATATATACATCCTTTCTGTTCAGCTCTATCTCCCTGAACAGTTCGTCCACCACGCTGCCGGTAGGGCCCAGGAACATTTTCCCTTCCCGGTCTTCGACCTCTCCCGGGGCCTGTGCGATGAAGAAGAATTTTGCTTCCGGAGAGCCTTCCCCACAAATTGCATGAATCCTGGAATGGCTCAACCGGCATCGTTTGCACCTTCGTATTTGATCATTCAGCTTTTCCAGGGATTCATGTTTGCTGTCCGGTAGTGGCATAGAGCAGCCTCCTCTATTGTTAGGCAATTATTTTAGTCTCAGAATGATATCCTTTAATTCTTCCATTTCAAAGCCATATTGTTTTCTTAATCTTCCGATCCGTTCTCTTGATTCATAAGAGGGGATGTGCAAGGCCCGGGTTAATTCATCCGCCGGAATGGAATGTTTGCGTGCAACCTCAAGTAAAGTCATGCTCCCCGATAATTCCAGTTCCTCATATGCATGTTCTTGATCTACATGTTTCTTGTCTTTCGGATCCGTAACCATTGATTTCTCATTTGATTGCTCTTCAAAAGAGGCAGAAGGTATGGGATCCGGAAACAGAGTCTGGGCCCGGTTAGAAATTCTTCCGGAACGATGGGCGTGAATATGACTTCTGGGCATTTCAGTAACTTCGGGATTTACAAAAAGAGGGGCTAATCCAAAAAACAGAGAAACAATGCCAAGGCAAACAGCAATGACCCTTCGGGTTTTTTTCCTTGCAACCATTTGCCTGAATATGCAACCGATCATCTTCCAATGTAGAATAATGTGCAACAACATCAGAAACAGAAAGAAAAGACTTAGCCATAAATGGATGGTTCCCCAATCATGACGGGTGAGACCCATATAATAAAGCTCTACATCCCCTTCGTATAAGGCGCTGCGCTGGTATCCGGGTAACAATACCCATTTGATGAGAAATCCCAGTCCTACCATCAACATCAAAACAACCAACATTATAGCATCGATGATCAGGTTAATTTTGGTCTTCTCTTTTGATGAAATGCAAAAATTCACGTTTTATTGTTTAGTAACATAAAAATAAATAAACTTTTGTTCATATTAAACGTATTTTAAGAAAAATAATTTCCCGGTTCTGAACTATGCAATCATGAAGAGGGAAAAGTCCAAAGTAAGAATTTTTTTGTTATATGAACAAAAGTTCATAAAAATTGTTATTTTTGCAGATGAAACGATTGCCGGAGAGTAACCCAAGGGGCATCGGAAGGCAATCAGAATGTTAAACCATAAAAAAGCAAGAAATTATGCCATCAGGAGATCGTAGAGGGCCCATGGGACAAGGGCCAATGACAGGAAGAGCGTTAGGATTTTGTAACGGATACGATACACCGGGTTATACCAAAGGATTTGGTGGAGGATTTCGTTTTGGTGGAGGTCGGGGCGGAGGCTTCGGTCGTGGTTTTGGCTGGGGTCGGGGTCGTGCCTTTTACGGCGCCTATCCGGAATATTTTCCCTATACCGGACCTTCCTGGGGACTGAGTAAAAAAGATGAACTCACAATGCTTAAGTCAGAGGCTGAGAACCTCAGGGAACACCAGAAGGAAATTGAGAAACGAATAAGTGAACTGGAAGGGCGAAAAGAAAAGTAATCTCTTTACCCTGCATATCTCCGGATATATTGGTACGAAGTCCGGCGATCAGCATTTCGTTGCTTCAAAGAGGTATCGTTTTTAGAAAAATAAAACGAGCATGATATTTTTAACACAAAGCGTATGATTGATCCCGATAGCTATCGGGATGCGAGTTACAAATGATACCTTATCAATTTAATTCTTTAATCGTATGAATAAAGCCAAAAGACATTATGGTATTGCCAATCATACTATACGGATCGACCGTGCTAAGGAAAAGAGCTTTCGATATCGACAAAGAGGATAACCTCAAAGAGATCATTTCCAATATGGTGGGTACCCTGAAACAGGCCAAAGGGATTGGCCTTGCAGGCCCTCAGGTCGACCTTCTCAAGAATATTTTTATCATCGATACGACTCCCCT
Source organism: uncultured Mariniphaga sp. (assembly GCA_964408795.1). GTDB lineage: Bacteria > Bacteroidota > Bacteroidia > Bacteroidales > Prolixibacteraceae > JABMQB01. The sequence continues at coordinate 26,147 of CAYPAW010000098.1, forward strand.
GGAGGGGAACAACATGGAGATGGTGGAAAAAGTCTGCCTGAATCCTGAGATTATCCATTACGCAGATACCGAAGCTTATTATGAAGAAGGCTGCCTAAGCATCCCCGGAATATTTGAAGAAGTGAAAAGACCAGAACAGGTGGAAGTGCGGTATAGAGACGAAACCTTCGAATGGCAGGAAGAGGTGCTGACAGGCATTACCGCCCGGATATTTCAGCATGAGTACGATCATTTGCAAGGTGTTCTTTTCATTGACCGGATAAACGCTCTTCGCAGAAAAATGATTCGAAGCAAACTAAAAAAAATAAGCCATCATAAATCGTTGATTTAAACAGAATATTATGCCTAAATTAAACGGAACAGGCCCTGAAGGAAAGGGACCAAAAACAGGCAGAGGCCTTGGAAAATGTGAAGAGGTTTCGGATGAAGAATTGAAGAAGAAATTAGGAAAAGGAATGGCCAAACGCCGGAAAGCAGGAGGCGGTGAAGGCCAGGGAAAACGCCTCAAATATGATTCGTAGTCAAAAGCCAGCAATCACGTTGTGAGTTGGATTCTCAGATTTTCGGATTAATAGAACCAAGAACCAGGAGCCAGGAATCAAGAGCAAGCAACCAGTTTCAGGAACCGTCCACAGACAACCGACAACTGACAACCGACAACTGATAACTGACAACCGACAACTGACAACCGACAACCGACAACCGATAACCGACAACTCCCGATTACTCTTTTATGAGTTTTCCACGGTATATTTCATGGTCGATTGCAACCGTGTAGAGGTATACTCCTTTATTGAGATTCCGGAGGTTAATGTTTTCTCCTTCTGATATCCATTGCGATCCTATTTCGCGACCCTGCATATCAAAGAGCCTGAAAAAGGCAGGCCCCTGGTTTCCTGCAAGAGAAAAGGACAGGATATCGGATACAGGATTTGGATAAACAAATACACTTTTCCTGGGTACAAT
>CAYPAW010000099.1:0-12646 GCA_964408795.1 uncultured Mariniphaga sp.
GTTAACCCCGACTTAGATGGAGTTAAACTTTGGAAGAAAGTTTTACTGAATCTTAGTCGCTGTCGGAGACAGGAATAATTCATGAATTATTCGGGTTAAGAAAGAGATTTCTGTCCTGGCCCAAGGGGAATGTCGCTCCTTTAGGGCAAAAAAAACAGAAGTAAATGCATTATCCGGGGCTGTTTATATCTTAAAATGTCGTATATTTACATGAATACGACCAATTATTCTTGACACACCGTAAATTCAACAAGAATGAAACAACCGAAACACATTGAACCAAACCCGGAAATTCTGATTATCATGGAAGTTCTCTGTCCGTTGCATAGGCAGGCATCTGATCGCCTGAAAAAATAGCCAGCTTTAATTTCGATGAATCCTACCACCCAACAAGCCCGGATACTTGACCGGCTTAAAAAGTCGGATCCCAGTTTTGAATTTACCTGGAACGATCAAACAGGAACTCCCTTGTGCATGCGGGGTGCATGGATTCGCCAACAATCCGATAAGCCAACCGTTGCAGCCATGGATTTCCTGGAAGAAATGAGGACATTGTATGGTATGCGATCACCCCGGGATGAGCTTCAGCTTCTGGATGAACAGGTGGACAGGACAGGGAATACCCATCTGAAGTATCAGCAGATGGCTGAAACCTATCCTGTTTATGCGCATGAATTGCGAATGCATATCCGTCGGGATGCAATCATTCGGGGAATTCATGGACGGTTTGTTCCGGAAATCAACCTTCCGCAAGATCCGGTAATTTCTTGTGACAGAGCCATGCATACGGCCCTGAAACATGATCCCGGCAATAAAAAGGGACCGTTGTCAAGGATTGGCGGACTGACCGTATGGGTTGAAAAGGAGCGAATACCGCATCTTGCATGGCAGATTTTTGTGGAAGGGGAGGAGAAAGCCTGCGACGGAAGGATCAATCCGGCTTTCTGGTGTTATTTCATTGACAGCCGGGAGGGGCAGGTTCTCGGGCGATATAATCAAGAATTAACCTATACCCCGGCTATAGGCAAAGGAACAGGAAAATATTCCGGATTCAATGCGCTTCATACAATGCATGATTCCCTAAGCGGAACCTACCGTTTGGAAGATGCAATGACCGGAACCTCAGCCCGGATTGTTACGCACAATGCCCGGGGAGGATATCCTCCTGCTCCGGTTTCCGAAGATCCGGGAAACACCTGGTATGACGCTTGTCAGCAGGAAGAGGTTGACTGCCACTGTTATACCCGCAGGGTTTTTGACTATTACCGTACGAACCATGGACGAGACAGCTACGATGATCAGGGAGCTGAAATGCATATCTATGCCCATTGCGGATCCAACTGGAACAATGCCAGCTGGAATGGCTTTTACGTAAAGATTGGCGATGGAGATGGCATGGATAACGACAGCCTTTGCACCCTGGATGTAATTGCCCATGAATGGACCCATGCCGTCATCCAGCATACAGCCAACCTGATCAACAGCAACCAGCCGGGAGCGCTGAATGAATCCTTGTCCGATGTATTGGCAGCCCTCATTGACGGCAACTGGTTGCAGGGCGATGATTGCTGGCTGAAAAATACCGCCCCTTCAGGGAGAAACCTGCAGGATCCGACCAACAAAGGGAACTTTAATCCTCAGGAGCCGGTTCAAAGTATGCTTAACGGCCATCAACCGGATCATATGAACGATCGCTACAGAGGAACGAAGGACCACGGAGGAGTCCATATCAACTGTGGAATCATGAATAAAGCTGCTTATTTGATGGCGATGGGTGGAAAACACCGGGGTGTCGAGATGGGAAATGGCCTTGGAAATGAAATGCTGGGTGAATTGTACTACCATGCCATGAAGAATTATTTGGTTATGAAATCGGATTTTGCCGACATGAAGGAGGCCGTACTGGATTCACTCAGAGACCTCTACGAAAACCATGCTTTCTATGAAAAATGGCGGGCTGTAGTGATCAATGCTTTTGCAGCCGTAGGAATCGGTCAACCGGTATCAGGGGAAAAGATTTCCCTTAAAAGCCGTCTGCAGAGCCCCAAAAAGCAAAAATAAAAAAACGAAAATCAGTTTCTATCCTTAGAGTGAACCTAAAAAATCAGTATTATGTTTTATTTTCGAATAAACCGGTTGTTTATTTCAGACAACAAAGAAAATCCCAGGTATTTGCTTTTCGGTCCGGATTTGGCACAAGTCAAAATCATTAGTTTCGTTTCAACAGAAAACGAGTTGCTCCCGGACATGTCCGCATTCATACAGACCAATGATCCCGCTCAGAAAAGGCAAATTCTTAAAGAGGCAGTGGAGAAAGTGGTCGGATCAAGGATTTATACCGAAATCCAAAATGTAAAAGACCATCATGAGATGACCTTTGGAAATACCGGATTTGTTCTGTACAAATCTGAAAAAATTCCGGAGGATTTTGATTGGCAATTGATTGTTTATGAGAGCGATAGAAAAATTCGTGAACATTGCCAACTGATTTCGGATATCGTAAATGACGAGGGATTTGATGATTTTGCCAGCCGGTTGTTAACATTGGTCAGCGGAAAGACAAATCCGGGGTTAACAGCCGCCATAGCCATTGCCCGGTATGCGATTCAGATCACTGCCAAAGAAGTCAGGGAAAACAAAGACGATTTGATAGGCATTCTTTACACCTCCCTGAATCGCAGGGAACATTATCCCCATGGGGAAAGAAAAAAAGAACGGGTCAATGATCTGACCAACAACATGCAAATTGACTATTCCCTGTTTGGATTCGATGAGTAGCAACCAATCGGCAACACCCATGGAGGGGAAAAATTCTTCTTTCTTCACCATTTTTCTTTGCTGAAATTACGTAAATGGAAATCAAGAAATTGTAAGAAGACTGTATATTTTTGGAATATATGTAGTTACAGAAAGAAAACAAGAGAAACAATGCAACACCCATGATTTTTTTTCGTAATAGAAAATCAAATTCCTTTTTGTAAGTAATTGACTCAAAATGAAGAAATATCTTAAAACCCTTGTTATAGGGGAGGTTCTATTCTTGGGGTGTTTATTGTCCTGTGATATTTTAAATTTCAATTCAACAAATTATGACGATAAAGTATTAAACGATTTATTACGATTGGATACAATTGATACTCCCACCCATATTTATAAATTTAAAACCATTCTTACAGCAGGCGACACCCTCACCGTAATAGCAGATATTTATGAAACTCAAGATACACTGTATATAAACCACAATGTTTTTACGCCTTCCCACGAAACATGGTTCTATTTTATTGACTATTATTCAGGGTATTTCTTTGCTCATCCTGTGGAATGTATTTTTATTGATACAAAAACAGATCAGGTTGATCGATTTATGGGAGAATGGTGGCCAGTCCTAAACAATGAAGATCTGTTTTTCAACCAGGATCAAATAAACAAACAGGCAATTCTTTTGCGTAATATAACTCCTTCATTTGACATCAATATAGTAGATACCTTTGATTGGGATTTTTACGGATTAGATGAAGATGCTTCGATAAAATCAGATAAGTTCAAATTATTTCATAATTCTTTCTTTTATGACAAAACAACCGATGCTGGGGATGTTTTAATCGTGAATGGAATAGATCCTTCTGACAAAGCACGTGAAGCATCAGAACAAGCTGTGGAGCTAGCTGAAAATGGATTTAAAAAAGGAGGATACAAACAACCTCCAACAATAATTGATGTGAAGGATCAAAAACCGGGTGATCCCAATGATGCTACAGAAAGAAAATTATTGAATTTTCTAAGTAAATATGATGCTCCTTCAGGAAGGAATTTAACAGTATACATAGTTGCTCATGGAAAAACGTCCGGATTCAGAATGGGTAAAAACCAAGGTTCAAGTTATAATTTTGTAAAAATATCCGAACTCAAAAAATCCCTTGAAAGTCTCCTGGAAAAGGGCATACGAGTTAAGATTATTTCTCAGGCTTGTTACAGTGGTCAAGTTTTTGAAAAATTAAAAGGTTACATAGCAGTTGGAATTGCAGCGGCAAACAATACTCCGGCAGTGGCAGAAGATGTTGATTTACATGATACCAATCCGGAGGATACCGGACCGGAGTTTACGAGTGGTTATTTCGAAGATTATTGTAAGATCCATGACAGATTAAATACGATTCCTGAGTTAAAGGAATGGTTTATAAAATTTGCCGAAGAAACAAATATGCCTGTGGAAGAATTGATTCTATATGCTGCATTTACTACTGCTGTGGAAAAAGACGCGACTGCAAAAAAAAGTTATTCCGGCAAAAAATCTGTTCCCAAAAGATACCCTATAAAATACGATGACAAAAGACTGAATGAGAATTTAGAGGAGTCAGAGGGTTTAACAAAAAAAGTACCCGATTGGATTGAGATTCTAATAGGAAGATTACCGGTACCGATATGATTATTCAATGGGTTGACTGACGTAGTTCCCGCTGCATGAAGGAGCAACCCGTTTCATTCGAAAGATTATAGCTATTTGAGTGAAAGAATCTCAGACAGGTTCCCTTTGAAGACGGATTTGCCTGACGGTGAATCCTTTAGGGGCAGCTTACATAAAAAGTCTGCTTCGCTTCGCTCAGTATGTCCTTTTTATATATCCCAAATCTCAGGTGCACCATTTAAAGAGACTGGATTTACCTGACGGTGAATCCTTTAGGGAGAGGATGCTCAAAGAAGAAAGCCAGGCTCGTTTCACTCACCTTGTTTTTTTCATTCTATAAATTGCAGGCAATGAATAGATAAAAAGGATTTACCTACCGGTGAATCCTTTTTAGGGAAGGATGCTCAAAGAAAAAAGCCAGGTTCACTTCGTTCACCTGTGCCTTTCAATTTTATTTTCCCATCGAAATAAATTTCCTGTTCAAATAAAATTGAAAAGCCCTTTCGTAAATACGAAAAGGCTTTTTTCTTTGTCGGGGTGACTGGATTTGAACCAGCGACCCCTCGCCCCCCAGACGAGTACTCTAACCGGACTGAGCTACACCCCGCTTTTTCTTCCGAAGCCCCAAATTGACGTAGCGAAGGAGGATGAATGTATCCTAAAGATCATCCTTCTTCTTTGGATTTTCAGTGCTTGCAAATGTAGTATTTTGAATCAATTACTACAAAAGATTTTTTTTGATTTATTCAATCCGTCCGGTTATCAATTTTGTCTATTGGGTTTTATTAATATCGATCATTCCGGGTATTGAGGTTATTGAGATGTTTTGTATTTTTGCGTCGCAAAAATAAAACCACATTGATTATGTTTAAACCATTGAATATTTCAGACAACCAGGACAAGCCGAAAGATTCCGGGAGTACAGTGCAAAAAGTAAGATGCCTGATTATTGGTTCCGGTCCGGCCGGATATACCGCAGCCATCTATGCTGCACGGGCAAATCTGAAGCCGGTTCTTTACGAAGGGATACAACCCGGTGGGCAGTTGACAACCACCACAGAAGTGGAAAATTATCCCGGTTATCCGGAAGGGGTTACCGGTCCGGTGATGATGGAAGATCTGAAAAAGCAAGCGCAGCGGTTTGGCACCGATGTGCGTTGGGGAACAGCAGAAAAAGCGGATTTCTCCGGTAAGGTGCATAAAGTGTGGATCGACGATGGTACGGTGATTGAAGCGGAAACCGTTATTATAGCTACCGGTGCCACTGCCAGGTACCTGGGTCTTGAAGATGAGGAAAAGTATGCCGGCAGCGGAGTGTCTGCATGTGCAACCTGCGATGGTTTTTTCTATAAAGGAAAAGATGTGGCAGTGGTCGGAGGCGGTGATACCGCAGCCGAAGAAGCCCTCTACCTCGCCGGATTATGCCATAAAGTGTACATGATTGTTCGACGCGATGTCCTCCGGGCTTCCCGGGTGATGGCCGAAAGAGTGAAGAAAACACCCAATATCGAAATTCTCTGGAAACATCAAACAAAGGGATTGTTTGGCGATGGCGTGGTCGAAGGAGCTACCCTCGTGAAAAACCTCGGCGAACCAAACGAAGAAGAAGTGAAGATAAAAATTGATGGATTCTTCCTGGCTATCGGACATACACCCAACTCAGCCATCTTTAAAGATTTCCTGGAAACGGATCAGGTAGGGTATATTAAAACCACCCCCGGAACCTCAAAAACCAAGGTCCCGGGAGTGTTTGCCTGCGGAGATGTCCAGGATTCAAAATACCGGCAGGCAGTAACAGCAGCCGGATCAGGATGCATGGCGGCCATAGACGCCGAAAGATACCTCTCAGAAAAACAGGCCTGACAAAGAGCAGGTCTCAGAATGGCAGGGCAGAAGTCCTGCTATTTTTTTTGCCGGATATTCCTTCCCGGTTCTGTTTATTCGTGAAACTCAGATTTCAAAAATGGTGTGTATTGAAATCTGTACGTTGAACGAATCCCGATAACTTGTCCCGACCAGTCGGGAGAGAAGCTTATCGGGATAAAATATTGAACTTGAATTATTTAAATTTTCACCTTTCATGGTATTTTGTGTTTTCGTACCTTGGTGGTCAAAACTTGAATGCCACGAAAACAGGAATTCACAAAAAACAGCGTAGAGATGGAATCTGTAAATCCCGGATTTTAAATACCTTATAAATTTAATACTTATAATCATATGAACTCAAACGTTCTGTTATTGGCGACGGTCTTTGCCCTGATTTCATGTTCTGAAAAGAAGGAACGTGAAAATAATCCTGTATTGAAATTATGGTACCAACAACCAGCCAGGGAGTGGGTAGAAGCCCTTCCTGTGGGAAACGGAAGTCTGGGGGGGATGATCTACGGGATCCCGGGAAAAGAAAAGATCGTTCTGAACGAAGAGTCGATATGGTCCGGACATAAAATATACGACCGGGATAAAAAAAAGGGATACCAATACCTGGATGAAATACGTCAACTCTTGTTTGACGGGAAATATGTCGAAGCAGAAAGAATGACGGATAAACGGTTGCTTTCAGAGCGTTTCCCTTCCGGAACGCATGCCAACCAGATGCTTGGTTATTTGTACATTGAGAGTAAAAACACCGAAGGATATACCCATTACAGGCGGGAGCTCGATCTGAACAATGCCATTGTACGTACCCAATATGAAAAAGACGGTGTGAAATTCTACCGGGAGGTTTTTTCAAGTTATCCCGGGAAAGCCATGATTATTCACTATAGTGCCGATAAATCCGGAAGCATACACTTCTCCTCATGGTTTGAAAGGGGGCCAAATACCGATATTAAAGTGGAAAGTCAAACCATCAGAGTTTCAGAACATGTGGGAAACGGAGATGGTGTAAAACTTCATGCCATTCTGCATTATGACGTCCGGGGAGGAAATATCACGGTTCAAGGAGAGAAGATCGTTGTTGAGGGGGCTTCGGAAGCAATCATTCGGGTAGTAACTGCAACGGATTACCGGGGGGAGGATCCCCGAGCGGTGTGTGAACAACGGCTGCAGGATGTGTTGGATGCAGGGTATAAAAGCCTGCTGAAGGACCATACCAAAGATTACCGCTCGCTTTTTGACCGGGTGGTTTTTTCATTAACGGATAACGACGGGGAGGACCAACCGACTGATCAGCGGCTTGAGAAGGTCCGAAGCGGGATAGAAGATGATTACCTGACCCAGCTGCACTATCAGTATGGCCGCTATTTGCTCATCAGCAGTTCACGTCCCGGGTCGATGCCGGCCAACCTTCAGGGAATATGGGTAGATGGGTTTAATCCTCCCTGGAATGCAGATTATCATATTAACATTAACATCCAGATGAATTACTGGCCGGCAGAAATTACCCATCTTCCGGAATGTCATGTGCCGTTTCTTGAGTTTATCGGCGAACTGCGTGAAATGGGAAGGCTTACAGCCCGGGAAACCTATGGAGCACGTGGTTTCGTGGCGCATCACACAACGGACGCCTGGCATTTTACAGCTTGTACAGGCAAGGCCTGGTGGGGAATGTGGCCCATGGGAGCTGCCTGGGCATGCCAGCATCTGTTTACCCATTATGAATTTACCGAAGATAAAGCATATCTCAGGGAATACGCCTATCCGTTGATGAAAGAAGCAGCCACCTTTTTTGTGGATTACCTTGTTCCCGATCCGGAAACCGGCATGCTGGTTTCCGGGCCATCCATATCGCCCGAAAACCGTTTTCTCACAGCCGATGGCCGGGAGGCCACCCTGAATATGGGGCCTACCATGGACCGGGCAATCATTTCAGAACTGTTTACCCATTGCATCAAAGCTTCAAAGATCCTGGATGTGGATGCATCCTTCCGGGATACCTTACACCAAAAGCTGGCTTTGATACCTCCCTTGCAGGTAGGCTCCGACGGAAGATTAATGGAGTGGACGGAGGAGTTTGAAGAGGCAGAACCGGGACACCGCCACATATCCCATCTTTATGCACTGCATCCCTCAAACCAGATCACCCGGTATGAAACGCCTGAACTCTTCGAAGCAGCCAAAAAAACCATTGAATACCGACTGGCTCACGGGGGAGGACATACCGGCTGGAGCCGTGCCTGGATCATCAATTTTTGGGCCCGCCTGCTGGAAGGAAATAAAGCCTACGAAAATGTCCTTGCCTTACAACGTCAATCAACCCTGTCGAACCTTTTTGACGATCATCCGCCCTTTCAGATCGACGGGAATTTCGGACTGGTCTCCGGAATCACGGAAATGCTGATGCAAAGCCATGCAGGCGAAATCCATATTTTACCGGCCTTGCCCGACACCTGGCCATCAGGAACCATACGGGGTATCAGGGCCCGGGGAGGATTTAAAATCGACATCGAATGGTCGGAAGGAACCTTGTGCTCCCTGACCATACAATCCAAACTGGGCAATCCCCTTCGGGTGCGATACGGTGAAATAGTCAAACACCGGGAAACAAAAAAAGGACAAGTCCTCGTTCTGAATGAACTTCTTGAAGATTAGTGAGGCGGATTCTTGGATTTTCAGATTCTCAGACAATCAGATATTCAGATTAATAGAACCAGGAGCCAAGAACCAAGAACCAAGAACCAAGAACCAAGAACCAGGAACCAGGAACCAGGAACCAGGAACCAATTGCATGTATCAAGGTATGAGATAAAAGTCTGAAAAACTGACAACCGATTCAGTGACACCCAGCTTCCAGGATCCGGCATCTGCCGGAGAACTGAAAGGTGATGGTGGAACGAATCCCGATGAGCGCAGTGAATCAGGCCACAAAGCGAAGCGGAGTCCCGATTTCTTATCGGGAACCGATAACCGACAACCGATAACCGATAACCAACAACCGACAACTGTTTCACTGAATCCACCCTCGTCATTTCATTCGCTGTGCTCTGAGATGCCGGGTGTCACGAATATCTTGCATCTGGTCTGCGCTGTTTGGGCATCGACATCAGCAGGAAAACGGCCGGTCGTTTCTGTAGATCCGGCAGATTGTTTTTCCAGTTTCGGATCGTTCGTGTCGCGATAAACTCATGTTCCGAGGTCAGGTCACAGGCAATGCAAAGCAGGGTAGAAGGGGAACATGCCCTGATCAGGTCTTCAGCCATTTGATTGTTTCGGTAAGGAGTTTCAATAAAAATTTGTGTTTGCTGCTGTTCTCCGGATCGTATTTCCAATTGTTTGATTCTGTTTATTCGTTCCCGGGAATTACGGGGAAGGTATCCGGTAAAAGCAAAATTCTGACCGTTCAATCCGGAAGCCATCAGCGCCAGAAGAATGGATGAAGGGCCAACCAGAGGAACAACCTGAATGCCCTTCTGATGGGCCAGTTTTACGATTTCAGCACCCGGATCAGCCACTCCCGGACATCCTGCTTCGGAGAGAACTCCCATGTCGTTTCCCTGCAGAAGGGGAACAAGGTATTCCTGAAATGCTGTATCAGGAGTTTGTTTATTCAGTTCAAAAAAAGTAATTCGGTCAATGAAGATCTTTTCATCCAGTTTTTTTAGAAACCTGCGGGCTGTGCGAATATTTTCCACGATGAAGTAATTCGTTTGCAGGCATACATCTTTGACACGTGAGGGCAAAACGTTCTTCCATGGATCCGAACTCAGCAAGCTGGGTATGAGGTAAAGTTTTGGCATATAGGTAATTTTTTTCAAAAATAACAATAAGCGAGGGTTATTCCTTCATGGATTGCTATTTTTGTAGGCAGGATTCAGGTTATGCACCTGGCCTGCCGGACCGGGATTTTCAACGGGTCCTGGAAATACGAATGCGGATAATGAATGAAAAATCAATGCTTTAAAGCCAAGCAATACCAATGAATTCCGGGAATGTAATGAATATGGAAGTAACCTTTCTGGGGACAGGAACCTCACAGGGAGTCCCCCTGATCGCCTGTACTTGTCCGGTGTGCCGTTCCGATGACCCCCGGGATCAACGCCTCAGATCTTCCGTTCTTCTGAAAATAGCCGGGAAGAATCTGGTTATTGATGCAGGCCCTGATTTCAGACAACAGATGCTTACCTACCATGTAATGACTTTACGCGCTATACTGGTTACCCATGAACACGTTGATCATGTTTTCGGACTCGATGATATCCGATCCTATAACTGGATTCAGCAGAACCCCATGGAAATTTTCGGAGAAAAAAGGGTCGAAAAAGCCATCCGACGAATATTTCATTATGTATTTGCCAACCATAATTATCCGGGTATCCCTCAGATGAAACTGACCCGTATTACCCACAACCCTTTTAAAGTGGATGATATAGAGGTGATCCCTATCCGGGGTTTTCATTACAAACTTCCCGTATATGGTTTCAGAATCGGTGATTTTGCTTATCTCACAGATATGAGTTTTGTGGAATCAACAGAGAAAAAGAAACTCCAGGGACTGCGTGTATTGGTCGTTAATGCCCTCCGCAAAAAAGAACACCAATCCCACTTTAACCTCAGTCAGGCTTTGCAACTAATCGATGAACTGAAGCCCGAAAAGGCTTATCTTACCCATATTTCACACAAAATGGGACTGCACAAAGAGGTTTCAAAAGAACTCCCTGATCATGTTTTCCTGGCGTATGACGGGTTGAGCATTAGCGTGTAATGTGTCTCTTTTGCTGCTTATACCAGAATCATAAAATTTTTATCTTTTAGCGTGTTTCGTGATTTCGTACTTCGGTGACGAAACCGTTAATCAAAATAATTCACCGAACCCGATCGTTTTCGGGATGCCACGGGGATAGGCTATTTTGAGAATTTTTTAATGCCACGAAAACAAGCATAATTATTTCAAAAAGTTAAGAAATAATTAATATAAGCGAATAAATGATAAAATATACACAAAAATATATACATTTGTAAAGAATATCTTTTGAATAAAAAAGGAAACAGTTTGTTTTTTATGTGTCATAAATTTTATTGCCAATGAAACTATGCATACCTGAGGATTATTTTTCCATACTGGATATCAACCAGACGGAAAAAGCCATCAAGCTGGTGAAGGATTGTTTTCAACAGGATTTATCCTCTCAGTTACGATTACGGAGGGTAACAGCTCCTTTGTTTGTGAAGAAAGGAACGGGTATCAACGACGATCTGAATGGGGTTGAGCGGCCTGTTTCTTTTCCGGTCAGGGAAATGGACGATATGGAAGCGGAAATTGTCCAGTCGTTGGCTAAGTGGAAAAGATTGGCACTGGCCGAATTGGGGGTGGAACAGGGTTATGGGATCTATACTGACATGAATGCGATCCGGCCCGATGAGGAATTGACGAATATTCATTCCCTGTATGTAGACCAGTGGGACTGGGAGCGGGTTATCAGCAGGGAAGAGCGAACCCTGGAGTTTTTGAAAACGGTAGTGAGGAAAATTTATTCCGTACTAAAGCGTACAGAATACCAGGTTTTTGAGCATTACCCGGAGATCCGTCCTCTTTTGCCGGAAGAGATTGTATTCATTCATACCGAAGAGCTGGTAGCCCGATATCCGGGGCTTTCGGTACATGAACGGGAAACAGCAGCTGCCCGCGAATTGGGTGCGCTTTTTATTATTGGTATTGGGGGTGAACTTCCGAATGGCGAAATACACGACGGCCGGGCACCCGATTACGACGACTGGACAACCCCTACACAAGCCGGTTATAAGGGTTTAAACGGCGATATTGTGATCTGGAACCCGGTACTGGAAAGTGCCTTCGAGATCTCTTCCATGGGAATCCGGGTGGATAAAAAGTCCTTGCTAAAACAATTGAAAATAAGGGGATTGGAAGAACGAAAAGAGTTGGAGTGGCACAAGAAGCTGCTCGGAGATGAACTCCCGCTTTCCATAGGAGGGGGGATCGGACAATCCCGGTTATGCATGTATTTCCTGCGAAAAGCCCACATCGGAGAGATACAATCCAGCCTCTGGCCCGAAGAGATGATCCGTGCATGCAAAAAGAACAACATCCACCTGCTGTAAAAACGGACCGGCATCGGGAAATGATGGCGATTATCTTCTAACCAGTCGAGAGTAGGATTCTCAGATCTTCAGATTAGTAGAACCAGGAACCAGGAATTAGTCTCTGGTTTCGAGTTGCGAGTCTGGTTTTCAGACATTCGGATTAATAGAACCAGGAACCAGGAATCAGTTTCGAGATAAAAGTCTTAACAACCAACAACTGACCCCGTTGAAATATTCTCCTTCGTCGAATTTCACTGTTTATCC
>CAYPAW010000100.1:0-82269 GCA_964408795.1 uncultured Mariniphaga sp.
CTTCGTTGATTGGTTCCGTTTGGCAGGAAAAGGCTAAAATGGCCAACATTCCCAGGAATGAAAATTTCTGAATCATATCAAATACATTTAGTTGGTTTAAATTACTATCTATGAATACAAATTTAAGAGAATAGTTGAAATTCCCCGAGCCGGAGGCTAAATTATTTTCAACGTGTTTTGATGCGGGATGATGGATCCGGGGAACCCGTCAACCTTCCCCCTTCTCACCTTTCCACCTTTTCACCTTTTTCCCCTTTTCCCTTTTCCTGGCTCCTGGCTCTTGGTTCCTGGTTCTTCCTTTTCTACCTTTTCCCTTTTCCTGGTTCCTGGCTCTTGGTTCCTGGTTCTTTCCCTTTTCCACCTTTCCACTCTTTCACCTTATCACTTTTCTTGGTTCCTGGTTCTATTAATCTGAATATCCGAAAATCTTTTTTACTTCTTTTGATTTACCGGATGGGCCGTTTTCGTATCCGGAGGTTTTTGTTTCTTCAGAGCAGCGCTTTATACAGGATCTCCACAGGATGCATGGCTTTCCTGCCTGTTCCGTCGTTGATCTGGTGACGGCAGGATGTTCCCGGGGCACAGATCAGGGTGTTTTTTTCGGCCTTTCGCACCGCCGGGAAGAGAACCATTTCCCCAATTTTCATGGAAAGCTCATAGTGTTCTTTTTCATATCCAAAAGCTCCGGCCATTCCGCAACATCCGGAAGGGATCTCTTCCACGGTGTAGTTTTGGGGAAGAGAAAGCATTTTTCGTGTTGGTTCGGTCGATGCAATGGCTTTTTGCTGGCAATGCCCGTGCAGCAGGATGTGCTTTTTTTCTTCGGTAAAGCATTTTTCTGTTATATATCCGGCTTCCATTTCCTGTACCATGAACTCTTCAAAGAGAAGGGCATTCCGTGCGAGTTTCTCAGCTTCCGGCTGGAGTTCTTTGTCCACCAGTTCAGGGTATTCATCCCGGAAAGCCAAAATAGCAGAAGGTTCAATGCCAATGAGGGGTGTATCGGCTGTTATCAGGTCTTTTAAGAGGTATACATTGGCGGTGGCAATTTTTTTGGATGTACGCAATAATCCTTTGGAGAGGAAGGTACGTCCGCTCTCTTTGTGAACGGGTATTTTTACTTCATACCCCAGTTTTGTCAGCAGAAGGATCGCTTTGATGCCAATATCGCTTTCGTTGTAGTTGGTGAATTCATCATTGAAGAGGTACACCTTTTTTATGGGTTGAGGCGGATTTAGCTTTGAAATTTTTCCTGCCCATTTATTCAATGTAAGCTTTGACAGTTCAGGGACCTGACGTTTGGGTTCAAAGCCGATGGCTTTTTTTATCCATCCGGTATTTAACAGAATATTGGCCATAGGCCGGAAAACCACTGCCAGTTTATACAACTCCGGCAGGTAGGCGATGATCCGTGAACGCAAAGGAATTCCCTTTAAATCGTAGTAATGCTGCAGAAATTCCGCTTTCAGTTTGGTCATATCCACGTTGGAGGGGCATTCCGCTTTGCAGGCTTTGCAGGAAATGCACAAGTCGAGAATATCGTAGATCTCCTGTTGACTGAATGCATTCCGGGGTTCGGAGGCATACAGAAATTCACGCAGAATATTGGCCCGTCCCCGGGTACTCTTATCCTCATCGCGAGTAGCCATAAAGGTTGGGCACATGGTACCCCCGATGGTTGCACTTTTCCGGCAATCCCCGGATCCATTGCATTTCTCAATGCTGCGAAAATACCCCTGGTCTTTGGAAAAATCAAAAAAGGTAGGATATTCAGGAGTTGGTTTCCCCGGGATAACGCGCAGATTCTCCGTAATCGGAGGTGTATCGGTTATTTTTCCGGGATTCAGGATATGGTTGGGGTCCCAGGCTTTTTTAAGGGCTCTGAGAAGCTGATAATTATGTTCTCCCAACATAAAAGGAATAAACGTACCACGCACTCGTCCGTCGCCATGCTCCCCGCTCATCGAACCGCGGTATTTTTTAACCAGGGATGCCACTTCATTCATCAGGGTATCAAAACGTTTTACTTCCTCCGGGTCTTTGAAGTTGATCATCGGCCGGAAATGAATCTCTCCCGTGGCAATGTGGGCATAGAAAACACTGTTGAAGTTTAGTTTTGTCAGCACCTTCTTGATATCCGCTACATAATCAGGGAGGTATTCCGGATGAACAGCTGTGTCTTCAATTCCGGGAACCCCTTTTTTATCGCCCGGGATATTGGCGAGTACTCCCAGTCCGGCTGTGCGCAGTGCCCAGGCATGTTTCATTTTATCTTTTCCGGTGACCAGGGGAAAGTGGTATCCCAGTCCTGCCTTGCGCAGATCGTTCTCCAGGGCCCTGGCCTTATCGGTCAGTTCTTTTTCGGTGTCAAAGGAAAACTCAATCATCAGGATAGCCCCCGGGTCGCCCTGAACAAAAAAACGGTTTTTCTTCTGTTCGATATTGGTTTTGGTACATTGCAAAACCGTATCATCCATCAGCTCAATGGCGGTAGGTTTATGTTTCAGGGCGATCAGGTTTCCCTGCAGGGATTCTTCCAACGTTTCGAAATGGGCACATACCAGTCCGGCATGTTTGGGTGGAAGGGGTATCAGATTCAGTTTGATGCGGTATGAAAAAGCCAGGGTGCCTTCTGAGCCTGCCAGGAGTTTGCAGAAATTGAACGGAGGACCTCCTTCCGTGAAAATTTCGGAATCGAGCAGGACATCGATGGCATACCCCATGTTGCGGCGTGTAAGCTTTGGATCCGGAAAATTATTCCGTATTTCTTTTTGATTTTCCGGATCAGAAAGCATGGTGTGAATGGTTTCGTAAATCGCCTTTTCGAGCCGATTGGGGTTTTCCTTTCGTTTGCGTTGATATTCTTCTTTGGAAAGGGCTTTGAAAGAAGCCTCCGAGCCGTCGGAGAGAAGGGCGTCTACTTCGAGGATATGCTCACGGACACTTCCGTAGACAAGGGAATGCAGTCCGCAGGAATTGTTCCCCAGCATACCGCTCATCACGCACCGGTTGGCCGTGGATGTTTCAGGACCAAACTGCAAACCATGGGAGGCCAGAAACTGATTCAACTCAGCCAGAACCACACCCGGCTCAACAACAATCCATTTTTCCTCTTTGTTGAATTCAACAATGCGCGTGAGGTATCTCGAAACGTCCACAACTATACCGCTTCCGACTACCTGTCCGGCCAGTGAAGTGCCTCCTCCCCGGGGTATCACTGAAGTATGGTTATCCCGTGCAAAAGCCAGGATCTTTTGGATGTCTTCCTTGGATTTCGGACGGGTAACCGCCAGAGGCAACTCTTTGTATTGTGAGCCATCGGTAGAATGGAGCACCCGTTGGACATGGTCGGTGAACAGGTCGCCTTCAAGGGATGCTTTGAGCTGATTGAATGCTTCAACTGTGATCATGGGACAAATATAAAAATTCAAATAGAATTTATGGGTTGGCCCTTCCCTGTTTTCCCTCTTGATTCTGAGAAGGGAAAAATAGCTTTGGAAGTTCATCCATGGGTGTTAAGCAGGGATGAAGGCTATTTTTACCCTCCGAAGGATCGGAGCAGACGGCCGGTTTTTACCAACGGATCATGGGTATGGTGAACAGCCGGACAACTGTCAACTTCGATGCGCTTCAGGGGATCCGTAAAACAGCTCTAGCCGGTGAACCGTCGGCTTCCCTGATGCGCAAAGGAAAGATAAACAATTCTCCGGTACCCGAATCGTCCATTTCAGGAAAAACAAGGTTTTCAATAATCAGGATATCTTTGCGGAGAAGAATTTTATGGATTTCGTAGTTTACAGAATCAACGGGGTCGGGCGAAGGGGCATCGAAGCCGATGCCTTTGAGAGGGAAAGAGGTCAGATAACGTGCGGAGCCGGCATCCAGAACCGGATAGTTTTGATAGTAGGGATCTGTTCCCCAACGTGCACCCCACCCGGTATGAAACAGGATAAATTCCGAGGCTCCGATTTCTTTTCTGAAACCGTTTATAAACTTCCTGGTTATTTGTCTTTCTCCGGCCGGGATTTTTATCACGACTGCTTTCCCCGTGAATTTTGAAAGCGGGTATTGCCCGAGGTAGCGGCCTTTTTCGAGTAAATGGGCGGGTGCATCGATGTGGGTTCCGGTATGGGAGGTGATTTCCAGGGAGGTTTCACGGTACCCCAGGGTTTTGATTTCCCCGGTTTTTTTTATGGATGGGAGAGGGGTCCCCGGATAGGGGAGCATATGCTCCGACAACCAATGCGACAGATCAAGATATTTCATGGGTAAAGGTTTCATCGTTTCACCCTTTGGGTATTATTTTCCGAATAATGAAAGCAATTTATCGAAGAGTTCTTTCATGGTGTTGTATTCTTCCCGGAAGGTAAGACCGATTCCCTGGGTGTATGGGGCTGTTTCGTATATTAAGTTGTTGTTGGACCGGTTGAAAGCTTTGAGTTGTATTTTCCCATTATTGGTCAGTTTGACTTTCAGGTCGAAATCACCCACGATCTGGCTGTTGTGTGTTTCGGTAGGATTCACGTTGTTGGCGATGTTTCCGTTGATCGTTACCCGGTCGTTAAACATCTGTTTGCTGAGAGCCAGTTCGATTTCATCTTTGGTGAGCTGCGTTCCGGGGCGGTAGTTAAACCCGATATCAAAATCGTTGCTGATCTGGGAAAGCCAGTTGCTGAACTGGTTCGAGAAAAGCTCACTGGCTGTGGATCCGATGGCGTACGATGAGGTTGTGGCTGCCTCGTAGGTTCCCCGCATGTATTCGGGTGTGTAGAATTGCCCCAGCACAACCAGCGAGATGATCTGCCGGTTCATTTCTTCTTCGGTATTGAAAAATTGCTGAAGTTCATCCACCAGACGGGTTTCCACCAGGGGAAATTCAATGTCGAAATGTATTTCCGGGTTGGAAAGGTTGTCGGAGAGCCGGATTTTGCATTCCACAGGAATTCGCTGTGAACGGTCTACCTCCAGGTTGCTGTTTGCAAACAATTCATAGAGGGAAGCTTTCAACCGGTATACCGCTTCAATATCAATGATGGCATTCATGGGATCCCCGGGAAAGGTAACAACGCTTCCCGGTTCGATGGTGAAACGTTTGTTGATCACATTTTTCAGGGTGAAGAGGTAGTCTCCCTGCACAATGTTGTAGTTCCCCAAAATGGTTAAGTCCCCATTCGGGTCCATACCAATCTGAAGGACTCCTTCTCCCTGGCCCCGGATGATATCGCCCACCTGGGAGTTGTAAACCAGCTGAGCCTGTGCTTCCGGGGTTACTTCAATGCGGAGGTTCAGATTCAAAGCCGTATCTGCTCGGCTGATATAGGTTAATTGTTCCTTTTCAACGACGGTGGTCTCCGGACCGACGAATTCAATGAAGTCATATTGTTCAGCTTCCTGGTCTTTGCCCAGGGATATGCTGACGTTGGTCCCCCGCAGGGTTTTTCCTTCGCCTTCCAGGGTAACATTTACTCCCCGTCCGGTGATTGAAAAACTGCCCTCGGCAATCATTTTCCCGAAGAATTGACTGTTATCACCCAATCCGGTATTCATAGCCAGTATTTGCGGGGAGGATAGTGTTAGGTCGTAAACCATATTGGAAAAATTCGTGTGGGTCAGGGTTCCGTTGAATGTGCCCTGGTTGCCCAGTTCGTCATGGATGGTGATCCGGTCGAAAAGGATCTGGTTCCCTAAAAAGAATACCGAATCATTGAATGTATAGGGAACTCGCGTAAAGTCGATGGTCAGGCCTGCCTCCCTACCCATCAGGGCTCCGTTCATCAAGATGTTATCCGGAGTGCCATGAATCTTCAGCGATCCGGAAGCTATACCCCGGAAATCGGAAAAGGTCTTCCGGATGACCTGTTCCAGGATCACAACGGATACCTCATCCAGGTCTGCCTGAAAATTCAGGCTATCAGTAAGGGGATTGTAAAACCCGGAGGCGTTAAGCCGGGTTTTCCCTGCATCAGCGATCTTCATCTCTGCATGCACCTTCCCGGAATGACTGTCCCAGGAATTTGAAAGCGAAATATTCCCGAAAGTCTGATCCTTGAAGCGGAAATCATTCAGGGTAAGATCGGAGTAAATGAGTCGTTGACCGTAAAAATCTTCCAGTTCCAGGGTGCCATTTCCTAATCCGTTGATGGTTGTTTCATTTTGAAAGTATTTTTCAATCAGGCTGAGATCGATATTTGAAAACCGGATTTCCAACCGGTCTTTCGGATTTTTCGAGATTACCCCGTTTACGGAGAGGGTCTGTGAAGAACCGGTTACGGTGAGTTCGTCGAAACAGAAACGGCTTGAATCAATGGTTATGCGTCCGGGCATCACCTGGAGAAGCGAATCGGCAATATAGATTCCAGAAGGCATGATTTCTATATCGGCATGGAAATTCTCTCCTCTTTCAGACAATTGGGTTGCGGCGCTGATCTCTCCGCTGTAACTCACCGGGTGGTAATTATTCCAGGTCAGTCGTGTGTCGAGGTTGTTTTCCCGGGCCTCTGCCTGGAGGGCTATATTGTACAGATCGATTCCGGAGCGGGTCTGAAACTGACCTATCTTGAGGGTGACACTGTAAACCTGATGGGTTTCTGACCGGAGGGATAGATCTTTCAGAAGAAAGTTTGTGCCCGAAAGGCCGGGAATCATTCCGTCGAGATAAAAAAGATTTTCCCCGGTGTCAATCTCCCCTTCGATAAGAAAAGGAGTGCTGATTTTCAGATCCGGTTGAAAAACAGCCATTATCGGGTCAAGGTCCTTGATATCAGCCTGGATTCTGAAATTGTTCGCCAGGGACGATAAACGATCTTCATCGGATGAAGCCAGAGCAGGAAGATAGTTTGAAATAATGAAGCGGAACGTTGCAGGGAAGGTTCTCAGGTTATACTGGCCATTGATTTCAACATCCAGAAAATCGGAAGAAAAGGTGAGTCCCCGGTTGTTTTCGTATGTTTGCGTACTCAGTTTTATATCCTGAAAAGTCAGCTCCCCATTTGTGTTCAGGTAGGACCCATTTTCAATGCGGATATAACCATTCAGGTTGTCAATGCTGTTTCCGGTAAAATTGGCTTTGCTGATGAAAGCCAGGTCGGAGAGCTCGTAAAGACTGTCTATCTTGAGGGCTCTCAGATTGGCATGACGCACCGAAAGATCAAAGTCGAATTCCGGAAGGGCAGGATTGAGGTGCAGCTTGCCCAGAAAGTCAAGTTTCAGGTTGGGATCATCGATATTGACAAACCCATCGAAGTTCTGGTTTTCAAATTTTCCGTCCATCAGAATATTCCGGTAGGTGTATCCTCTGGCTTCGATGCTTGCGATGCCTCCTTCGAAGGTTCCCCGGATATCGTGGGTTTCTTTCAGATACTCTCCACTGAGAATTCCGTCGAAGGATACATTCCCCAGGTTTTTATTCTGAAAGAGGTTTCCAAGCATAAATCCGGAGGTAGCGATTTTCCCATCCAGTTCGATTACTCCTTTTTCCCCGGGAGCAAAAGAGAGGTCGGTGCTGATGTCTCCCATATCGCTGTCGACTCTTCCATAGGCTACAAAGTCGGTAAGGAAGCCGGTGAAATTTCCGTGGTAGGTGATGATCCCGGCATCGTAAAAAGATTCCGGGAAAGCGATGTGTCTGATTTTGGATGCATGGGGCAGGTTGATTTCACTCAGGTCGGTAAACGTTGTTTGCAGGTTGGTCAGATCAATGAAGAGATACAGTTCATCCAGTCCTTCCGGTAATCCGTTCAGGTAGAAGTTCCCGTTGAGGGCAGTATGCCGGCCTGTTCGGAGCGATATGTCATTCCCTTTCAAACTGGAGAGGTCCCCGAAAATATGGCCTGAAAACTCCACTTGTTCGTCCATGCCGGTCAGCCCCGGAATAAAAACCGCCAGATCTTCCATGTTGAGGGATGAGTGACCGATCCGGAAATTGATATCCGGCAGGCCGGGCGGTCGTAAGCTGTCGGGTCGGTGTACCGTTAGAGAGGTGTGGGTTACCAGGGACCTGGAAGTTTCCAGGTTGATATCGTGGATTTTCATTTGGTTGCTGAGAAAAGACAATTCAGCAGAGAGTTGCTGAACGTCAAAATTTTCGGAACTCTCGAAAGCCAGTTTTTCGAGAGTAAGCGCCAGGGAGTCACCCCGGTATTGGAAATCAGACAGGGTGCTGTTGATTTCGGTAAAAGATAGGGGGTAGGATTGCTTTAATATTCCGGCACCCAGATTTACTTCCGAGTGCCGGAGCGTAAAGCGGGTGCAGGAGAGATTCCATTCAGTGCTGTCTGAAGAAGACGGTAGGACTGATTTTTCAGGAATCCTGTAATTCCAGGCTCCGGATGAATCGACGGACAGATTGATCAGAGCTCCCTCAAGATCGAGGTTTTTGAAGGCAATCTGTCGTTTTTTAATGGAGAAGGAATCGATGGCGGCAGTCAGCTTTTTCATGTAAAGAAGGGTATCCTGACTGGAATCTTCCATCCAGACATCTTCCAGGACGATCTTGTCAAACAAGGCTATATCAACCCCCCCTACATAAAGGCGGGTATTCAATTTTTCGGAGATAACATGGGCTATTCGTTGGGTCAGGTATTGCTGTACGGCAGCATGTTGCAACAAGAGGTAAACGGCAATAACCAGAAAAGCGATTACTCCCAGAACGATGCATGTTATTTTCCCGGCTTTTTTGATACTTTTGCGTTTTGTACAAAATTAAACAAAAAGCATGCAACTCTAACGTTGCCTGGCAGCAAAATCTTCGAAGGAGGAAATTTGGGTAGATTATGGGGAAAAAGCGGAGTATAGTTATTTTGGGTATTGAATCATCTTGTGATGATACCTCAGCGGCTGTTGTTTCTGATGGAACGATTCTTTCAAACTGCATTGCCGGGCAGAAGATTCATGAAGCTTACGGAGGCGTGGTTCCGGAGCTGGCTTCCAGGGCACATCAACAGAACATCATTCCGGTGGTTGACCAGGCTCTCAAAGGAGCCGGCGTGGATCCATCTTCCCTGTCGGCCGTCGCTTTTACCCGGGGTCCGGGTTTGTTGGGGTCCCTGCTGGTAGGGGTTTCTTTTGCCAAAGGTTTCGCCCTGGCTTCCGGGATTCCCCTGATTGAAGTCAATCATCTGGTCGGGCACGTACTGGCGCTCTTCATTCAGGAAAAAGGAAAACCCTTCCGGCCACCGGCTTTTCCTTTTTTGTGCCTGCTGGTTTCCGGAGGAAATTCACAGATCATCCTGGTAAAGGATTACCTGAATATGCAGGTCATCGGTCAGACCATCGATGATGCTGCCGGTGAGGCGTTTGATAAATGTGCCAAGGTCATGGGACTCCCGTACCCCGGAGGTCCCCATATCGATGCACTGGCAAAAAAAGGCGATTCCTCCCGGTTTGTTTTTTCGAAGCCTCAGGTACCGGGTTTGGATTATAGTTTCAGCGGATTAAAAACCCATTTTCTCTATTTTCTGAGGGATTCCCTTAAAAAGAATCCCCGTTTTGTGGAACAGCACCAGGCGGATCTGGCTGCTTCCCTGCAGCGTACGATCGTTGAGATTCTCCTTAATAAATTGGAAGAAGCTGCCCGGCAGACCGGTACCCGGGAAATAGCTTTGGCCGGAGGGGTTTCTGCAAACTCCGGATTGCGCAGCGCCATACAGGAACTCGCAGCAAAAAATACGTGGAACCTCTCGATTCCTGAATTTGAGTTTACAACCGACAATGCAGCCATGATAGCCATTGCCGGCTATTATAAATACCTGAATAACGAGTTTGTGGATCAGAAAACCGTTCCTTTTTCACGATCGCACATCGGATGAAAGAATGGACCCTCGAATAACCTCCTTCAGGGTTCTTCGTAAAGCCGATGCTTCGATTTCCAGTTCCCTGATCCGCTGCCGGAGTTCCTCCGTTTCCCTGTTCGCCTGACTCACAGGCTCTTCATACGGTAGTTGCTCCGCAATCTCCCGGAAAAAATTGTAGCCTAGTATTTCGGATAATGCAACCAGTTTCTGAACCTGAAGGGTGGGACGCTTTAACATGCCGTGAACCGACGACGGATTGGCTCCCAATTTGCGCGCCAATTCCGCCGGGCTCACATGCTTCTTCATCATCTCCCTCTTGATAATCCTCAGGACCTCAATTTTCTCCATCTATCTAAACTAACTCGAATTGATTGATGATTCAAAGATAAAAGAAAATTTGTATTAAACAAATATAAATTGGGGAAAAATAATTTATTATGAATAAAAAATAAATATAAGTCTGATATATAATACTATATAAATGATAAAAACCGATATAAGCATCTAAAAAACAAAATAAATAATGTAATATAAAGATATAAATAAGTATTATAGATACTAAAATTAATAAAAGAATAATAAAAATTAATTAAAAAAGAATAAAAATTTGTAAAAAGTGAATAATCCTTCACAAAGTCTTTATGGGGAAGTTGGGGTTTATAGCATATGCGAAGGGCGATGGGGTTTTATGGGATGGTTTTTTCAGGCTGTTTGGTATTGGGTGGATTGGTTGTCTGGCGGCAGGGGGTTTTTCCGTTTGAAACCGGGATGCATGGTGGGCTTACCTTTTGGGTTGATAATGTCGTTTGAGCCATTTGGCGAGTCCGTCGAGGCCCGGGAAGAAAACCCGTTCTGTCAGGTTTGCCTGGTCGAGTTTATCGCGTACTTCCCATTTTAACTCTTTGGGAATAATGATTCTCCGGTATCTGCCGGGATGCTTTTTCAGCCAGTCATCGAAGATAGTCACCGGATTCGACATGATGGAAAAGAGGGCAAACTGGTTGACGATTCGGTCGTCAAGGGAGGGAGGTTCAAAAAAGATGGCCTGGTCTTTGCCGAATACTTCATCGAAATGGTGCAGCGAGGAGAAGTGGGTTTCGAGCATTTCCACGGTGAAAGCGTTGCATTTTTCTATTTCCAGCAATCCCTGCAAAGGTTCCGGTGACAGTCGGTTCACTTTTACAAAATCTACCTGCCAGATCACCCCGTCGGTATCAAAATGTTCGGTGTTGGCTGTGGCAAAATGCATCGCCACGAAAGGCGAATAGGTCCAGTCGAGCAGGCGTGTGGGGAGTCCGTGATGTTGGGCCAATACCAGCGACCGCCACAGGGTGTAGGTTTGGTTGGGTTCTGTAGTACGGGCATATTTTTGGAAGTTGCGCAGTAGATGGTATTCCAGGTCGGGGTGCTTCCCGCAGTTTCGCAGAAAGCTGTTTTCAAGACGATAGGAACGGTCGGAAAGCCCCCGAAAAGCATAATCACTCCGGTAACGGCTGAGACCCGGCTTCCAGGAATCGGCATACACTTCCTCCAACAGTTGATTCCAGCTCTTTACGTGTATGTCATTTTGTGTTATGTTGCAGGGCATGTGGTTTTGTTTTATTGGTTGCCGCTTTACGAAGGTAATAAAACAAAAGGGACAATCATAGACTGACTCATGAGAAATTGTTGTTTCTTTGCCTGCAGATTCATTGATCCGCATGAAGAAAAAACGTGTGAATGTCATAACCCTGGGATGTTCCAAAAACCTGGTTGACTCAGAAGTGTTGCTCCATCAGTTGGAGAGAAGCCACTTCACGGTGTTTTTTGATGCCAACGGGTACGATTTCGATGCCGTGGTCATCAATACCTGTGGTTTTATTCAGGATGCAAAACAGGAATCCATAGACATGATTCTGCAGTATGCGGAAGCCCGTGAAAAGGGTGAAATCAGGGAGCTGTATGTGATGGGATGCCTCTCGGAGCGGTATGGCAGGGAACTTCAGCAAGAGATTCCGGAAGTGGATCGTTATTTCGGGAAGTTTGATCTGAAAGCCCTGGTTGAGGCACTGAAAGCACATTATTCTCCGGAGGTTCTCTATCAACGGAAGCTGACCACTCCCCGTCATTATGCCTATTTCAAAGTGGCTGAAGGGTGTAACCGGTCGTGTTCCTTTTGTGCCATTCCCCGGATGACCGGTTCGTATAAATCCAGGGATATGGAAAGTTTGGATCGCGAAGCCCGACACCTGGCAAAAAAAGGAGTCAGGGAGTTGTTGGTTATTGCCCAGGATCTTTCTTATTACGGCATCGACCGGTATGGCAGGAGCCGCCTGGTTGAATTGATCGAAGGGATTTCCGGAATTCCCGGCATCGAATGGATCAGGCTTCATTATTTGTATCCCCACCGTTTTCCTCTGTCTCTTCTGAGAACCATCCGCCAGAATCCCAAAGTCTGCCGCTACCTGGACCTGCCGTTGCAGCACATTGCAGATCCGGTCCTGAAACGCATGAAACGTCATATCACCGGAAAGCAAACCCGGGAGTTGATAGCCCGGATCCGGGACGAAATCCCCGGGATAGCCCTGCGTACCACACTCATGGTAGGGTTTCCCGGAGAAACGAAAGATGATTTTGAACAACTCAAGGATTTTGTCCGGGAAGTACAATTCGATAAGCTGGGCGTTTTTACCTATTCCCATGAGGAAGGAACCGTAGCCTATGACCGTTATGAAGACGATGTTCCTGACCCCATCAAACAGGAACGTGCCGGGGAGATTATGGCCCTTCAGCAACCCATCTCTGCCGCCCTTCAACAGAAAAAAACCGGAAGGAAAATGAAGGTCCTTATCGACCGGAAGGAAGGTTCCTACACCGTAGGACGTACGGAATATGATTCTCCGGAAGTGGATGGCGAGGTGTTTATCGCTTCACAAAATAAAATCCCGGTAGGGGAATTCTGTTGGGTAACCATAACCGAAGCAGAGGATTATGACTTGTATGCACGTCCTGCAGACGAAGAGGAACCGGTTGAAGGAAATAAAAAGCCGTAATCTTTTCCGTGCTGTCCGATCCTGCAGGAAATCTTTTATTTTCCTTTCCGCCATCGCCGGGTTTTCCTGATCGGGAAAATGCCTTTGTTTACATATTTTACATCTTCAACCGAGTAAAAGGCATTGGGATTGAATTCACGGATAATATTTTCTACCATAGGAACATCCGTTCTTTTGAGTACCGTATAAATAATGCTCACATTTTCAGAACCTCCCTGTGCTTTCAGGTGGGTTATTCCATATCCCGATTCCTTAAGAACCGCAATCAGAGTGGATGCTTCCTTGCGGGTTACAATTTGAATGCGGACGATCCCTACCGCAAGTCTTTCTTCGATTTTTAACCCAACATAATTTCCCATGGCAAAACCGGCCGCATACGAGATGAAGCAAACCCAGTTATCCATGTTCTCAAAAATCCTTGAAATGGCCAACAGCCATATAAAGACTTCGAAGAATCCCAGAATAGGAGCCAGAACTTTTTGTCCCTTGGAAAGCATTACGATCCGGACGGTTCCAATGCTGACATCCAAAATACGGGAAAGAAAAATTAATAAGGGAAGGATCAGGTAGGTAAATAGTCCACTGTCATAAAAAGTATCCAGCAATATCATGACGATTGTTTTAAAAGTGTAAAATGATCAGAACAGAGTAGCTTACGGGTCAAGCAGATCCGCAAGGATTGCTTTTAATTTTGCAAACTCTTCTTCTGAATAACCGATGGAGGCATATACAATGGTTCCCTTTTTATCGATAACAAAATTCCGGGGTATATTCTGTTTGGCAAATTTCGAAAAGAGGGTGCGTTCTACATCAGGATAAAACGGCATGGTGTAGTTGTTTTCATTTTTAAAACGGGTTACGGTTTGCCGGTCTTCTTCCCGACCAAAGATCAGGAGTTCAAAATCATCCCTGTTTTGGTATTTCTCAAAAATCTCCTCCTGCAGGTGAGGAAGTTCCAATCTGCAGGGGCCACACCAGGTTGCAAAGAAGTTGATCAGCACGACTTTCCCTTGCAGGGAAGAAAAATTCTTGATCTCTCCGTTTCCTGTGTCAAACGTGAAATCAGGCGCTTTCTCCCCGGTTCTCACCAGGGTATAGGCATCCTGCGAAAAAACGGAAATGCTTACCCATAAACAAAGCAGGACCATGGTTGTTTTTGTCATCCCGGAAGGTTAATAGAGAAAGTTCATAACATTTTGCTCAATTCTTTGTTCCATTTTGGAGATTTCTGATTTCCGGAAGGATTCACCTGTAATTTTTTCGTACAGTTCGATATACCTTTCGGATACAGAACGAACGAACGTTTCATCCATGGGGGGAATTTTCTGACCTTCTTTTCCCTGGAATCCGTTTTCGATCAACCACTGTCTTACAAACTCTTTGGACAGTTGTTTTTGTTTTTCGCCTTTTTCCTGTCGTTGTTCATATCCGCTGGCGTAGAAGTAGCGGGATGAATCGGGGGTATGGATTTCATCGATCAGATAAATGGTTCCGTTTTTTTTCCCGAATTCATATTTTGTATCTACCAGGATCAATCCTTTTTCGGCAGCCATTTGCGTTCCGCGCCGGAATAATCGGCGGGTATAATTTTCAAGTTGTTCATACTCTTCACGGGAAACCAGCCCGGAGGCGAGAATCTCTTCGCGGGAGATGTCCTGATCGTGCCCTTCTTCAGCTTTGGTCGTAGGCGTTAGGATGGGTTCGTCAAATTTTTGGTTTTCAATCATTCCTTCCGGCAGGGGGACTCCGCACAATTCCCTTTTCCCGTCACGGTAGGTACGCCACGCATGGCCGGCCAGGTATCCCCGGATGACCATCTCTACTTTGTAGGGCTGACAGAAGTGCCCGATCGTAACATTGGGATCCGGAGAGGCTATTTTCCAGTTGGGAACCATCTCCTGTGTGGCATCCAGAAATTTCGAGGCAATCTGGTTTAAAACCTGCCCTTTGTAGGGAATTCCCTCGGGAAGTACGACATCAAAGGCTGAAATGCGGTCGGTGGCAATCATGACCAGAAATTCATCATTGATATTGTATACATCCCGTACTTTTCCGTGATATACCCCCTTCTGCCCCGGAAAATTATACGATGTTCTTGTTAATACGTTGCTTTTCATGAGATTATAATTGATGATTTTTAGTGGTGAAAAATGAAACCCGCTCCTGGAAAAATTCTGCTGTGTGTGATTTTTTTCTCATGGCTCGTTTCGTCTTTTTTTTGTTTACGGTGAAATTTCGTTTTTTTCTATTTGCAATGATCGCTCTCTTCCTTTTACAAGAATAACTGCTTTCCGGCAATGATTGTTCTCCTGTTGCGAAAAAAATACCGGAAATATGTTTTTTAGTTTGCCTTTGGCTGGTTTTTATCCAATTTCTTATTCTTTTCTTTGTCTTTTTCTTCGTAAAACCGGTTGTAAGCATTCACGATATCGCGGACGAGTTTATGGCGGACAATATCTTTTTCATTGAATTCAATCATTGAAATTCCGTCGATCCGGTTAAGGATTTTCATGGCCTGCACCAATCCTGACATATTTCGGTTAGGCAGGTCAATTTGGGTTATATCGCCGTTGACGATAAATTTTGCATTGGGTCCCATTCTGGTAAGAAACATTTTGATCTGGTTGAGGGTGGTGTTTTGAGCTTCATCCAGGATTACGAACGCGTCGCTCAGGGTTCGTCCTCTCATGAAAGCCAGGGGAGCAATCTGTATGGTTCCTTCCTTCAGGAATTCTTCCAGTTTCTTGAAAGGGATCATATCCATCAGGGCATCGTAGAGCGGTTGGAGGTAAGGGTCGATTTTTTCTTTCAGGTCGCCCGGGAGAAATCCCAGTCGTTCCCCGGCCTCCACAGCCGGGCGACTCAGTATGATCCGTCGAATGGCTCTGTTTTTTAAGGCTCTCACAGCCAGGGCTATGGCAGTATAGGTTTTCCCTGTCCCGGCCGGACCAATGGCAAACAATAGGTCATTCTTCCCGCATGCATCAACCAGAATACGCTGGTTGGGGGTGCGGGCTCGGATGGGTTTTCCGTTGTTGCCATACACCAAAATATCGTTCTCATCAGAAAAGCCGTTTCCCGGGATAACCGTATCGTCGACCATGAGCTGACGGATGACCTCCGAAGGAAGCCTGTTAAACTGATAATAGTAATCCAAAAGGAAACTGAATTTCTTCTCAAAAAGGCGTAACTCATTCTTTTCTCCCTGGATATAGAGGCTGTTTCCTCTGGCTACTATGTTGATTTTCGGGAAATAGGATTTTATCAGATCGATTTTGGTGTTGTTCACACCAAAAAATTCAAGTGGATCAATCCCTTCCAGTAGTATCTGTTTTTCCAAATTTGCTCCTTCTAAATGGGTATTTTCATTCTGGTTCAAAAATACGAAATAATTTCTAGTTGGTTTCATTGCTTTGCACGTTGAAAAGGAGATCGGCTACTGCGCGCTTCTGGATGATCCTGTTTTATGGTATCGCTCTTTTGGCTACCTTTGCGGAGTAGGGTCGATCGTTCCAACGATTGCCTTGCGTATGCAATCATAAAAGGAATCAAATGGATAAAAAATTGGAAGCTTTCAGACGGTTGCTGGAGATCATGGATGAATTGCGTGAGAAATGTCCATGGGATAAAAAGCAGACTTTTGAATCGTTGCGAAGGCTCACCATCGAGGAGACTTATGAGTTGGGCGATGCCATTCTTCAGGGAGATCTCCGTGGAATCAGAAAGGAACTTGGCGATTTGATGCTTCACATTGTTTTTTATGCAAAGATCGCTTCCGAGCAGGGAGGCTTTGATATGGGCGATGTCCTGGAAGGAATCAGTGAAAAACTGATCTACCGGCATCCCCACATTTTCAGCGATGTGAAAGTTGCCGATGACCGTGAAGTCATGGAAAACTGGGAAGCGTTAAAGTTAAAGGAAAAGGGGGGAAACCGTAAGGTGCTCGAAGGAGTGCCCGTGTCGTTACCCGCCCTGGTTAAGGCCAATAGAATTCAGGAAAAAACCAGCGGAATAGGCTTCGACTGGGAACACCGGGAACAGGTGTGGACAAAGGTCAAAGAGGAGATCAGCGAATTGGAAAAAGAAATGGAAAATAGGGATCCCCAACGGATCGAAGCTGAATTCGGAGATCTTTTTTTTGCAATGGTCAATGCAGCACGGCTCTATGGAATAGATCCGGAAGCGGCCCTGGAACGTACCAATCTGAAATTTACAGAACGTTTCAACTACCTTGAAAAGAAAACACTCCTCAAAGGAAAAAAATTGAAAAATATGTCTCTCGCTGAAATGGACCAAATATGGGAAGAAGCGAAAAAAAAGGAAAAGTGAAAAAGTGAAGAACCAGGAACCAAGAACCAGGAACCAGGAACCAGGAAAAGTGATAAGGTGAAAGAGTGGAAAGGTGGAAAAGGGAAAGAACCAGGAACCAGGAAAAGGGATAAGGTGGAAAAGTGAAAAGATGAGCCGGCACCCTGGGAAAAATATCCAGGGCATTGATAGCGTGCATTGTTTGAAAATCAGTAGTTTTGATCATTCCTAAAGATTGGCTCAATGGTTAAGATTGAAAAAGTTGAATTACGGAATCTGCAGATCAGTGATTACCGGGAATTAAAAAATTCCATGATCCGTGCCTATTCCAACCTGGAAGGCATGTTTTGGAAAGAACACCATATCCGGACCTTGTTAAAGAAATTTCCGGAAGGACAGGTTTGTATATTGGTTAACGGGAAGGTGGTCGGCAGCGCTTTATCCATCATCGTGGATTACGAAAAGTTCAGTGAAGGACATACTTTTCTGGATATTACAGACGATTACAAATTCAATACCCACACCCCTGAAGGAAATGTACTCTACGGAATTGAGGTTTTTATCCATCCGGAATACCGGGGACATCGGTTGGGAAGAAGGTTGTATGATTTCAGAAAAGAATTGTGTGAAAAGCTAAACCTCGAGGGGGTTGTATTTGGTGGAAGGATGCCAAATTACGCCCATTATTCCAAAGATTTTACGCCCAAGGAATATATCCGCAAAGTAAAAACCCGGGAGATTCATGATCCGGTACTGAGTTTTCAGCTTTCCAACGATTTTCATGTGAAGAAAGTATTGGAAAATTACCTGCCGGGAGATACCGAATCGAAAGAGTATGCGGTTTTGCTGGAGTGGGATAATATTTACTACACAAGGCCCAGGCCGGTTGTGAAGCAAATCAAATCGGAAGTGAGAATGGGACTGGTACAGTGGCAGATGCGCCCATACAAAACCATAGAAGATGTGGTGGAGCAGATTGAATTTTTTGTGGATGCCGTGTCAGGATACCGGTCGGATTTTGTGCTTTTTCCGGAGTTTTTCAATGCTCCTTTGATGGCCCAATACAATCATCTGTCTGAAGCAGAGGCCATTCGTGAGTTGGCTAAAACAACACTTCCCTTGCTTGACCGGTTTGTGGAACTGGCTATTTCCTACAATATCAACATTCTTACAGGCAGTATGCCGCTGGTGGAGGAGGATACCCTCTACAATGTGGGGTATCTGTGCAAACGAAACGGAGCGTATGAACCGTATATCAAACTTCATGTAACTCCCGATGAATCGAAAATATGGGGTATGAAAGGAGGTTCGGTTTTGAAAGCTTATGATACCGATTGCGGAAAAATTGGCGTTTTAATCTGTTACGATGTGGAATTTCCGGAACTGGGGCGGATACTGGCAGATCAGGGGATGGATATTCTGTTTGTACCGTTTCTTACCGACACCCAGAATAGATACTCCAGGGTCCGGTATTGTGCCCAGGCACGAGCCATTGAAAACGAATGTTATGTAGCGATAGCCGGATCGGTGGGGAATCTGCCAAAAGTGAAAAATATGGATATTCAGTTTGCCCAATCCATGGTTTTCTCCCCCTGTGATTTTGCTTTTCCAACAAACGGGATCAAAGCAGAAGCGACTCCAAACACGGAAATGATCCTCATTGCGGATATTGATCTGAGCCTTCTGAAGGAATTGCACAATTATGGAAGTGTGAGGAATCTGAAAGACAGACGGAAAGACTTGTATGAAGTTTGCCTGAAAAATGCAATATCCTGAAAAAATCTTTTTAATTTTATCCCGCCGAAAGAGACCGTATTTTATTTATCCAGGAATAGCCGGATCCGGTGATTTTACAGGATGAACAATCAGGGGCCTTATAATTGCAATAAACCGTATGCACAATGAAGAATTCATATTTTGACCTGATCGAACAAAGTTACTACTTTCCGCAGGATGGTTTTGATCTGATGGATGACTATCTCACCTTTCACGGGCTTTCGTTGAAGTACTTGATTGATGCCTATGATACTCCTTTCAAGCTGGTCTATCTCCCCAGGATCGGAGAACAGATCAAACGCGCCCGGAATCTTTTCAACAGAGCAATTAAGGCCAACAATTACCGCGGGAAATATCATTTCTGTTACTGTACCAAGTGCAACCATTTCTACCATATGATCAGCAAGGCACTGAGTTACAAAGTGAACCTGGAAACATCCTCTTCTTTTGATATCGACCTGATTGAAAAACTCTATAAAAACGGAGAGTTGGATAAACAACGGATTATCCTTCATAACGGATACAAAACCGACGATTACATAACCAAAATTATCAATCTCCAGAAAAAAGGATTCAACCATTTAATGGTCATCCTCGACAGCAAAAAAGAGCTTTCCCGGATTGTTGAAATGGCCGGCAACGAAACTTTAACCATCGGCATCCGGATGGCCATCGATGAAGAACCTCAGTCGGCCTATTATACTTCCAGACTCGGAATGCGCCATTCAGAGATTATTGACTTCTACAATAAGGAGATCAAGGACAATCCGAATATCCGGTTGAAAATGCTTCATTTTTTTGTGGATTCAGGAATCAAAGACAGCATCTACTACTGGGGTGAGTTTCAGAAAGCCGTCCGACTTTATATCGAATTGAAAAAATGCAGCCCTACGCTTGATTCCTTGAATCTTGGAGGGGGATTCCCCATCCGGAATCATCTTGGATTTGAATACGACTATGAATACATGATCCGGGAGATTGTGAAGAATATCAAAGAGATGTGCAATGCCGAGAAGGTTCAGGAACCAAATATTTATACCGAGTTCGGGAAATATACCGTAGGTGAAAGCGGAGCAATTATTTTCAAGGTGATTGAACAAAAACAACAGAACGACAATGAATTGTGGTATATTATCGATAACAGCTTGATGAACACCATTCCCGATGCCTGGTCGATCCATGAAAAATTCATTCTCCTTCCGGTGAATAAGTGGGGCAATGAATACGCCAAGGTCAACATCGGAGGGATCAGCTGTGATCATTCCGATTATTACAATTCCGAAGATTTCAATCAGCAGATTCTTCTTCCCCGCTTCAAGGACTCGGATAAAGAGCCTCTTTACCTGGGATTTTTTCATACCGGCGCCTATCAGGATTCGATCAGTGGCTACGGAGGAATCAAGCACTGCCTGATTCCCTCCCCGAAGCATGTGATTGTAGACCGGAATGAAAAAGGAGATTACGTGGATTATGTCTACAGGCATGAACAAACCGTAGGAGATATGCTCAATATTTTGGGATATAAAGAGGAATAGAGACCCATCAGCATGCGCGTTTCATAACCCATGGAAATTGAATGTACATCGATTACACTATATGCCAGAAATACAAAGTATTAAAATGATCTTATACACAGAAAACGAGTCCCGATGTACATCGGGACGGGATTCCTTCTTGCCTATATAAATAAAAAATTTGAATCGTATGAAGAAAAAAGGTCCGGTTTCGGAATTTATGGAGAGGCATTTCACCCATTTTAATGCGGCAACCGTTGTGGATGCAGCCCGTGCTTATGAAGAGCAATTGAACAAAGGGGCCCGGATGATGGTCACGTTGGCCGGTGCCATGAGTACGGCTGAACTGGGTAAATCACTGGCTGAAATGATCCGGCAGGATAAAGTACACTGCATCACCTGCACCGGTGCCAACCTCGAAGAGGATGTTTTTAATCTGGTGGCGCATGATTTTTATAAACGGGTTCCACATTACCGCGATCTGTCGCCTTCCGATGAAAAAGAGTTACTGGACAGACACTTCAACCGCGTAACCGATACGTGTATTCCGGAAGAAGAAGCCATGCGCCGGATCGAAGATCACCTCGTGGAGGTATGGGTGAACGCAAAAAAAGAGAACAAGGCCTTCTTCCCCCATGAATATTTTTACCAGATCCTGGGCAATGGAACCCTCGAAAAAGCATATCAGATTGATCCCCGTGATTCATGGCTGCTCGAAGCCGCTAAAAAGAACCTGCCCATTATTGTGCCTGGCTGGGAAGATTCAACCTGTGGGAATTTTTTTGCCGCGCACAGTATCGAACAATTGATCGATCCATCGATTCTGAAAACAGGAATTCATTATATGATGTACCTCGCCGACTGGTATACAAAAAATGCGGATCACGGAGTGGGTTTTTTCCAGATCGGAGGAGGCATTGCCGGAGATTTTCCGATCTGTGTGGTTCCGATGTTGCATCAGGACCTTCAAATGGGAAATGTCCCGGTGTGGTCTTATTTCTGTCAGATTAGTGATTCAACAACCAGCTATGGCTCGTATTCAGGGGCTGTCCCCAATGAGAAGATTACCTGGGGAAAACTCGGGGAGGATACCCCCCGGTTTATTATTGAATCGGATGCCACCATCGTTGCACCCCTGATCTTCGGCTATTTGCTGGGATGGTAATCCCTGGATCCTGCCCGGCGCGTGGAAGCTGTTTAGCGGATTCCCGGAAGAAACCCATCCATAATCCATGGAAACGGTATTGGGAACAGGACCGGAAATCTTTTATTTTGTCTGTATTTCGTCGATGGCAGAAACATGAAGTGGTTTGATCTCTTCGCCCCAGTAAATGGTTGTATGCGGAAACGGAATTTCGATGTTCCTTTCGTCAAAGGCATATTTTAACCTTTTCCGGTATTCACGTCCTACATTCCACTGCTGGATCGGCTTGGTTTTAATCCGGGCTTTAATCACAATGGCACTGTCGCCAAATTGTTCCAGACCGAACACCTCAATGGGTTCCAGGATGCTTGGACCGAATTCCGCATCGTTTTGAAGCTCTTCCCCTACTTTTTTCATGATCTCCATGACCTGGTCGGTGTTTTCCTTATAGGCAACACCGATATCGAAAACCATAGCAGACCACTCCTTGGTCATGTTGGAAAGGGTGTTGATTTTCCCGTTCTGGAATACATGGACCACTCCCGAAAAATCACGAAGTGTGGTTGTCCTGAGTTCAATGGTTTCAACCAGTCCGCCTGTTCCATTGATAACAGCAACATCTCCCTCTCGTATTTGATTTTCCAGGAGCATAAAAAATCCCGATATGAAATCCCTGACCAGTTCCTGGGCACCAAATCCTACGGCCAGTCCTACAATCCCTGCACTGGCCAGAATGGGCGCAATATCAATACCAAATTTACCCAGAACCGTGATGAAGAATACCAGCCAGAGAATTATTTTAATCACACTGTGCAAAATATTCATCAGGGTGTGAACCCTTTTTCCCGATTCATCCGGCTGATCACTCTTTTCCGCCCGTTTGATCAACCGTTTTCGTAACCGGCTCAAAAAAAAGCGTATGACCCGGAATGCGATCAAAATGATGAATATAGACAGAATCAGCGAGGGCAATTCCGTGATAATCCAACTCTCCAGACTGTCGTATGCTTTAACCCAAAATTCGCTGGTAAATAGTTCTTTCATCCTATTAAAATTATTTGTTTTTAAAGAGTTAGTATGCTTCTAGTCCCGATAGCTATCGGGATGAATGATAGCCCTGGGTGTGCATATTAACCATGCTCGTTTCATCCCGCAAGCCATCGCGACCGGGGCTCATGTCATGACGCCACAAATATCGATATTATTCTCTCTCCAAGTATAATAGAATTTTTGAATCCTCCAATTTTTTTCATCAATTTTTCATACGATTAAAGTGTTAAATTTCTAAGGTATCATATGGAACTCGCATAGCTTTAATCATCATCTTAAGTGTAAATATTAACCATGCTCGTTTCATATTTCTTTCATAAAAGCGTTAGGGTTGTGTGCTTTTCAATTGAATGGTTTGTGAAGGCAATCCATCGGAAGTGGCCGTTACAGAAATTCCTCCTTCCTCTTGTGTAGTCCGGATTATGAGCAGGCACATTCCGTTAAATGTTTTTCTCTGATTGGCTTTAAAAGGTTCCAGGCTTGCCTGGTATCCGTTATCCACGCCGGCTATTGTTCCTTCTCCTTTGACCTCAAAATGGATCAGTTGATCAGCATCCGGAACCATAACGCCTTTCTTATCCAGTACTTTAACCGTAATAAAAGAGAGGTCGCGTCCATCGGCACAAAGGATATCCCTGTCGGCTGTTAACTCGATGCGAGCCGGTTCAGAAGCGGTGTGAATCTCTTGTTTCTGCACTACCTGGCCGTTTTCCCTTGAAAGGGCCTTAAGCTCTCCCGGTTCATACTTCACGCGCCACATAACGTGGTATTCTCCGGGTTTCTTTGATTTTCTCCCCAGGGTTTTTCCGTTTAGGAAGAGTTCTACTTCATCGGCTTTGTTGTAATAGGCCCACACGTCGATCGGTTGACCGGGATTCCAGTTCCAGTGAGGGAAAACATGCAATACCGGTGTATTGGTCCACAGGCTTTGGTACAGGAAGTAAGCATCCTTGGGAAATCCACACAGGTCGATGATCCCGTAATAGGAGCTTCGTGCCGGCCAGTCGAACGGCACCGGTTCACCGAGGTAATCAAATCCCGACCAAATAAACATACCCGAAATAAAATCATGGGCTGATACCACATCCCATGTCTTTTCGTGGGTGGCTCCCCAGTACGCATGAACATGATCGTAAGCCGAAACCGTTAATTCGGGTGTTGCCCCTTTGACGGGTACATTATGGGCTTCCGGCCACTTCATGATGCTGTCGGAAGGCATCCGGTAATATCCCCGCGTGGAGAGTCCCGAGACATTTTCCGATGCCACCATCTTCTCTCCCGGGTAATTTTCGGGAAAAGAAACATACTCGTTGTGTTTGTAATTGAAGCTGATCAAATCCAGGGCTCCCGACTGCCAGATAAAATTTTTCCGCGGATCCTGCTCTGTGAGGGCACAGGTCACAGGTCGTGAGGAATCCAATTCCTTAACCCTTTGGACCAGTTCCTGGGTAAGAGCAATCCCTGAGGAGTCGAATTGTTCCCTGATCTCGTTTCCGATGCTCCACACCATCACCGAAGGGTGGTTCCTGTCACGAAGGACCATATCTTTCAGGTCGCGTTCATGCCACTCCTCCCAGAAAAGATGGTAATCGTAGGTTGTTTTCTTCTTAGCCCACATGTCAAAGGCTTCCACCATAACAAGAAAGCCCATTTCATCACACAGGTTGAGAAGTTCCGGTGCCGGTGGATTATGGGCAGTCCGGAGGGCATTGCACCCCATCTTTTTCAGGATCTCCAGTTGCCGCTCGATAGCCCGGAGGTTTACTGCCGCCCCCAGAGCGCCCAGGTCGTGATGCCTGTTCACACCATGGATTTTTAAAGCCTTCCCATTCAACGAGAACCCTTCTTCTGCATCAAACTCAAAAAAACGAATGCCAAAGCGTGTTTCATACCAATCGATCAAAACACCATCGGCATAAACCGTATGAACTGCTTTATACAAAACCGGATCATCCACCGACCATAATTGAGGTTCTTTTATTTCCAGCGAATCCACAAAGAAAACCTCCGGCTTCACCGGTATCCCGGCGGTTTTGCTTTCAGCAATCCGTTGATCTTCTGCATTGTATATCTCATTTTTCACCTCGATTGATTGTACTTCCGGATCCAGGTTTTTGATCGTTAATTCAATTTTTACCGTTGCGGAATGATCCCCCACACGGGGAGTTGTGATATAGGCTCCCCAATGATCGACATGTGTTTTTTCTGTTTTTATGAGCCATACATTCCGGTATATTCCCGAGCCCGTATACCATCTGGCGTTTGGCTGAAGTGAATTATCCACTCTGACGGCCAGTACATTCTTGCCGGGGCCGTAATTCAGGTAGGGAGTAAGGTCATAGCGAAAAGAGCTGTATCCATAGGGACGAGAGCCCAAATGATGGTTGTTTATCCATACATCGCTGTTCTGATAGACCCCATCGAAATCGATACAAACCTGTTTTTGGGCATCCTGTTCATCCAGGAAAAACGCTTTCCGGTACCAGCCAATTCCTCCCGGGAGAGCACCTCCCGAAGTACCAGCAGGATTGTCCTCCCTGAAAGCTCCTTCAATGCTCCAGTCGTGGGGAAGGGTTAGAATTCTCCATTCCGAATCATCAAAATCCGGATTCTGAGCACCCTGAATATCACCCAGGGCAAATCTCCAGTGTTCTGTGAAGATCACACGTTGCCGAACAGTTTCCTGTTTCCGGGAACAGGAAATCACCAGGAAAACCAGGAATCCATATGAAAGCATCGATTTCATCATTCTAACGTTCTTTATCCGAGAATGAAAGGGTACTTTTCCCCAGGTCCACCGATGTAGCCAGGGCAATTCCCCTTTGTTCCTCTCTGTTTACGGCGCAATAAAAATGATACACTACGCCTTTGTATTTTATCACATACGATTTGTGGGCGAACCAGTTATCGTAAGGTTCCGAGGGGGCGATCAGGTCCGGACCTTTCCATTCGGTCCAGTTTACAAGATCGTACGAGCAGGCAAACCGGTTAAAGGCATCGTGATCGTTGCGATCGGGCCAGAAAGCCCCGAAATAGAACATCACCCAGAGATCCCCCATTTTCTGAATGACAGCATCACCGGAGATCCCTTTGTGGTGATTGATTACCGGATCAGTTCCAAACCGTTGCCAGTGAACCATATCCCCGGATACTGCCATGCCGATCCGTTCGGCACCTCGTGCCGGATTAAGGCTGTCCCCGCGGGCATTGTAATACATAACATACGGATAACCGGTGGTTCTTTCCTCATCCAGCAAAACCCAGGTTTTATACAGGGTGCTGTTTTCCCACCAGCGTGCATCCTCATCCGTAGCCATCAATACAGGCTCTTCAAAACGCTGCCATTCATGGACCATTGAAGGATCCTTTTCAGTCCAGGCCATCCCGATGGAAAGCAATCCCCGTTCATATCCGGTGGAATTTCCACCAAAGTATGGCATCCAGTATTTATCATCGGATTTGTGCAACTCATAACTCCCTCCCCATTCCGGATCCTGAAGACCGGGGTATCCTGCCTTTTGATTGGCATCCCAGTCAGAAGAATCCGAAAATGACATGATCTTTCCGAGAACATCCCATTGCAGGAGGTCAACACTCCCCGCAAGCCAGGTTTCATAACCTCTGCCATCAAAAACAAAATAGGTCATAAACCATTGATTATCCTTCCTGAAAACTGTGGGACAATCTATTTTCAGGGAATCCTGCTCAGGTACTAAAACAAGACCATATTTCCAGGGCGTTTTTATCTCTTCATAGATTTCCAGCATTTTTTCTTCCGGCACAGAAACCGGGAAGGATGCATCTTCGGATTTTGATTTGCATCCGGAAAAAAATAGCAACATCACAAGACAATATACGATTTCCTTTTTTTTCATGGCCGGCAAATTATTGCACCTTGAGCCAGTCGATATACAACGGGCTGTTATCCTTTGGTGTTATTCGTAATGTATAGGTTCCTGCATTGATAATGGTTTGTGTATCGGTACGATGGCTTTGCCATTTTTTCCCTGACGGAAGAAAATCCAGCACACGCTGTCCAATTTCTCTACCGTCGGCTGAGATTATTTCCATGGTAACCCGCAGAACCGTATCCCGTTCGTTTACATAGCGAAATTCCAATCCGTATTTTGAGGCCAATCCCACATGGATGATCCATTCCAATGAACTCATGGGATCCGGAATGAAAACACCCTCCTTATCCAGATATTCTACGGGTTTTGTTTGACCTGTGCATCCCGAAGAGAGGGCATCGTACGAAACCGATTGCCGCAAATCAATCGGATCATCCAGGGAAGTCACCGGCAGAACAACAACGCTGTACATGGGGGTTTTCTCAGCAGGACCCCCGGGACCATATAAAAACACGGTATCGCCTTTTTTAACTTCCCGCCGGAAAACCCGGAAGCAGGTACTTCCG
Source organism: uncultured Mariniphaga sp. (assembly GCA_964408795.1). Lineage (GTDB taxonomy): Bacteria > Bacteroidota > Bacteroidia > Bacteroidales > Prolixibacteraceae > JABMQB01. The sequence goes on from CAYPAW010000100.1 coordinate 27,033, forward strand.
TCATAGGTACTTTTCATTACTGCGGGTAAGGAAATAAAATCGCGCAGCCACTCTGGAGTCTCACGGATGGTTTCAGACAAAGCGATATACACATAGCTATCGGAACGCACCTGAAAAGATGCCACTTCGTGCTTTGAATGTTTCACAAAAACAGGAGGTCTGATCCATTCCGCCCCGTAAAACTCAGGCGGCAGCATATAAAAAGCCCCTGTTGTATCCGAATACTGGTTGATGCCGGTATCCATCCAGGTCTGGACCTGCCACTTCTCTTCGTTTAGTGCCGGGTTGGTTTTCACACCGGAGATGACTCCCTTTGAAGGAGGCGCTGGCACGACTTCCGGATTTTCAGTGGAAATGGCAATGGCTGAAATGATTGCCTGTCCGGCTTTGACCTCCGGAAAGGAGAGGATCAGTTCCCCGTTATCCACCTGTGCATCAAAGGTTTTCTTAAGAACCTTGTCATGTCCGGCTTCCATCCAGATGTCCAGATCATCGATTGTAGTTATTTCGTTCACGGCAACATCAAAGATTCGCCAGCCCCTGCAGTCCAGACCTCCCCCGGTTCCATACCAGGGTTCTGTAAAAAACAGCTCGATGCGGTACATGCCGTTGGGTACCGGAAAAGAATACTGCAATTGATCTCTTCCGTATCTGAAATTCTGAAAGAGCTTCTGGTCGTGGGTTCCTTCGACCGGATCCATGGATTGGCGCTGGCTCCCATAAAAAGCAGGCAGGTTGGGATCGTTATCGGTCCACGATACCGAACCCCAGGAGTCCTTTTCGGTTTTTCTGACATCGGCAAGCCACAAATTGCCCTCCTGATCGGTATAATCAGGGCCTCCACAATTGACCAGGTACAGGTAATTCCGCCGGCTACTTTGAATCAGTGGATCCTCCCTGCCATGCTGTTTTTCCGGTTTCCCGGCAACCGGCAAATGGTGCAACCGGACCACATCGGTTGCTACTTTTTTTCCATCGATAATACCAACTGCCTGAATGATAGGGTTTGTTATTTTCACCTGATCCCACTCAAAATGTGTTCCGATGCCTTTTTTTGTGCGAACTCCGAGCGAATGGCTTCCTAAACCGTTATAAAGGTGTACCTCATCGCAATTGGAGTATACCGAAATACCGCTTTTCACTCCGGTGGAGATCCACCGGTCAGGCCAGGTATGCATGGCAATATAAACCATCGGGTTCTCATCCCGGGGAGCATAATTTGCCCGGTACATATAATATGCATCCAGGGGTTCTCCCCAGATTGTGAACAGCCCTTTGTAATTAACCGGTCCGATTCGGTCCAGTTCCCGGGAGCCCTCCCCACTTTGCACCCTTCCCGGATTATCATGGGAGTTGAACAACCATAGAAACTGCCCGCAACAGCGGTCATTTACCGATTCCGCCCGTCTGATTTTTGATTCCAGCAACCGGACCATTCTGTCTTCACTGAGGGGTCCATTCTGGACATAACCCCCTTCGGTATGCAATCCGAGGCTTCTCCAGGCTCCGTACTCTCCGTTGAGCAGTTGGTCGGATAGTTCTTCGGCATAGCGTTCTGGATCTCCCCCATAGGTCCCTGACCAGTTCTGGATCACATTCCAGTCGGTTCCGGTACCCCCGTTACAGGTTGTCACCAACCGTTGCGATGAAGCCGTGGGATCCAGTTTTCTGATCAGCTCCGTACACTCTTCAGCAAAACCGGTCGGTAACGTACTCTCATTCTCGAGACCCCATAGAATCACCGAAGGACTGTTTCTGCGCTCTTTGATCCAATCGTGAAGCAGCAACTTAAAGCGCATTCTGAATGCCGGTGTATCAAACCAGATATGGGCTGCCATCTGGGGCCACCAAAGGATCCCTTGTTCATCCCAGTATTCCTGGTAGCGCAGGTTGTGGGGCTGATGGGCATCGCGGAATGCATTGAAACCGGCTGCTTTGATCTGTGATACACGGGCAGCAATCTGCTCCTCTGTAAACGCATGGCTATGCCCCATGGCATGCTCGTATTCACAAATGCCATTGATAAATACCGGTTCCCCATTTATATAAAACCGATTTGTGGCTTGGTCACCCTCAATATCCCATTTTATCCACCGAATACCGTAGGGCGTTGATACCTGGTCAACGATCTTTCCCCCCTGCACAATGCTGGTTTCAACCGGATACAAATACGGATCGTCAGGAAACCATAACCGGGGATTTCTTATCTCAGGGATCAAGTGCCGGATCGTATCGGTCCGGCCCGCCTGTAACACCCGTACGGATTGAACCCGGTAAAGGGCTGCACCAGCCCTGTTTCTTACGGTATTGACAATGGTAACTTTTTGATCTTCAGAACCGTAATTTTTCACTTCCGTAGAGATATGCAGAGCCGCTCTTTCCCTGGAAATGGAAGGATCATTCCAGATGTGAATTCCAAACGGTTCGATCCGTATGGGATTTGTGACCACCAGATGAACCGGTCTGAATATTCCGAGCGGCTGGCTTCCTTCTGAGAATCCCCACTCCGGACTGCAGCCTCCACAGACCCAGGGCAAATCCCGGATATGGGGAGGATGATCGGCCCGGACAGCCAGAAGGTTTTCTTCACCGGGTTGAACGGCTTGTGTGATATCGAGGGTAAAGGAAGTTCGTCCGCCTGCATGGAACCCCACCGAATCACCGTTCACCCAAACCGTCGCGTACGAACCTACACCTTCAAACCATAGAAAATAGCGCTTATCCTCATCCTTCTGATCCACCAGAAAGCTTCTTCTGTACCAGGCATATCCATGCTTGTTACCGTGCTTTAACCGGCGGTATCCCCCATAATCATCCCAATTATGGGGGAGATTCGTAATTTTCCATCCCTTTGTATCAAAGTCTTTCAACTCAAATCCTTTGTGAAGATTCTTACTACTATCATTGGCGATGGTAACCCATCCTTCATTTAAAAGTACATCATTACGGATGGTTGTTTTCACTGAATGCTTGTCCGTGTGGATGCACCCTACCGCAAGAATGAACACCATTAAGGAGTAAAAAAACCGCATCATTCCAAGCCTACTTTTTGATCAAAATTATTTTATCATCGGGTACGAATATTTTCAAAACCAGCCAGCAGACCAAATAGGAAACACTGGCAATAGCAAATACAATATAATAACTTCCGGTAAATTCGAGAATCAAGCCTACCGCAGCAGAAAACAGGACTCCCCCGACCGCACCGGCAAAACCGGATAATCCGACCACAGAACCAACCGCACTCTTGGGAAAAATATCAGAAACAATGGTAAAGATATTAGCCGCATATCCCTGATGAGCAAATGCTGCCATGGCAATGAACATTACAGCCAGCCACATATTGGAAATGCCGGAAACAAAAAAAATCGGAACAACCAGTAGGGCCATCAACAAAATGGCTACTTTGCGGGCAGCTACCGGGTTTTTACCTTTGTAGATCATCCGTGAAGAGATCCATCCTCCAAGAACGGAACCCCCAATAGAAATCAGATAAATTGTAATCAACGGCAATCCAATATGGGTCAGATCAATACCGTAACTGGAATTTAAAAATTTTGGAAGCCAATAAAGGAAAAACCACCATATTGGATCCGTTACAAACCGTGCCAGGCATATGCCCAGGGTTTGTTTATGCCCGATTATTTTTCTCCAGGGTATTTTCTCAACCGGTTCTTGCCCATCATCCTGAAAGATGTAGGTTTTTTCTTTTTCACTCAGGTTTTTGCTTTTTTCAGGAAGCCGGTAAAAAAGCAACCAGAAGAAGAGCCATATAAAACCCACTGCACCGGTAATTATAAATGCCCATTCCCAGCCCCAGGTCAGAGCGATAATAGGGATCAGCAAAGGCGTAACAATAGCTCCCACATTTGGTCCGGAATTAAAAATCCCGGTCGCCAGGGCCCGTTCTTTCTTGGGAAACCATTCGGCGACGGTTTTTACAGATGCAGGGAAATTTGCTGATTCACCGATTCCCAATGCAAACCGCGATGCAGCAAATGCAAAAGCACTGCGTGCCCCAGCGTGAACCATTCCCGCCAGGCTCCATAAGACGATGGCGATTGAAAAACCTTTGCGGGTTCCAATTCTGTCCAGGATGGTTCCGGTAGCGATCAATCCAATGGCATAAGCAATCTGGAAAGCCATGATTATAAATCCATAATCCGATTCTGACCAGTTAAACAAATCCTCCAGGTCGGGAGCAAGAATACCCAGCACCTGACGGTCGATGTAATTAATCGTTGTAGCAAAAAAAAGCAGGACCACGATCCGCCACCTGTAATTTCCGATTTTGTTTTTTTCTCCTGCCATCGTTTTTTGATTACTCTTTACCTATTTCCTGAATCCTTTGATACGCCTCATCCTGTTCTTCCGGAGTCTCACAATAGGTAACAACAATCAGTTTCATCCCCGGTATCCACAACCTTCTTGCCTGCTGTTCAATGGTTTTCACATCACCTACAATTCGTGCATTCAGCATAACCCCTGTATTTGCAAAGGCATGAAAATCTTCCGGACTCGTGGTTGCACCGGGATCCGTTTGCAATGAAAAAGCAGCATCGGCCATTTTTAATCCTTCAATATTTAGAACCGCATCAATCCAACCAGACCAATCACCACAGGAATGAAAAACAACTCCTCCAAAAGGATCGCAGATTTTTTTTGCTGACGGAACAGCCAGTTCAGAATAGTGTTCCGGAGAAATCATGATGGCATTGTCATCACTCAAACCCATTCCGTTCCATTTTGCTGATGAAGCAAAACCATGTCCGGGTAACACCAGGGCATTACCAATCAATTTTGCCTGACGGGCATTGAATTCAACCGACAATTCAGCGAGGATATCAAATAGCTTCAACACTTTATCGGGATGTAACAAGACCTCGGTAAAAAAACGGTCGAGGGGTAACAGGTGGGCCACAATGTTTAAAGGAGATTGTGAGTCAGTAAACGAAAGAGGCAGCCTCCCCTTTGTCTGATCAAGAAAATATTCCATCATCTCCAGGGTATGCTTCCCTATGTTTGTCTCTTGAACGGGCTGAGGTTGATAATTAAGTATTTCATCAAGTGAAGCGAAAGGTGGTTTGACAGCCGGAGCATTTCCCTTTTTCCAGATATATTCGCAGCCATAGGCACTGGCAATGGTTCCTATACCATACCAGGGTTCCAGAAAATTAGGGACATCAGCCCTATATTTCATGCTTTTCCGGAGGGCCCCCAACTGCAGCTCAAGGGATCGCTTTCGATTGCTGCACCCAAAGGAAAAACACTCAGCAGCCCGCATTCTGCGATATACCATCACTCCTGATGTTGCGTCCCGGAAATCTGCACATTTTCTATTTAGTTCCGTAGTATAAGACTCATAAGCCTCATAATCAAAATCTTCAGGAGGTACAGGCATTACAGTACTGGCTTGCGAATCAGCTAAACGGGTATCAAAATTCTTCATTCCGGATGTCCCCCCTTAAATCTTCTGCTGTTTTAAAAATGGTTTCAATTTTATCATCCGATACCTTTTCATCCATGTTGATGCAGCAAATACCGGTAAGATCGGGATTTCCTGCATCGCGTACCAACCGAACAATAATATCGCGGATTTCTTCCTTCGACTGGTGGATCAACTCTACCGGGCTCAGACGGATGTTCAGGAAAGTATTTGGAAGATGTTTTCTCAGTATTTTCAGATCACCGCCCCAACCCACATCCAGAAAATCAAGCCGGGGGATTCTGGCAAACTTTTCGGCCATGCGGTGTGGATCTTGCCCGCAGTAATGCACTCCGAAAGGACGGTTACACTTGCTCCACGCAATGTCGAACGGCAACAGAAATCTTTCATAATCCGCTTCAGAGATCATGGTATGCGAGCATTCGGAATGCAGAAAAACAGGTTCGCCGAAATGCCTGACTACCCGGTTCACAGAGATAGAGGTTGTTTTTGTCTCTTTTTCAACCAGGGTGGTAAACCTCGTTATAATGGAAGCCATTCGTTGGAAGGTATTTTTCACTTTACCGGGATTCATCATCATTTCAAGCAGAATCTCTTCACCCTGTAAATCCATCGCCAGATTCAGAATTCCTCCCCAGTTGATATCTCCGCTAAGATAACCATACTTACCCCTGAGTTCATTCCACAATCTGACTGTTTTTTTAAAGGAAGGGGACCCGAAAGTTTTCTCTTCATCGATCTCCAGGGGATCAACATGAGCTGGCACAACCTGGGGAGGATGCGATTCGGTATAGTTCACTTTACAGCCCAGCATCTCCGAAAGCAGGAATCCTGCAGCCAGATGAACTGCTCCGATTTCAGGTCTTTTCTCCTTCCGGTTTTTCCCCAGGCCATACTTCCCCCATCGTTCATACAATGCTTTTTCCATATGCTGTTCCGCTTCAACACGACGCAGCGGGTGATAAAAAAAATCCTCATCAAAGGTGATTTCTTCATTATGAAACCACCATTCAGGGGCAAGGACAATATCAACGGGAAGTCTGTTTTTCAGCGACAAACGGCTGCTCATACCTTTTCGTATTAATAAAATAACCAGTCTACCGGGATTCCGTCTGTTTTATCTGTTAATCCGGCATCGTGAACCGGAATATTTTCTCTTCCATCGATGAATCCTAGAATCAGAACCCGTCCTATACCCAGATTTAGTTCATTCTCCCCTGCCTTGTAATGGTAGGTGTAGATATTTACCGGATAGAGATCGTTCAGTTTTACCGCATTGGCTATTTTTATATCGGCCTGCCCCCGGTCGTTGGCATTGGCATTGGTTTCAAGCGTTGGCGGACGCAATACCGTATAACTGTTGGTATTGAAATACCCCACCAGAATCTTCACCGCCTGATTGTTTCTGAATCGCAGGGTGGTTCCTTTTTCCTGCTGGGTTGCATCCGAGAACTGCAATCCCTTTAACTTTCGTAATTCAGGGGCAAATTCTTCAATCACATAATCCTGGTCAGCATAAATTTTAGCTCCTTTTTGAACCGGGTAAGAAGATATTTCCGGACTGAGGATATCCACCGGTACGGGTTCCAGTACCTTATACACTTTTTCTCCGGAGAAGCCCTCCGCCTTTTTCAGCATGGCTATATTCCGTTTAAAATTATCCATTTCCTGTTGATAATGAGGCAGCATCTCTGCCCAGGTTTTATTGGTTCCATTGCGACCGGTGATCGGAATGCGTCTTTGCTGGGTTTGCATGCTATTGGCATAGAGGTAGGTATCTTTTGTCAAATCCACCAGTTCCTTAAAACATTCGAGGCTTTTCTCCAGGTAAGGCAATGCTCTTTCGAGGTCAGCGATGTCGTTTGAGTATTTGTAACGCAACACCTCCAAGGCAGCTTTCACTTTTTCATGGAAAAAACGTGCAAAGGCATCGTAGCAATAGACATCATTCTTCAGCCTTTCAAACTCCTCCTTGTTCTTTGTCACGAAAGGAGCTGCCTTTTCAATGGCTTCCACAGCCATTTTTCCATGTTGCACTGTTTCGGCAATAATCTGCGTGGGCAATTCCCCCTGATGCATTTCTCCCTTCCATTCCTTCCGGGCATAATCAATCAGTATCTCCCCCTCGGGGCCATTGCTCGCATAGAAATTGCTGTAGACATGCCATTTGTAAGGATTCACAAGCTGGCTCATGAACATACCGAGCAGGAGGGTTTGCCGGTTGCCGTCGGAGATGCCAAAACGCCTCAGCAGTTTGGGTGCCATTTCGCCCGTTTGTTCATAGGCCTCAAGAATAAACGAACTTTTTTCAGGGGTTCCGTAATACTTGCCAAGTTGTTCCGACCAGAAATCCTGTTCTGTTGTGCTGTCGCGCCGGCAATTCCAGGCGTAACGTCCCCAGGCTTTGTACCAGATCCAGTCTCTTTCGATTTGTTTCAGTCTGCCGGGAACCTTATCGGCAGAGTATGGCCAGTCCCAATACGAAGCCTGCGGATAGAGGTGTAGTCCGTTGGCACCCTGGATATCGTGCATTGCCTGCACACATTTCTGAATGAACCCAGGCGCTCCATAACGGAAGGGCTCCAGGTTGGCTAAAATGTGAACATTGGAAATATGCACTGAACCAAGACGGCTCAGACCCTGATGGATGGTTGCCCATGAATCCCGGGGTTCATAGGTTGTCAACGACTCCCCGTTGTATTTTGCTACCGTATATAGGTTTTTATATACCGGCAACGCCGCGTTCATCACCTTTTCGGGATCGGTATCGTGGCCCCGTAGAACCAACGGAGGCTCCTCAGTGATTCCCCGTTTTTTCAATCCCTCTTTAACTCCAGGAATAATGGTTTGGGTAAACCACTCAACATCGTCGTCAATGGTGTTTATCGCCTCACCCAGGCAAGGCATCAATCCAACATTGGGATACTTTTCAATGAAAGCAGCTATCGACTGCCGGGTATAATCGGCAATGAGCGGATCAATCGGGCGACTGCGGTCCTGGGTAGCAATCCCGTGATGCTCGGCAAACGGTTTGGAAACAATGATATTGTAAAACATCTGAATAACCCAGATGCCCCGTTTGGCTGCTTCTTCCGTAAGAAATCCGAAAACTTCTTCATTCTTCGCAAAGGTCTCATCATCCACCTCCACAGCATAGGGATAATCCTCCAGTCGTACCAGGGAAGCAAAAGGATGCCCGTTCCATAAGAACAGCGCATTGTATCGGTTTTCAACCAGCATATCAAGATAATCGATCCATCGTTCTTTATCATAGAACCAGGGGAAATTTTCGGGTGTATAAGGATACTCATAAACGCTCCGGCCAGGCAAATAGGCTGTTTTCTGCAATCCGATGCAGGTACCCCGGAGAACCATTTCGGGTTGATCTGAAAAAGACACGTTTTCCGGAATCCTGCCCCTCGCTTTCATTCGTTCTGCCAATTCCAGGCATCCATACAGAGTTCCGGTGGGGTCTGCTCCCAAAACGGCGATACTCTTTCCGTTGGAATGAAGCGTAAATCCCTCCTTTTGACGGTTGATTTCTACCCGGGAAAACCAATCGGCCAGGGGATGGCCCGATTGGGCAATGACAATCAGTGTTCCTTCCAAATCCGTAATTATTGAGTCGCTGAAAGCAATGGTATACCCGGATTCTTTGAGGACATCTGCAATCCTGGTTGTACCAAAACGTAGGCTCCCGGGACCATCCGGATCGAAGACCAATGTAACTTTTTTCGGACTGCAGGAAGTACCCATAAGGGCAATGAAAAGAAACCAAACGATTTTTCTAAAAAGGACGCTTTTATAGTGAACCATACTGCTTTTGTTAATCGATACAAATATAAAAAAAATGTGAACGTTTACAGCTGTTGTATTTGCTGTATTAAAGGACTTTCAAGAAGAGCAATCTCATTAGATTTTGCAAACGTTTTTATGAAAAAGAGCGAAGTTTGTACCTCGCTCTTTCAGAAACTTCTAAACCAATCCATGAAACAAAACCTTTTGCTCTTAATAGTTGTACCCGGTTAACCCCTGGATAAATTCCTCTCTGTTTAAGATGGCATCCAGTTCCTCGCTTGGCACAGGCCTTACGATATGGTAATCCTGAATATTATCGGCTGCTCCTCCTTTGTTGTAGGCTCTGACGTAGTCGATCAGTTTTCCGGTGCGTTTCAGGTCAAACCACCGCAACCCTTCACCGCAGAATTCACGGGCTCTTTCGGCAAGGATAAAATCGATGTCTATATCAGATGCAGAGATCTGCATTTCGGCTTCCTTGCCAGGTTTTGCAGCCCTTGAGCGGATTACATTGAGGTAATTGGCTGCCTCTGCCAGATTGCCTTTTAACATATCGACCTCAGCAGCAATCAGATACATTTCGGATAAGCGAATCCGTATCTGATCGAGCAGGCCGTAACGCATTTTTGCATAATACCCGTTGTATTTGGGACTATCGAATTTTTTTAAGGCAGGAAAAGGAATATTGTAACGTATGATTGTCCCATCGGGATTATAGATATCATCGATGTTATAATATGCATAGTTTTTCCTGCCTGGTTTGGGTTTTGAATTGATGGAAACATACAGGGCGGTATCGCCGGTTGCCGGTTCAGTGATATCGTTGTATCTGTTTTTCATCCATACGGTTCTGAAGGAAGCCTGATACCGGCTATCGGCGGTTTCATCAAACAGGTCAAACAAAGCTTTGGTGGGATAGGTAAACGAAGGATCCCCCCAGCTATCGCCATCTTTGAATCCATACTCATACGACATGATCAGGTAGGCACTGGCTTTCATATAATTAAATTTGAAATACTGCCACCACCGGTTTCCGTAGCGTTCCACATTATTTTCCAGGGTGCTGAAGGTAATTTTATACAATGCTTCCTTGTTGTCTTTGTTGTTGTCTTCATGCCATAGTTCTTCGTAATCATCGTACAATTCCACTCCCCATTCTGTCTGATTGTTAATAACTTCATCCGCAGCATTTTTTGCTATGGTTAAATATTCGTCTTTTTTCTCCTCAACATGATAAGCGCCGGAAAGGGCAGTGCGGGCCAACAATCCGAGTGCTGCTTTTTTTGTCACCCGGCCTGGCTGTGCTTCCTGCAAAGAGGCATTTTCAGCGGCATACTGTAAATCACTGATAATAACTTCGTAAAACTCGGGAACTGTGCTTCTTTTGGCTGTTAATTTCACTTCCCGTGTAGGGGTGGAATTCAAAACAACAGGCCCCCATTGTTCCACGATGTGCCAGTTATACCATGCCCTCAGAAATTTAAATTCCGAGAGGATTTGGGCTTTTTTTACCGGATCATTGAAATCTACCTTATCGTTTTCTACGAAATCAATGCCATAATTGGCCATGTTCATACCTTCGTATACATATTCCCATACGGCTCCGCCTCCACTATCATCATAGGGTTGCAATCCTTCGTATTGGGTTATTTGTTTCCATCCGGGGCAATCCCACAGATCGGTACCGGTTTCAAAAAGGGTAAATCCATATTCGCTGCAATACATTTTTTGTTGCCATTTGTAGGCTGAGGCAATTAAGGTTTCTATTCCCTCCGGAGTACTCCATATCGCCTCACCCGTGAGGCCTGACGGATTGTATTCCTCAAGGTTACATGCACTGGCAAGAAGCAAAAGGGGACCCATCGAAAAGCTGATTATTCTATTGCGTAGTTTCATTTTGAATCGTTTTTGCAGTTATTAAGTCTGTTTAAAATTCAACATTCACACCGAAAATCACCTGTCTTGAAAGGGGAGATGATTCAGAGCCTCCTCTTTCAGGATCATATTGTTTCAGTCGTTTGTCTTTCACCCAGGTTGCAAGGTTCGACCCGGTAACATAAAAGCGCGCTTTGCGGATGAAAATTCTGTCAAGCAGTTTTGCAGGCAAGCTGTAACCAAGGGATACATTTCTGAGTTTTATGTAGGATCCGTCGGCAAACATCAACATATCGGAATAGGAGTAATTGACAATGCTGCTTTTATTGGCATCGGGTCTTGGGTATTCGTTGGATGGATTCTCCGGAGTCCAGTAGTCGAAAGCTGCCGGTCCGTTGTCCTGGCCATCCGGATTATAACGACCCAGAAACTCCCCCCAGATGGTCTGGCCCATGCGGGCATACAGGAAAAAGCTGAAGTCGAAATTTCTGATTTGAAAAGTATTCCCGAGGCCTCCTTCCCATTTGGGCACTCTGGAACCTACCGGAATTCTGTCGTCGCCGGTTATCCGATAATCCGGAGGCGTAGGATTGCCCTCTTCATCATCCGGGCCACGCAGGTCTTTCACCTTAATATCGCCCGGTTGAAAACTGTGCCCATTGGCATTGAACAGATCCATCTCTTCCTGCTCATCCGTCTGCCATATTCCGTCAAAAACATAGTTGTACCACGTTTGTATAGGCTCACCAATGATCAACGAAGTTTGTTTCCCTCCATAGATAATATCTTCATCATCAATCAGACTGGTAATTTTTTCCCTGCTCCTGGTAAAGGTCAGATTGGTAGTCCACTTAAACGCTTTTCTGTTGAAATTAAGGGTGTTTACTGTGAATTCCATGCCGTTATTTTCCGAAGCTCCGATATTCTGATATACCTGTTTGTTTTTGCCACCTGTCGACCAGGGCAGGCTTCGGCTCAGCAGAATATCCGAAGTTTTGGTTTGATAGTAATCTGCTGTAAGACTGATATGGTTGTTGAACAAGCCGATATCAGCACCCACGTTTAACGTGGCTGATTTTTCCCAACCCAGTTGATCGTTCCCAAACAAATAGACGACATAATAGGGAGCGGTAACATCGCCAAAGGCAAAATTTGTGGAGAGGTACATGGACGATTGAGTCCCATAGGGTGCAATGGCTGAATTGCCGGCAATGCCATAACTGGCCCGCAGTTTCAAATTGCTTAATGTGGTTGAATTCTTCAGGAAGTTTTCTTCCGATACCCTCCAGGCCACAGCGACCGATGGAAAGGAATACCATTTATTGCCTTCAGCAAGGCGGGAAGCTCCGTCATAACGTGTGGTAGCTGTCAGCAAATACTTGTCTTTGTAACTGTAATTGATCCTTCCGGCGACGGAAAAAGATGAATATTCCGTGTAGCCACTGGTTGTTTCCTTCGATTCAGTGGTATTTCCCTGCAGGTAATAGAAAAGCTGGGATGCCAGCAACTGACCATTCCCACTGGCCGTTGCATTGTCGGATATACTTCTTATCCAACTGGTAAGACCCGTAATTTTTACATTGTGGGCCCCGAAATCTTTTTCATAGGTTAAAATATTATCCCAGTTGATAAACTGTGATGTAGAAGACGAATAGGATGATTCGCAGGTCCCTCCCAGAAGTGAAATGGAGTGACTCGCATTGTAGACACCCCTGCGATAGGAATACAGATTCACAGCGAGGTTGCTTTTAAAATCAAGACCTTTCAGGGGATTGATCTCCAGGTAACCGCCCAGATTGTTGTTGGTTGAGATCCGGTCATCGGCAGCCATATCCGGTATTTCATCGGCCAGGGGGGAGATGATGCCTGTATTCCCTCCAATGGGATATAGGTTGATGTTCCCGTTTTCGTCGTACGGTTCTCCGAAAGGAGAAGTATACAAAGCCAGTTTGATCGGGTCTTTTCTGCGATCCAGATTGTAATAGGTAAGCTGTGAATTGATGCCTGCTTTTGCCCAGTCGGTCAGGTTGTGGTTCAGGTTCAGACGTACCATGAATTTATCGAGGTTGTCGTTTTTATACATTCCTCCTTCGTTCAAATAGGCCAGGCTGACCAGGGATTGCGTTTTTTCCGTACCCCCCGAAATGGTAACCGAATGGTTTTGCAGGGTTCCGTTGTGGAGCAACAGATCCTGCCAGTTGACCCATTTATCGTTCTGTATGGCATTCCATTCGTGTTCTGTAAAAATGGTCGGATCGTCTGCTGAAGATTCCCATAATCCTGCCGTACGGTTGGCTTCGCGCCTCAACTGGATATAATCCTCTCCGGTGCGCACATCGGGATAACGGGTCATTCCATTGATTCCGTAGTATCCGTTGTAGGCCACCTTTAATTCTCCCGACTGACCTTTCTTTGTCGTAATGATGATGACCCCATTGGCGCCCTGGGAACCATAGATTGCCGTGGATGATGCATCTTTCAGAACATTGATGGATTCAATATCGGAGACATTGATATCCTCAAAGTTTGCTCCCTGGACACCATCAATAATAAACAGAGGGGCATTGCTTCCGTTAATGGAACGGTTTCCCCGGACCAGGATGTCGACACTGGCACCCGCAGCCCCCGATTCCCGGGTGATGGTCATGCCGGTTACCATCCCCTGGATGGCTTCAATGGCATTGTTGGTCGGTGTCCGCACTATGTCTTCGTTCTTAACAACGCTTACCGCACCGGTCAGGTCCCGCTTTTTGACCACTCCATACCCTATGGCCACCACTTCATCGAGCCCGATGACATCTTCCTCCAGGGCAACATCCAGGGTCGTCCGGTTCTCAACCCTGATTTCCCGGGATTTCATGCCTATAAACGAATAGACCAGAATATCATCCGGGGCAATCCCCTCCAGGATATAGATCCCATTAACATCGGCAACCGTACCCCGGTTGGTTCCTTTGATCATAACCGTAGCCCCGGGAAGGGGCTCTCCGGAAACATTGGTAATCGTGCCGGAAACCCGCCCCGGCTGATTGGCTCCGGAGACCCATCCGGACCCCCGGAAACCGGAGAGTGCGAAAAACAGCATCATCGCTGCTACGATCTTTACAAATACGGAAAAATCCGCTTTGTTTTTCGAATACGAAAAATCAAACAAAGAATAAGACTTCATAGGAATAAAATTATTATAAGATTTTGCATATCAGGTATATCAATGTATGTTCAATTTCCCCGGCCTACAAAATTCATCCCGTTGGGATTTATCGGAACCGGAACGGAACTTGTTTCACACGCATTAACTCAATGATTCCGTTTTGTAATGTCCAAAATCGGAATGAACACAGCTCTCGAAAGAAAACCAGACAATCCTGCTATCCACTCATTCTTTCTTTTTGCACTGGTTATTAAGCAGTACCGGAAAAAAGAACAAAATGCCTTCTCATCTATTCACAAAACTATAAAAAATATTTCAAAAAATGATAACGTTTACATACTAAAAAAACCTAATTATAAAGGATTTTAGATTCTTATTTATTAACATTGATGCAAACGTTTTTTTAAATATTTCTTTGTAGATTTGTAACAGATCGAACAACAACGATTCAAACCATATCCACTAATCTATGAATACAGACCCGCAAAAAGCTGGTTCAGATCAGACCTTAATTCAACGGTTGGATGCTTTGTATGAATACGATCGGGAACCGGTATCAGAAAAAAAGCTGCATGGGTGGAAAACCTTTATAGCCATGTTTTCCGGGGAACATGTTGCCGGTACGGAATTTGTTTTGGGTCCTTTGATGGTCATGCACGGTGTTTCGGCCGTTGATTTCATCTGGGGCTTACTGGTTGGCAACACCCTGGCAGTTCTTAGCTGGGCGTTCCTGACGGCCCCGGTAGGGGTTAAAACGCGGTTGACCATTTACTGGCAATTGAAAAGAGTCATCGGACCCTATCTGACCGTTGCCTACAGTGCTTTTTATGCGATTGTTCTATGCCTGCTGGCGGGAGCCATGGTCAATGTGGCTGTAACATCCGTATCCATTCCGTTTGGCATACCGAATCCCGATTATGTGGCAGGGGATATCCTCCCAAGTATTGAATGGATCTTAATTGCAGTCATCGTAGGAACCGTTATTGCTATCCTGGCTGTCCTGGGATTTGAGAAAATTGCCCAGTTTTCAAAAATATGCGCTCCCTGGATGATTCTGGTCTTTTTTGCGGCAGCCATTGCGGTTATGGCTAAACTGAAAACCGGCATAACCGGGAATTTCTGGGAAATTATGAGTACTAAGATATTTACCGGGGAACCCATCGGCAACAATACCAAATACACCTTTTGGCATGTAGCGGGATTTGCCTGGTTATGCAATGCACACCAGCACATGGGGATGTCGGATATTACCATCTTCCGGTATGCAAAAAAATGGACCCAGGGTTTTGCTTCGGCTTTTGGGATGTTCCTGGGTCACTTTGGAGCCTGGATCGCTTCAGGCATCTTATGTGCGGCCTATCTGGCCGAGGGATTCACCAATCCACAGCCGGGGACCATCGCCCTTTACGGAGCAGGCCTGGCGGGAGCCATCTGCGTGGTCATTGCCGGATGGACTACCGCCAATCCCACCCTCTACAGAGCCGGCCTGGCCCTCCAGGTGGCAACCCCCAACTGGAAACGGTGGAAGGTGACGTTCGCTGCCGGAGCATTTATGATTTTTACAGCATGCATACCGGCCGTCAATGCAAACCTCGACCGGATAGTGGCATATTACGGATTGTTCTTTGTTCCCCTGGGAGCTTTTATTATCATCGATATCTGGCTGTTTCCAAAAATCGGTCTGGTCAGCCATTATACCGAAAAAAGAAACAAACAGTTCAGCTGGCCCGCACTAATTGCCTGGTTCACACCGTTTCTGGTCTCCTTGTTTGTGTACGGGAAAGACAATTTCCCGTTCCTCCAACGAATCGTTGACGGAAATCTGCCGGCATGGCTCGAAAACCTCAAAATGGATATTACCTTTCTGGTAGGTCCCGAGTGGATCATAGCCGCTTTGCTCTATCTGATCCTCGGATACATTCAACAAAAAATCATGCGAAAAAAACAAACAATAACGGACTGAAGAAAAAAAAAAGAAATCCAACCTGTTCAAAATGAAAGAAACAAAAAAACGCCACAGAGTGGGAACTTCATTCAACCCGGGGCAATACCCCGGGTTAACAAAACAATAAATAACCACCCACCCTGAAAGGGCAGAATATAAGAAATGGTTTATTTCAGGAAAAATAACGATAAGAATCAACAAGCAGAATAAGATGAAAAAATTACTCATTGTCATCTCATTTACCGGTTTGGCGCTCACTATTGTTCCTTCTTTGTTGGTATTTAAGGGGCTCATCGGTGTGAACAGCCATTTCTGGCTGATGGCAATCGGAATGGTGTTGTGGTTTGCTACCGCTCCTTTCTGGATGAAGAGCAAATCGCTGGAAGAAAAGGAAGAATAGTTATGCACTGAAGTTTCACCATTCAATGGTATATTGATAACATATTGAATTTCAATGGTTGCCTTGTGTACTATTTCGTCCTTGTGTGCCTTGGTGGCAAGAATTCTTGTGCTGCCAATACACGAATTCGCAAATATTCACCGAAAATGAAGCAGAAAGGGAGTCTGTAAAATCCAGATTTTGATTCTTTTTTAAAGGCACCCATTGATTCACAGGGTCAGAATAAGATAAGCAAACCAAGTGCGTGTCTTTTGTTGTACATAACAATTTTAATGTGCTTAAAATTAAGGATTTACGAACAGAGTACCAAACCAATCCTGTCGGAGTGGGCACATATACGCCACGACTGAGTTGGAAAATCGATGGAGATGGAAGAAATGTGCTTCAAACAGCTTTTCGCATAAAATGCGCCGAATCACCGGAAAGGCTGAAGAATGAAAAACAATTGCTGTGGGACTCAGGAAAGATCCATTCAGACCAATCCATTCATATTCCCTACAAAGGCAACCGGCTTATCTCCGGCCAGCGTATTTTCTGGCAGGTCAAAGCCTGGGACAACCGGGGACGGGAAGCGGAATGGAGTGAACCTGCCTTCTGGGAAACAGGCCTGCTGGAAAAAGCAGACTGGAAAGCCAGATGGATCGAACCGGATATTCGGGAAAACCCGGCCGCATCCAATCCCTGTCCTTATCTGCGGAAAGAGTTTCGTACAGAAAAACCCATAAAAAAAGCAACGATCTATGTTACCTGCCATGGTTTATACCACCTTCAGCTAAACGGAAAAACCGTTGGCAACGAGATGTTGACTCCCGGATGGACCAGTTACCACAAACGGCTGCAGTATCAGACATATGATGTTGCGGAGCAGATCACCGCAGGCAGAAATGCTCTTGGGGTGATCCTCGGCGATGGATGGTACCGCGGTTTTTTCGGATGGGAAGGCAAAAAAAACCTGTATGGTGTTAAAACAGCTCTTTTGTTTCAGTTAACCCTGGTTTTTGAGGATGGATCTGAAAAAATCATTGTTTCGGATAAAAGCTGGAAAGCGTCCACCGGACCCATTCTCGAATCGGAAATCTATCACGGTGAGATCTACGACAGCCGGCTGGAAAAAAAAGGATGGAATAAACCAGGCTTTGATGATTCCTTCTGGCAATCCGTTTCAGAAAAAGAATATCCCCCAGACAACCTGGTTTCCACCGATGGACCTCCTGTGCGGATCACCAAAGAAATTCATCCGGTTCAGAAAATCAGTACCCCGAAAAAAGAGAGGGTTTTTGATTTCGGACAAAATTTTGTCGGCTGGGTTCAGTTGACCCTGAAAGGCAAACGGGGAGATAAAATCACCATCCGGCATGCGGAAGTGCTGGACAAAGAGGGGAATTTTTATACCCGGAACCTGAGAACAGCCAAACAGCGCGTTGCGTACTGGTTCAACGGGGAAGGAACCGAAATCTACGAGCCGCATTTTACCTTTATGGGATTCCGGTATATCCGGATTGACGATTTTCCCGGGGAGGTTGAGATCCGGAATTTTTGTGGGAAAGTGCTTCATTCCGACCTGGAGTTCACCGGGAGTTTTCACTGTTCCGATTCCCTGGTGAATCAACTCCAGTCGAACATTCAGTGGAGTCTGCGGGGCAATTTTGTGGATGTTCCGACGGATTGTCCGCAGCGTGATGAGCGAATGGGATGGACCGGCGATGCCCAGATTTTCGCCCCGACGGCCTGTTTCAATGTGAATGCGGCCTCTTTTTTCTCAAAATGGCTCAGGGACCTTGCTGCCGATCAACGCTCCGACGGGCGTGTACCCTGGGTTGTCCCGATGGTCCTTGAAAACGGAGGAAGCACGGGCTGGTCCGACGGGTATGGTGCCAGCGGGTGGGCCGACGCAGCCATTACGCTACCCTGGGAACTATATATGCGGTTTGGCGATCAACGCATCCTCGAAGTGCAATACCCGTCAATGAAAGCCTGGGAGGAATACATGATCCGGGAAGCCGGCAAAAGCTGCCTTTTTCGCAGCGGGTTTCACTTTGGCGATTGGCTATCGTTTGCGGAATATTCAAGCTACCTCTACAACGCTCCGGATTACGGCTACGCCGGGGCCCACACCGCAAAAGACCTGATCGCCACAGCCTATTTCTACTATTCCACCCGGCTGATGCAAAAAACAGCAGCCCTCCTGGGGCATCTCAACGATGAACAACGCTACAGGGCTCTTCTGCCTGCCATTAAAGAGGCCTTCCGTAAAGAATTCATCACGCCCAACGGGAGACTGGTTTCCGGAACCCAAACCGCGTATGCGATGGCCCTTCATTTTGGGCTGATTCCCGAAGATTTGTTCGAAACCGCAGCCCGCAGACTGGCCAACGATGTACATCATTTTCAGCATATTACCACCGGATTCCTGGGAACCCCCCTGATCTGTGATGCCCTCACCGATGCCGGCTTCCCGGAACTGGCTTACCAACTGCTTCTCAATACCAGATATCCGTCGTGGCTCTATCCGATAACCATGGGAGCTACCACCATCTGGGAACGCTGGGACGGGATCCGCCCCGACGGATCATTTCAGGATGCCGGCATGAATTCATTCAACCATTATGCCTACGGAGCCATCGGCAACTGGCTCTATACAAAAGTGGCAGGCATTCAGACCTGCCCGGATAACCCGGGTTATAAAAAATTCCTTGTTAAACCCGAAATCACGGACAAACTGACTTGGGTAAAAACCGCCTACCAATCGCCCTACGGGGAGATACAATCCTCATGGGAACGAAAAGAAAAAAAATTAACGATGGAAATTACCGTTCCGGCCAATACAAAAGCCATCCTTTACATTCCTTCGGCAAACAAAACAGAAATTACCGAATCAGGAGAAACACTTGAAAATACGGAGGGATTAAAAATTATGGAATCAAACGACAGGTTCATTGTTGTTGAAGCCGGTTCGGGAAGGTATGTTTTTGAAAGTCCTTTGAAATTTAATTGATATGAGACAGGATTTCATTTACGCATGATCCGCATTCAGGAAAAACAAGAACTGTAAGCCTACATGGAAAGACGGATTAACCTGCCCTTTCAGGGCGAAGCTATAGGGGCGTCATTCAACCCGGGGCAGCGCCCCGGGGTTACAAGACAGTTAAAAACCCCGCCCTGAAAGGGCAGCTTAAAAGAATAAACAAGGAATGGTTTATTTTAGAAGAAAAATACCGAATAAGAATAATACGATGAGACCTTTTCAGAACATTCCAGGCTCAATCGCTTTGATGATCCTGTTTTTATTTCTGATATCCGGGCACACC
Organism: uncultured Mariniphaga sp.; assembly: GCA_964408795.1. Classification (GTDB taxonomy): domain Bacteria; phylum Bacteroidota; class Bacteroidia; order Bacteroidales; family Prolixibacteraceae; genus JABMQB01. Next base: position 46,956 of record CAYPAW010000100.1, read on the forward strand.
GGAGCCCAGGAAAGAGCCCTGACCCACACCGGGAACAGTCCTTATGCCCGGTTAAGAAGCATCAACATCGGCGATGTACAATGGACCAACGGGTTCTGGGCCGAACGTTTTGACGTCTGTAGAACCTCCATGATCCCTCACATGATGGGATGTTACCTGAATGATTCCATCAGCCATGCATTTAAGAATTTTGAAATTGCAGCCGGTCTGGATACCGGAAGGCATGAGGGGCCGCCCTTTCATGACGGCGACTTTTACAAAATACTCGAAGCCGGAATAATGGCTTACGCTGCAACCGGAGATCAAAAAACCGGAGCAGAGATCGATCGTATCATCGATGTCATCGCGAAAGCCCAACGCAGGGATGGGTACATCCACACCCCGGTCCTCATACAAGAACGCAATGAGCCGGATAAGAAACACGCATTTGTCGAACGGCTTGATTTTGAAACCTACAATCTGGGGCATCTGATGACCGCTGCCTGCCTGCATTACCGAACGACAGGCAAACGGTCGCTGCTGGATGTTGCCATCAAAGCCACTGATTTTCTTTACGCATTTTATCAACGAAACCCTTACGAACTGGCACAGAATGCCATCTGTCCTTCCCATTACATGGGAGTTGTGGAGATGTACCGGACGACCCGGGATTCCCGGTACCTCGAACTGGCAAAAGGGCTGATCGAGATCCGAAGTATGGTGAAAGAGGGTACGGACCACAACCAGGATCGGATTCCTTTCAAGCAACAAACCAACGCTGTGGGGCATGCAGTGCGGGCCAATTACCTGTATGCCGGGGCTGCCGATGTCTATGCCGAAACCGGTGACGATTCGTTGCTGACGGCTTTACAAAAAATCTGGCACGACGTGACCGAACACAAAATGTACATCACCGGAGGGTGCGGAGCCCTGTACGATGGCGTATCACCCAACGGCACGTCCTATACCCCGGAATTCATCCAGCAGGTGCATCAAGCGTATGGCCGCGATTATGAGCTGCCGAATATCACAGCGCATAATGAATCGTGTGCCAATATAGGGAATCTGTTGTGGAACTGGCGGATGCTTCAGATTACAGGAGATCCAGACTATGCCGAAGTTATGGAAACCATACTCTACAACAGCCTGCTGGCCGGAGTCAGCCTCGACGGGAAAAGTTATTTTTACACCAACCCCCTGGCTTCAGTCAGGGGCATCAGCGACAGCCTCCGCTGGTCAAAACACCGCGAACCCTATATCAGCTACTGCAACTGCTGTCCTCCCAACACCATCCGGACCATAGCCGAAATTCAGCACTACATCTATTCCGTCTCCGATGAAGGACTCTGGATACATCTCTATGGGGGAAACAGACTGAATACGACCCGGGCAGACGGGAAGCCGGTATGCCTGACCCAGGAAACAGATTATCCCTGGGAGGGCAAAATAAAAATTACCGTGAAGAACCTGCCGGATGATTTCAGCCTTTTCCTGCGTATCCCGCAATGGGCAGATCAAACAACCATAAAACACAATGGCAAGGCGGTAAACGATGACATTGAACCGGGAGAATATTTTGAATTAAAAAACAAATGGGCAGAAGGCGATGTCATTGAGATCCGGTTTTCCATGGAGCCAAAACTGGTGGAAGCCCATCCGCTGATTGAAGAAACCCGGAACCAGGTAGCCGTAAAACGCGGCCCGGTGGTCTACTGCCTCGAGTCAACAGATATACCCAAAGAAACACGGATTTTTGATTTCATGATTCCGGATGATGTACACCTCAAACCGGTAAAAACAAAGATCGGTCATTCAGCGTTGATCGCCCTGGAGGGTGAACTATGGAAGCAAAAAACACGAAATTGGGAGAAGAGACTCTACAGGGAAATCTCCCCAGAGAAGCCTGAACCAATCCCCATCCGGTTAATCCCCTATTATGCCTGGGATAACCGGGGTCTCTCCGAAATGAGCGTCTGGATCCCCCTGGCAAGATAAACATCGGTGGCAAGCATGGGCTTCGCTTGTCCTCCGACTTCCAGCGAAATCCTTTTTGCAGTTACTAACGTTGGGATTTCTTTCGATGCATACCTTTGGATGCCAGGAACCCCACCAGGAAGATCACGGTGGTTCCGATGACGATGGTGAGGTTTGCATGAAACGGGCTGCGGAATTGTACCCAGGCCCCTTCGTTAAAATACAGGGGTGACAGGCTCATCCAGAAGATCACCAGCACGCCGGCAGCCACTCCAATCATGGCTCCAACACGTTTTGCCTTTTTCGCCATGTAGCCTAGCAGGAACAGTCCCAGCATGCCTCCGCTAAAGATGGAAGCCAGCATCCACCAGGCATCCAGGGCGCTCTTGACTTTGATCATCGCCAGGGCAATAAGGATACCCAGCAAGCCAAATAACAACGACGAACCATACAAAACACCCATAGCTTTCCGGTCTGAGCTGTTTTTCCCGAACCATCGCCTGTAATAATCGTTCAGGATAATAGTTGCCGTGCCGTTCACGCTGGTTGACACCGTACTCATCCCGGCGGCAAAGACCGACGCAATCAACAAACCGGTCAACCCTTTGGGTAATCCGTTTACAATAAAAAACGGGAAGATGCGATCCCCGGCAGAAAGATCCTGCAACTCAGAAGGCAACAATCCCGGGTTAGCCTGATAATAAGCGAATAAAGCAGTACCTATCACAAAAAACAACAACGAAACCGGAACGTATAAGAGGGATCCGAAAAGGGCCGAGCCTTTGGCTCCGCGGTCCGATTGGGTGGTCATGTACCGTTGCACATAATTCTGATCGATTCCATAATTCTGAAGGTTAATAAACAATCCATAGACGAGCATTACCCAGAAAGTAGATTCCGAGATACCTGGTCCGAAATCTCCCAGACTGAACTTATGATTTTGACGGGCTATCTCAAGGAACTGCCCGGGGCCTTCCGGCATGGAAAAAATCAGGATCCCGGCACACAACAAAGCACCCCCAATGAGAATGATCCCCTGAATGGCATCGGTCCAGACCACCGCCTTAATGCCACCTAACATGGAATAGACAATGACGCACATCCCGGTGACCGCAATGATCAGGGGTATACTCCACCCAAAAAGGGCATGCAGCGGCAGGGCCATCAGATACAGGATGGATCCGACACGCATTAGCTGAGTCAGAATATAACAAAGGGAAGCATACACACGCGCCCACACACCAAACCGGGTTTCAAGATAATGATAGGCCGAAATACTGCCAATGCCCCGGTACAGAGGAATAAAAAATTTAACGGCCAGAACAGAGGCGATGGGAATAGACAGGCTGAAGACATAGGCATTCCAGTCGGATTGATACGCCTTCCCCGGAAGAGCCAGAAAGCTGATGCTGCTCACAAAAGTGGCAAATATCGACATACCCACAACCCATGCAGGCAACTTCCCTCCCCCGGAGGTAAACTGCTCCGAATCGCGGTTCTTAAAATAAAACAGGCTGCCGAAAACAACAATGCCTGTCATATAAGTCAGAAAGACCATTAAGTCAAGCATCGGTAGCTTCATAACGCTTTGATATCCTGAAATATCGGCTGTATGCCGGCCGCCTTTTTTATTTCATCCGAAACCTGGGGTCCGTTGTTTTCCCATTCATTTCCAGGTCCCGGTGTGTTGGAAAAGAATTTCTCCTTTTCGGTCCAGTTGTTGATCACCCGGATATACGACGACCGTTCATCCAGGTAGATGTATTGATAATGGTCCGGGATATGGGCATAGGGAGCCTTTTCCAGGTGGTGAATGCAATTGTTGCTGATTTCGGTATTGGGCTGAGGTGAGAGCATGTACACACCCCCTACATCGTACATGTTTTTGGCAAAATGATGAATGTGATTGGCATGAATCCGGTTGTTTTTCAGGCATGTTATGGAGGGAGTCCATCCCCATCCCACACAGATCCCGGAATAATTAAGATGGCTTACTTCGTTGTGTTCAATGGAGACATCATGGGCATAGCCGATACTGATCCCGACGCATCCCCAGTCCTCGTTGGTACAATCTGTAATGAGGTTATTGGATAGTTTCAGATGGTGACAAACCTGCCGTTCATCGGAAGGATTATACGGCAGATGAGCTTCAAAAGCCCTGTTTCCGAAGAATCCTCCCTGAATTCCGGTTCCTCCGATATCTTTGATCACGCAACCCATGACGGTACAATGATGTGCCCCGGCAATGAAATCAAGACCAGTGGCAGCCATGTGGCTGAACCTGCATCGTTCAAAAACAATGTTCGACGCGCCGGTAACGGTTACGCCGGCAGGTTGCCTGCCACACCATACCTGGTTCTCAAGACTAGCTTTGTCGGGCGTTCCCGGGATGTTGAGTTTGTAGGCATCCAGGATGTAAAAACCGGCCTGCAAAGGTACGTGCCCCTTCCGGGAAGGCCGTAGCCAGGTGGAATGCTCAAAACGAATTCCTTCAAAACGAATGTGCGAAACCGGAAAATCGGAGGTCCCCCCGATGCGGATAAGGGTCTCCAAAAAAGGCACCACCACATCAGCCGTTGCCATATCTTCCCCTTCACGGGGCCAGTAAAAAACTTTCCCTGTTTCCAGATCTTCAAACCACTCTCCGGGGTGATTCAGCAAGGCAAGGGCATTGACAAAGAAAAATGCCGAATTGCCATTCTGATTATTCTCTTTGTCGATATAGGGAGCCGGCCAGGGATGTTCAAATTCAATGCGGCTTTCAGGCTGACAAAAGGTGATGCAGGCACTGTCGCCTTCCTTCCTGATATCTTTCACGCGCAAAACAGCAATCGCCCACCACTGATGGATGACAAACTCAAGTTGCCTGATTTCATCCGTTGGGAAATCGGGTGCAGGGATCCAAAAGGATTCGTTTTCTTTATCTACCGATAAAATCCGGTTGAGCGATCCTTCGTCTTCTGTTGAAGCCCGGACCGCTTTTTTCCCGTTTACCCGGAGTTGCCGGAATTCCACCAATCTACCCCCTTTGCGGGGGGCATCAGCTTCCCACACTTTTCCCCGGGCTGCTTCCGGCAAGCCTTTGATGTTTTTTGCTTTTCTCCAGCCGGTCACGGGTATGCCTCCGCTCAGCACCGGTTGGGCCCCGGGGGCTGCCTTGATAACCGTAGGACATTCATCCGTTCCCGAATCCTCGGGCCTGAAAAACAAAGGTTCCTCCAAAGAATAGGTACCGTCTTTCAGGATAATTGAAACACCCGTTTCGACAGACGGATCATTTAACCTTCTTAGTTCACGCGCTTTGCGTTGAGCCATCAGAAGGGTAGCCATGGGTTGCTCCCTGGTTCCCGGATTGTTATCATTCCCCCTGGGTGAAACCCAGATATCCACCGCTGAAACCGGGAAAACCCAACAAAAAAGAAGCAATAAAATCAGATTTCTCATGGTGATGTTAGATGTATTATTTTTTCTGAAAAACCGATTGTAAGAACCGCGTATTGGCACCGTAATTCCCCACCACATCGCGGGTATTGGATGCATTGCGTGAGCGTTCGATCACCAGCCACCCCGACCATCCCATCTCATCGAGGGTTTCTTTCACTTTCTGCATATCAATCCGTGGGTTGTTCTCAAGCCACACTCCGTCGGTATCGGTGGCGTGGATCTGGCATATGCGGTCTTTCCCCAGTATTTTCAATTCTTCGTATAAATCCCTTCCTGCTTCCAGGGGATTTTGAAAATTGAAATAGATCTTTATGGCCGGGGAGCCTATTTCTTCCAGCAGCTTCACTTCAGCGGCTGCGTCCAGTGACGTTTCAATTCCGATCACTACACCAGCAGCTTCGGCCTTTGCGCCGGCCATTTTTAACCGTTCCACGATGGCGGCTCTTTTTTCCGGATATTTCACCAGGTCTCCCTGAACACCCAGAGGAAGAAAGGCCACTTTGGCTCCCACCAGAAGCATCGTATTGATGCAATCATCCATCATCCGGGGCAGGGTTTCGCGGGATGCAAAATCCTGAGCATAAAATCCCGACATGGCTATGGATGCTATTTCAACGCCTGTTTCTTCGGATGCTTCCAGGAATTTTTTCCGCTGCACGGGGTTCAGCAATTTGTTATCGAAGGTCGGACGGTCTCCCAACCCTCCCATGTCAAGTTCGAGGCCATCGGCTCCTATTTCTCTGGCCCGCTCAAAGGCACCCAACTTCTGCCGCTTCAGGATCATCCAGTCACAAACAGCAATCTTGTATTCCCCGGAGGGACAGGGTTTCCCTGTCTCCCTGAAGAAAAGAGCCTTCAGCTTATCAAATCCTTTCACGGCCTTCGCAGGTAGCTTTTCCCCCTGGCTACCGAAAATTTTCATGGCATCTGCTTCCTCAACGGTTAGGGCCGATTCATCGAGATTTCCCTCGTTATCAAACACTTTTGAGGCATCAAGTCCCAGATGATTTGCCATAAAACGGTACATGGCTGTGCGTTTCGACGGACCGTAATCATGTCCTTCTTCAGGAAAATGGGCATTTTCCACCATGCCTTCGTCGTAAAAATCATAAATCCGTTTCAGGAAGGGAAACTCCAGATCCGGGACATGGGCTGTCCAGTCGCCCCCGTCAGAGATCACCAGCTGAGGTTTCGGGGCAAACAAAGCAGCCAGCTCCACATTGTTGGTCCCGTCACCGCACAAATGAATGGGGTTGCCGCTCTCACAGGGGCACCCCCCGTAATGAACAGCTGACATCATCACCGTAGGCACGCTCACATCAATGCGTTCATCGATGGCCGACAAAAGGATGGTATGGCTTCCCCCACCCGAACCGCCGGTAATGCCTACCCGGGAAGAATCCGCATAACCAAACGAAAGCAAATAATCAAGCATGCGGATACTGTTGAGAGCCTGCATGGTATTGGCCAGACTCGTGCGGTGTTTCTCCGGGGCAATCTGCAAAGCCGACTCCCCCCAGCCAAAAAGGTCGTAATTCACAGCAACAGCCCCCATACGGGCCAACCCTGCACAACGCAGCTGCACATCCTTGTTGTAGCGACCGTCACTGAAATGACCGTTGGGACATAAAACCACAGGAATCTTCCCCCTGATTTCTGAAGGACGATACACAGAGCCGGCTACATAAAACCCCGGCAAAACCTCCAGACCTATGTTCTGAACCGTATACCCATCCATTTTACGCTCTGCCGATAAAAGAGGCATTGATCCCGGCGCGACAGGCAACCGCTCCAGACGTATTGCTTCCTTAACACACGACTTCAACCTGTTGCGCCTTACCTGCCACCGGGCTCTATTGTCGTACTTCATAGCAAGAAAATCAAGCATCGCCCTGGCATCCTCTACGGAACGCAAATGGTACCGATAGCCTTCAATTTTAAATTTCCCCGGAGCTCCATCCGGTAAATAAACCAGATCAAAGGGAGCCAGAACATTCGTTAAGGTTTCTTCCACACCGGGACGAAAACGCCAATCTGCATAATCCAGTACAAGTCCTTCGATGCTTGTTCCTGAAATACGTAGTTTTACTTCGTACTTTTGCTCTATATCCCGCAGCACATCGCTTAGGGGACGTTGGTAGTTGTTATCCGAATTCTGGGCTGAACCCGGAAAACTCATCCATACGAATGCTACTATAAATACCAAATTCTTCATATTCCCCCTTCGTTCCCAGGCCATTTTTCATGAATAATTTTTGATGTTCTCAATTTTGCCGGATCGATCACCGCATGTTTTATTCGTTCCCTGCGCCAGGTGTATACCACGTGAATCAATCCATCGGAGGTTTGAATCACAGAGGGATATGAATACTGGCTGATTTCCGAATCTTCAAGGATGAGAGCAGCCTCCCAGTTTACACCGTCTTCTGAAATAGCTACATTCAGGGGTGTCCGGTAACCTTTGGGTGCATTAACGGGTGTTTTCACGTGGTTATAGACCACCAGGTGCCTACCGTCTTTCAACGTCACTGCGTCTATTCCCGAGTTGTTATTGGGCAATCCGGAAGGCTGCATGAGAGTCCACGTTTTTCCGTTATCGAATGACCGGTTGGTTCCGATCACCGCATTCCTTGTTCGGCTCAGCGATTGCAGGCTTCCATCCTCATGAATCAGTATCGCCGGTTGAATGGCGTTGTATATTTTGCCATCGTTGATTTCGCCAGTTGTTTCCCAGGTTTTCCCGAAGTCCCGGGTCATCTCAAAATGCAGGCGCCAGCCGTTCCCTTCGCGGCTTGATCCGCACAGCAAGGTTCCGTTTTCCAGAAGAACCGGCTTGTTTTTCACCGGCCCGATATATCCCCCGGGAAGGGCTTCCGGAGTCGACCAGGTATGTCCATGGTCTCCGGAACGGATCAGCATGCCCCACCAGGTGGAAGGTGAAGGCCCCACTTTGTAAAACAACAGCAAGTCGCCGCCGGGAACCTGATAAAGAACCGGATTCCACGTGGGATAACGCAGGGTGTCACTTTGGACTCCATTGGCGACCTCCACAGAGGGAGTCCATTGACCCCCGGAAAAACGGCTTACCCAGATGCCTACATCAGGATGCCGTTCACGCGTACCCCCAAACCACGCTGCTACAAGCCCTTCAGGCGTCTCGGCAATTGTGGCTGCATGACATGACGGATAAGGTGCCTCCGTAAAAACAAATTCATCCACCAAAATCCCGGACGTAAAATCGCTTTGCTGTGAACAGCTGAGGATCACCAGGGAAATACATAAAGAGGCCATAACCGGAAAGATACTTTTCAGATGTTTCATCTTTTTAAAATTGTCTGTTCTCAAAAATATTTTTCTAAATTATAAAACAATTCCAACCATTCTCCCCTATTTGAGGAGATTCCGTGCAGCGGGAGAAGAGTGAATCATTCTATTCCCTGATCCCGATTTCGTTTAAATTAACCTGCCTTTTCAGGGCGGAGGTTTATTAACTGTTTTATTTCCCCGGGGTGTTGCCCCGGACTGAATTAAACTGCCACTTCGTGGGGTTTTTTGGTTGCATCCTTTCAATAAAATGGGTTCCATTGTCCTTTTTAACCGTTTATTGCCTGTTTGATTAACTACGATTTTGCCATTAAGTTAAAATTACGTTGTCTTATGTGCCGCATATTTATTCGTTTCGTTCGTTCTTCGAGCTAAAAGCCCGGATTATTTCAGCCCTCTCTGACCCTCAACAAGAGGATTTTCCCAGATTTAAAAACTCACCTCCATTTTTTCCAGGTTTGCGGAATTGCCTATTCTTTTTCCATCCACCAAAATGGTCAATCCCTTGCCTTTGTAATATTTCTCCCCTGTTTTATCCCAGATGATGGTTACTGTTTTTCCATGATACGGGATCCTATCCAGGCAAAACCAATTCCACTGGTCTTCCGGAAGCAAGGGATTCACTACCAGGCGGTTGTCAGCTTGTGGGCGCAATCCTACCAGACCGGTAATAATCAGATCGTTAAATGTTGAGTGGTTGTAATACCTGCTTCGTTCCTGATCTCCTTTCAGCCAGTATCCTGTTGATTCATCGAGGTACTCCCCAATGTAGGGTCTTCCCCGGTAATATTGGGATTCCACATAGGTTTCCAGCAGATTAAAATACACGGAATCGCTGACTGCATGTTGTTCATACCCGTTCAACAGGTTAGCCATAGCGGTCAGGGTCTGGGATGTAGCAAACGGCCATACGGCCCCATCCCATTCGCACTGGCAACATCCGTGGGTTCGGAAATCAGGATGACGTCGTTCCGCGGTCGTAAGTCCAAAAGGAGCCAGAAATCCCTCCGGATCGACAATCTGTTCCCAGGCTTGTTCATATCCCGGTTCGGGAAGATGAAAATACCAGGGAAGATAGCCAATCTGTTCGCGAACCTGAGCAAATCCTCCCTCTTCCCGAAGGGTTTCAAAAAAGTGACTTTCAGGATTCCATAGGTTCTCCTGAACCAATGCCTGTAAGGTATCGGCTTTGGCAGCATACTTTTCAGCCAACTCCTGAGCACCGGCTATTTCGGCTATTTCACCCAGGGCCCTGGCATTCCCGTACATATAGCTGTTTATGGTAGGCCGGATATTGCGTACATGCCGGCCTCCACTGATCTGTTCTTCCATGCCGTCCCTGACATCGTACTGCCAGAACATTCCGTCCGGGTTTCTCCGTCCGGCTTCCCAATGCCGGTAATCCTGCTCAAGGTCAGGCAATAAATCCACAACAAAGCCGGTATCCCTGGTAGCCATATAGTATCCATAGACTGCATCGGCAGTCCAGCTGCTGAACGAATGAAGCTTCTCCATAGGGTTACCGTTGTTTCCACGATACCATACCAGGAGATTCTCCCGGACATACTTCGGATCGTGCAACCAACGCGATTCATACACATGATGGCCCAGGGCACAGGAAATGAGATTGTATCGATCGGCATAGGAACGAGGTACCAGAAATTCCGTCATCGCCAATCCAACCGGAGTCTCCTTGATGTGCTTCCGGAGTGTCCACCACCGGTAATAATACATCTCCTCAAAATTATCCTGCGGGCATTCAAACAGGGGAATGTTCTTTTTCATCCATTCCCAGGCCTCTACGTTGGGTATCGCCTGAACGATGTTTTCATCTTCCATACGGTTAAAATAATCGACATACGGTTTAAAATGGTTCACGTCCAGCACAGCACTGGTTTTTTCGTTCCCGCAGGTACGCAGGCTTTTAATAAAGAAAGCTGCTTCCGGTACCGGATGACCGGTTTGGGGCACGTCGAAATCCTGGTCCGTGGGGGTATCCCCATGCGGAAACCGGCGTACTTCACCGGTGCGGAACACAATTTTATCCAATGCATGTACGGGCGCAAAAAAAAGACGGGTCAGTACTTTTTCATCGTTCAGATATACATCGTAAAAACGGTTTGAGGAAGTGGCTACAATCCGTATACTGTATTCCTCTCCTGCTTTGTAGGACCTCAGATTATTTACCCGGTAGCCGGACTTGTATTTTATCAATCCATCGTTGTCAAAAATCAGTCGGATAGCAGGGGTATTCTTTCTATCCTGTAGTTCAATATGCAACACTCCCGTATCGTTTTGTCCGGCTTTCAGAATAAATTCCACATCAGCTTTTGTTGTTGACGGGAACAATCGGGTTGCTTTGGCGTAATCAAATTCATCTTTATCGCGCAACGACAACCAGCGTTGTTCTTTCTGATCTTCGATTTTTACCGGAGCCCATAGGGGACTGTAGATATTCCAATGGTTCAGTTCGGATCCCGGATCCATCTGATTGAAACATTCCTTTACCGGATGTACCTCTTCACCGGTGATGGGCACCGGAATGCGAGCCACCCATATATCTTCCTTGTTCATGCTGTAGGTTACCCACAGGTTTCCGTCAGGGGGTATTCCGTTGCCTTCAAGGATTCCCCGCACATACTGGGGTCCATAGGATTTATAGTTCCCCCCGTACCGCATGGTGGTGATCTCGCCGTTTACCAGCAACAGGTTATGATAATCCAATCCGTCATAGCTCACCGACAGGGCCAGGGGCCAGCGAAATTCCGAAGGATTGTATACAGTTGCATACTTTCCATCGGAGGTTTGTTGTCCCCAGATTTTTGCATTGGCATTCACAAATCCCGGGGCTCTGGATGGCTGAGTCCATGTTTTTCCCTCATCGCTGCTGGTGGCTGTGAGGGCATGCTTCCATAAGCCCACCACCCTGCCGTTGGGAAGATGGTAAAAACTCAACGCTTTGTATTGCTTTTTCAAGGGAATCAAAGGATCATCCCGGTCGGCTTCTTCCACCCACTGCTGCATCATCAACGGATTCGAAAGCAATTCATCGCAGGCCGCAATAAATCCTTTGTCGTTGCCTTTCGTATAAAAAGGGTAGTCGGTATTTTTCTCATTCCACCCGGAGTTATACCGGATAAAATAAATGGGACCCAATGATCCGTCTTGGTATATTTCGCGGACCACCCTTCCGATCCCTTTGCCATCATTCGGACTGTCGTGGCTGTTGAAGGAAATGCCGTAATAAGCCAGGCAGAGCAACCGGTTATCCCCGGAAACATAAAATCCCATGCGTTGGTGCATCACGGCATCCAGATCCTTTGCAATTCCTTCCTGCCCTTCCTTGGTAGTACCATCCGGAATCCGGTAGGTTGGAAACACCGCTTCCGGAAAGGACCAGTGGTATCCATCTTCCGAAGTAACCAGCATCGTTTGCCCCGGAGGAATGTGCTCCCCCACCTCATTGTTTAGGTATTCCAGGTAAAAACGGCCGTTCCAGTAAGCCAGCATCGGAGCATGGTTGTAGGTATACCCCAAACCATCGGCTGTTTCAGGCAACTCGCGGTTTGCCCGCATCACCTGGATGTTGTGAACTCCCATAGCCAACGGAAGTTGCCCGTGGTGATAATCAATGGTTGCCAGCGTTCGACCGGTATATCGTACCGTATCTTCGCTATACACATTTCCATAAATAAGAAATAAAAAGAAAAAAATCAGTGTCTTAACGATCCTGCTCATAAAATCTAGTTGGCTTTTGAATTCATCCTTAATTGTTCCAATATCGGGGTCTTTGCTCTGAAGACCGTTCCATGTTTATGTCCCTCCGGGAAAATGACTTCCCCGGAAATATCCGTAAAGGTTTTAAAATCGGTAGTTTTAACGGCCCTGTATTGCTTGTCGCGATATGCATCATAGTAAATCAACCATTCCTTTCCCAGGTTTAACACCGTAGGGCCTTCGGTAAAATGATCCGTAAAAGGTTCTGAAATATCCTTCCACGGTCCTTTGGGGGATGTCCCGAAAGCCACTTTCAGGTTCCGTTCCGGACGGGTGTTGTCTTTCAAAACCAGCACATAATCCTCTTTTCCTCTTTTCACGATCACCGCATCAATGATGCTAAATCCGGGATCGATATAAAGTTCTGTTTCCGTAAACGTTTGAAAATCTTTGGTTTTTGTGTAATACATCCGGTGGTTGTTCCTCTCTTCTTCCTTTCCTTTTTCAAATTTAAAGGGAATGGTCGAGGCCCAGATGATCCAATATTCCTCCTTTTCGTCGTCATAGAACAATTCCGGAGCCCAGACATTCACGGTTGAGGTATCGAAATCCATCACCGGAATAAATTTTTGTTCCGACCAGTGGATCAAATCCCTGGAATGGGCATACCCAAAGCCCAGGTCCCCCTGCCATGAAGAGGTCCACACCATGTGAAAAATCCCATCCGGACCTTTCACCACCGAAGGATCCCGCATCACTTGTTGCTTGCCAACAGCGGGTACCAGCCAGGGACCTCCCAGATCCTCCCAGTGATAGCCATCGTAACTGTAGGCCAGATACAATCCTTCATCGGCAGGCTCACGAAACGTACTGAACAAATATACCTCTTCCTGCTTGCATGAGAGAAACAGAAAAAAGAGTATCAGGAAGTAGCATCTATTTTTTTTGATCATAACGGTTGGTTCATTTGAAGTTCTTCGGAATCATTATTCTATCGCATAAAGATAGGGTTGCGGTTTCCCGATAAATCGGGACTGCTCCTACGTCGCAGAAGGGTGAGGTTGAAATCATATACTATTTATTACGGATTACCAATATCCAGTCGTTCCCATCCTCCACCTCACCGGGAGGATTGAATTGTATAGTCCCTGAGTTTTCAAATGTCCCTATCGGGGTATATTCTCCGTTTCGTGGGTTGAACCATGAAGCTTTTATTTGCTCTCCTTCAAGGATTCCCAATTGAATATTCATTTCACGGCCATTGAATGTATATACAAAAGCATACGCTTTGCCCCGGGTAGCTATCTGATAATCATATTTCTCGCCCTGTCCGGAAGCGATCAGCGACGGATCCGGGATGCGTTCAAAGAAAGGCTTTGAGAGCATCAGATTTTTCAGGTAAATCAGCTGACCGGCCCCGGGATCGTTTATGGCTTCGAACCAGTAGTTTTTCACTCCGTAAGCCGGGTTGGGATCGCCGGGTTTATGCATCTGCATGACCGCATTGTTCCCATAGGTAAAACCGAACGCTCCGGCAAACACGGACCACCAGGCATAACGTCTGACATCATCCTCGTTCCAGTACGGCTGGGATGGATCGTGCAATCCCTGGGGAATCCCTTCGTAAGATGGTTCCCCGTCGATGGTTGGTTTGACCGGTGTTAAAGCGTAATCATCCCGTACATATTTCCAGTTATCCTGCCCATACCCCAGTTCCGTATCGTCCTGGTCGTAGCGCCGGTGTCCCGACTGGAACATATTGAAATCGAGCCACGGGGCGTTATGAAACCACATCGACGATTTCATCCGTCCAAAAGGATGAAAGGTAATGAGGTGATTGGGTGCGTTTTCACGTATGCGACACCCCATAATGTTCCAGATCGCCGTTGAGTCACTGCCTTTGGTATCTCCTCCGTTTAACCAGATGATATTTGGTTTTTCCGCATAGCGCTTAGCCAGCCAGGCAGCATACTCCCCGGCTTGTTCCCTGCTTACCCCTCCGGCCTTTACATTCGATCCCCACACAGGAACCAACGCCATATAGATACCATGATCTGCAGCCTGATCGATTATGTAATCCATATGATCCCAGTAATCGTATTCTTCAGGGCTTTCATACGAACGACCCTGCGTAGTTAACGGTTGGGATACATCCTGATTAACCAGGGCCGAATCACCGTATACATTGCAGACGCCCAGGGTATGCAAAACCATCACCTGAACCACATTAAACCCTTTCTCAGACCGGTTTGACAAATAGGTTTGAGCCTCTTCACGCGTAAGCTTTGAGAATAGCAACCAGCCGGTATCTCCCAACCAGAAAAAGGGATCACCGCTCTCATCCATTAAGAAACGCCCGTTCGGGGATACCTTTAAAAGGGGCAGCTGCTTTCCATTTTCAACTCTTTCTGAACAGGAAAAAACAACCAGTAACAACAAAAATAAGATCCAAGGTTTCATTCGTCACTATTGTTTAATTTTACGTTTCCCCGGGGTGTTGCCGCCGGGTTGAATTACTCATATTTTTCAGCGATCCATAGTACCACATCTTTTCCTGAAGGCAACTCAATTTTCTGTTTGGTCCCTCCTCTCATTTCCGTGGTTTCTCTCATCTGCATTCCCGTCAGTGGATCCATATAAACCAACCTGAATTCACCGGTATAGAGTGAGAGATCCAGTTCTATGGTTTTGTTTGAACGGCTGTAGAGAATCATGCTCTGGCCTTTGTTTTCCAGGGTGTATACCTCTTTCCCGGGATTTTTCCGGTTTACGGGTTTCATTCCGGTTGCAGCCTTCAGGAACTTATCCGGCAGTTTAGCCTGAATGGATGGCATGGAGCCTCCCGCCATAAAAACAGCCCATCCGAAATGGGTATAATTCCCTTCTGAAAAGATCACTGCTTTCCCGGGATATTGATCCCTGTATTCCCTAACTGCCCGGTAGATTTGTTCGAACGATCGCTTTCCGGGATCTGTTTTCCGGGCATGTTGGCGGGGGGCCAGTTGTTTGTCCCCGGGAGGTGCATACAGGGAGCCATCAGCCCGGTAGGCCCAGTAACGAATATCAATGATATCCACACCCTCTGCTCTTACGGGATCCTGAAGAATGGCATCCTGAACATCTTTGGTAGCACTCAGCGACACCAGAACATGGTTGCCTGTCTCCTGTTCCCATTCAGCAATCACATCCAGCCAGAATTCCATGAAATGCAACGGACCGGTATATTCCGCGCTGATGCTCTGGATCACATTGGATCTTCCACGAAAATTATCGAGGCATTGACGAATGTACATTCTGTGGATCTCCCTGCGCACCGGATGGGTGATATCGTAAAATTGTTCTGCCATATAAATCCGTTTATCGCCGGCATAGGGCGGAGGCTCCGGGAATCCTGTCCTATTGATATTATTGGCTGGTCTCCAGGGGAAATCAGCCCAGTGGGCTCCGGCTTCCAGGATGTTGTGCTGGAAGTAATTCTGATGGATTAATATTTTCCCTTTCTCTTCAGCGAGCAGGACAAACCGGGCCAGTCGGTTCCAGTACCAGGGGTTATAGCGAAACAGGTCGTATTTACTGAGTCCGTCCCATGCCAGTCCAATGCCACTGCGTGCAAAGGGTTGCTCATAAAAAGGAGGCCACACGTCGCCGTTCATTCTGCGTACCCGTTCATGGTCATCGCGCCTGCGATCGTACCAGAGGCCATAATTATGATCCACCGCAAGGATGTTCTTTTCCTCCATGTAGGTGACCACTTTCCGGAGGTCATCGGTATATCCGTTGCCTGTTCTTCCGGGCACAAAGCGGGTAATGGCCGGAACGGCTTTTTTTGCTTCAAAAGGGCGTGCATCGCCGCGCCACCAGGGAACATTCATCCGGTCTCCGGTCACTATCTTTTCCTGCCGGACCAGCCAGCCATTCCGGATCGATAAGGGAATCACCGGCGCCCTGGGAACTTTACGTTTTACCGGCACCTCAACAGCCAAAACAGCATTCCCCGGATCCACAGGAATCGGATTCCGCAATGCAGCACCGGCAATATAATCCTTCAGAAGCACGGGAGGATTCAAGGCTTTTTTTGAGAGTGCCACTGCCTGATCGATGGTCGGGCTGCTGGTTGACTCTTCCGAACAGGGCATGATCTGCTCTTCATATTCCGATGGGTTTGTGCCTTGTCGCTGAGCCAGTTGGGCATAAAAAAGGCTTGGGGGTTTTATATGGCTGTTGGCTTCGTACCATAATCCGTCACCTGCAAACTGAGCCCAGGCTCCATAGGCATAATTTTGAGCAGTAGGTGGCTGGAAGCATTCGATACGGGCAGCTGAGCACTGCCAGAACATCGAATGAGCAGCCGTCCACCCGGCACCCTGGCCGTCCTGTCCCCGGTTAGAAAAACACAAGGCATGTCCGTCAACCGTAACCCTGTCAAATAAAACACCGGAAGCCCAGCTGTCTATGGAACCGCTAAAACTGTGAGGCAGATGAGATTCACACTGCACAAAAGCATTCGGACCAGCTGCCATAAAGCCGGTAGCAAAATCGTGATACCCGCCTTCGGCATAACACCGCTGAAACAGGGTTTGCTGTCCCATGGTAAAAAAAGTGTGACGCCGTTGACCTCCGATTTCCGAAACCGGATCCCGGGAGATACAATCTTCAACCGTAACCCTGCCGGCACTCTCATAGACTGCTACAGCCGAACCGGCAAAATGCCGGAATTCAACCTGCCTGACCCAGGCATCGGTGATATTCTCGAAGGTTATCCCGAACCAACAATGATCCTCATCCCTAAGATGGGATGAATCAACATCTGACTCCAGAATCAGGTTTTCTATTCCAACATGGGAAATCCGCCCTTCCCAGGTGTAGGGAATGACATACCCCCCGCCATAGACTGAATCAAGAGAGCTGGTTATCGGCGCATCCAGAAACAATTGATCGCCTTCGATTTTTTCAATTTTACGGTCCCAGTATATATCTCTTTCTCCGGGCTTCCAGCCGAGCCATCCTGATTCCCCGCCAAATTCTTCCATATCTACCTCCTGAATCCACTCTTGGGTGGATGGACGGTGGATATAAACCCGGTTACCCGGTTCAAAAGAATCTGTATTCTCAACCCGTATTGTGTGGGAATTTACCGGAACGTACACATTTGCAATCCGAATGGGATCCCCCAATACACGATCATCTTTCCCTTTACAGGTCAGTAAGGGATCACGGTTTATTCCACCCGCTCTGAGAACGGTACTCCGCCCGCTACCACGGATTACAATGCCTCCCGAAGAGATGGTCATCCTTCCGGATACGGTATAGTTCCCTTCTTTCAACAGCATAGCTCCCCTGAATCCATTTTCATCTGCAGGAAGCGATGCCAGGTAATCAATGGCATTCCGGATCAGGCTGGTAGCATCCCCCCCGGTTGAAGGAACAACAACCCGCACCGGAACATAAGGAATGGCTTCGTTGGATGACCGGTACCCGCAATGGGAATAATCCGGAATCTCATTTCCCAGGCTGTCGGGATTACGAATTAACTGCCCGTCATTCCAGAATACAGAGGGCAAATCCCTTTCCTGACTGAACAGATGAACTGAATGGATCAGTAACCCTATGAGGATAATTCCTTTTATAAAAAAGGGTATGAATACACAATATTTTTTGGATAACATCATGATTATCCGTGAATCAGTTTTTCTTTTCTCTTCTTTCAGCCCATTTCCTTTCTTCTTCCTTCAGGTTGTATCCTTGCTGTGATAGAAAGTTATTAATTTTCCCCTTGTATTTTCTGAACCATCCGTGTTTTTCTTCTGAAGAACCACCTACCATCGCTGAATCGCGGGCTTCCACCAGCCAGTTCCATATCCTGGATTTTTGTTCGTTGCTCAGGGAAGGAATCATTTCGCAATACGTGTTGTACGTATTGGTGGCAATCTGGTATGTAAGGCCGTCTTTCACCTGATCGATCTGTTCCCGGGAAAGAATCTCCGAGAGATCTGCTATAAAGGATAACCGGATCTGTGTAACATCCTTCCGTGCTTCGTTTTCCAATGCACTTATTTCATCCGAAAAATCGCCACTCAATCCTTTCAGTTTTTCGATTTTAGCATCCCGTGAGTCGTGCGTTGTACTCAGATTCAGGTAAAAATCAACGATCAGATCACGAACATTTATTCTTTCTTCCCCGCCGGCAAATTCCATGGCATCAACAATCCGGTCAGCCCGTTGGGTTATGACTCTCGTATAGGCTTCTTCTGCACTTTCCTGCGCTAGCACAGGATTACAAACAAATAGCAGGCCCCATACGAATACGGCTGTTCTTTTCATGCAGATCATGGTTAAAACAATCCTCCCTGTTTTGTCAGGGTATCAAAATTATTCTCCAGGTTCTTCCAGTCCACCTTTCTTTTGGGATTGATTCCGTGGATATATTTTTCGATATTGGTATATCCATCGCCATTGCAATCGAGGGTTGCATCGGCCGGATTTTTCGGATCCAGTCCCAGACTGGCATATTTTATCTCCCATTTGTCGGGCATTCCGTCCTGATCGGTATCGGCCCAGGGTTCTCCTTTGTATTCCGGATAACCACCTACCTGATTGATGTCTGTGATGATTCCTTTTTTATAGGAATCGGGAGGCAACCGGCGGTGTTTGAATGAAGGAACCCCTTCGGTTGTGGCGTTTTCGGCATACTCGATGTTCCCTGTTCGTACCACTCTGACAATCCGTTGGTCTACGGCATCGCGGTGCGGGAAGATTGCACCGGCATTTTCGAGGACAAATTCATACGCTTGATTTGCATCCATCATGGATAAATGCGGCATCGGAAACGGCCGGTTCCATTTGATATAATCCCTGAATTTGCCTGTGTTGGGCAGATCTTCAATCTGGACTCCCCCGTCCCAGTTATCCTTAGTCACCCGTTCATTGCCTTCCATAATGTTACCATCTACATAACACTTGCCATAAACAGGCTGTCCGAATTGTTCGAACCGGGATTCAGGCTTCAGAATCCTGTGTCCGATGGGCCGTTCCGTATTGGTCACCGGACCGGGTTTGAAATAATTATTCATGATGTTGTACAGGGCCGTATAGTCGCCCCCATCGATTGAACGATGCATCCAGTTAAAGATTACGTTATTAACGAAATTAAACACCCCGTTCCACCCGATGGAGGGATTTCTCCCGCAGTTGTTGGCCCACAGGTTCCGCATAAAGGAACAATTCTCGCCTCCGAGGGTACTTCCAAAGGAATGATTCCAGGTATCCAGGGCTTCCGAAAATATCGAATTCTGAATGGTTATATTCACGGTAGGCAGTTTTTCCTGTTTCCCATTGCCAGAGCCATCGTTGTAATTATGCCGGTAGATCGACATGTTTTCATCGAGACCCCAGCTTGCCGACACATGGTCGATCATAATATTTCCTATGGGATTTCCCCCGATGGCATCATCGCGCCTTCCCACGTTGGTTTCTCCTCTGCGGAAGCGCATATGGCGGATGATCACATCGTGGGTATCGATCCATACCGTTTCTCCGGCAATACATACTCCGTCGCCGGGAGCAGTCTGCCCGGCAATCGTAATATAAGGGGCTCTGATTATTAAGGGTGATGTAAGCCTGATGATTCCTGATACATTGAAAACCACAGTGCGGGCTCCGCCGGTTTCACAGGCTTCGCGCAAACTCCCGGGCCCACTGTCGGCCAGGCTGGTCACAGTAATTACTTTTCCCCCACGACCTCCAACGGTATACATTCCACCCCCTTCGGCACCCGGAAAGGCCGGAATCTCTGCCTGGGGTAAATCACAGGGGCGTTCGGCCCACGGAATGTAGGGACGTCCCTCCCGTGCTTCCTTCATAATCACTGGCAAGGCTACTTCCCAGGCAGAATCAGAATGAGCTTTCGCTTTTTGCAGCATCCTCCCGGTTCGCATTTCTACATCCCGGGGAACATCAGGATATTGCCCCACACTTTGGGAAACAACGACGTGTAAAATAACTGCAATGATAATCGTTCCTTTTTTGATCATAACTCTTTTTAAACTTTAATTTTTAACTTTTATTTACTCTTCCGGATGGCTTCAACATCCCACACCCTGTGTAAAAACCCTTGTAAAAACAGCAGTCTCAACGGGTGTATTTTCTTTTCAGAATCCAATCCATCACTTCTTCAATACTTTCTGTGTAAAGATTCGGCCCTCTTCTGAGAACCCTCGTACAAAATAGATACCGGAATTCCATTCGTTTGCAGAAACCCGGGTTATCCCTTTCCGGTCTTGAAATGAAAAAACCATGATCCCCAGGATATCGTAAATTTCCACCTTACAAATCGATTCAGAAGAGCGTATTTGAAGGGTTTCATTCACCGGGTTTGGATACACATGAAACCGGTCTGATTGATTCCTTTTCGTGATGGCTGTAACCACATCCCGTGCATTCAGGTAGTTTTCGAGGTTGCTGTAACCGTTTTCGGCAATGGCTCTTCCATCGGTTTCATCCTGGCTATTCAGGCCATGTGCTGCTTCCCAGGAATCCGGTATGCCATCGTGGTCGGCATCCACCGGGGCATCCCAGGCCGTTTCATAGACATCCCAGGCCGTGGTACCCTCGGGAGCATCCTGGGGAACCAGGTTTTTCTGGGTATCAATAATCCCGGAACCGACTCCTTTCACGGGGGTCGGTTTCCCGTTAATTTCCCATTCATACCGTTGAATTTCTATCTCCCCCAAGGTTTCCCTGATGATCCGTTCGTCGATTGCATCGCGTTTGGGCAAAATGGCTCCGACATAATCCATCACCGATGCAAAGGCATCCTTGGCATTTTGCGTATAATGATGGTAATCTTCCAGAACACCATTCGATTGAACATGTTCCACATCGGTTCTGATGCTGTCGATTCGATGATAGTCTATTCCCAACCAGTTATCGGCCGTTTTATCCGGGTGGCCCACCATATGGTTACCGTCTACATACCACTTGGCATACCCGCAAAAGGTCACCCCTTCCCGGTTGGTCGAGGGTGCAGCAAACAGCGATCCACTGGTTGCCGGTCCGGGAATAAAATAATTGTTTACCACGTTAACATGGCTGAATCCGGTACAATTTGGGGTTCCTTCAAATTCCCCACCATAGAAAGCTCCCGATGATCCCCAGTTGTAATTGACGTTATTCCGGTAATCAACCAATGCTTCCACATCGTTTTCATTGGATCCGTTTATGCGTGGCATCCTCGAACGATTATGGGCCAACAGGTTATGATGGTATGATGCATACTCACCGCCCCATTGGGCCGCATACCCGCGATCCCCCTTTTTATGAATGTTGCTGTATAGTGATTCGCTTACGATACACCATTGAACCGTTGTATTGTCGTTGCTGGAAAAATGGGTTGTTTCCTCAATGCCCCAGCTCATGGAACAATGGTCGATGATAAAATTCCCGCCGTTTTCAATTCTCAGTGCGGAAGTCTCCTCGCCTGACTCATCGCCGGGACGAAAGCGCATATAGCGAATGATCAGATTCTGCGAACCTCCCAGATTCACCGTTGCACCCCGGATACAGATTCCGTCTCCCGGAGCGGTCTGCCCGGCAATCGTAAGATTGCTTCTTTTCACCCTTAATTCGCCTTTCAGGTTTATCACACCTCCAACCCTGAAAACAACGGTAAGCGGCCGGTCTACGGTATAGGTTCCGATGATGGGATCAACAATCTCCTCTTTGCCCTGTTTCAAAGCCCAGCGCAAACTCCCCTCCGGAGGATCCGCCACATCATCTTCAAGGGTTGTGACCGCAACCACCCTTCCTGTTGTGCCATTTCCCCGACCCCCGGTTGCATACTTGCCGTATCCTTCAGCCCCCGGAAAAGCCAGGGTCTGAGCTGTTATCCTGTTTGCATTTCCAACCACCCCGGTGACCAACAACACCATAAGAAACTTCCTGTTTGCAAACCAGCGAAAAACAGAAAAAGATCCCTGAATTTTCTCCTTCATATTTTTTATTTCCTCTTTATTCAATCCTTGTTTTTTTGTGTTTACACCAAACATCGTTTCCGGTTTCATTATCAAGATGCATTCCGGATAATATCCCAAACGCAACTTACTCAGCCAACGGATCAAAAGTACCGTTTATCCAACCCAATGTTTGCTCCACAGCCGGACTTTTATTCAGCATGGAGGAAGGAACCGCAAAAAAGTCATAGAGTTCACGATAGTCAAACACTACACTCTGCCCCTGATAAGTATCCAGATTCCGTACTGAGTAGGTAAAATATTTACTGAAGCTACTTTCATCGTTTAAATCGAGGCTTCCGTTCATGAGGGCTGTATCAATTCTCAGCTTTCCGTGATAGGGCGATGACTCGTCTGTAATTTCCAGATGGCATCCGCTTAATGCACGGTATGACAAGCCATGGCGTTGCATTCCGTTCAGTTTTTTCACATAGGGTCCCAAATCTTCCCTGAACATTTTTCTACGCCGCAGGTCCCAGTATCTTTTGTTTTCAAAGGCAAACTCAACCTGACGTTCCACCATGATAATCTGCCGTAACATCTCTTTCGAAACCGAGTTGGCAATTCCATACCCACCATCTCCCGGTTCGATGCCAGCCCGTTCGCGGATCGCCCGTATATAGGTAAGGGCTTCATCGGTATACCCCAGTTCATTGGCACACTCAGCGGTGTTCAGGAGCACTTCAGCATAGCGAAGTTCAATCCATGCGGTGCTTGACTGTCCGATATTCTCCCGGGAAAGGGTCGGATCGGTCGCTTTTCTGTTATAAAACCCCGTTACCGGAACCCGGTTTGCTTCCTTTGAATTTCTGAATGTCCACACATTGGTTTCATCTCTGCCACTCATGGTCCATTCGGACCCGTTGTAGGCTATGGTAGCATAAAAACGGGGATCGCGGTTTAACCAGAAGCGGGCTGAATCATAGCCTGAACCCGGTTCATGAATCAGCTTTCCGTTTGCCATTGGAAAAGCTTTAACCAGTTCCCAGGTAGGAGTAAACCCGGAACTTCCCCCTCCGGAATAGGGCCGTACATTGTCCTCCCAGTTGTTTGTATAGGCATTGCCGGCAGCCAGACTGTAACGTCTGAAAAGAATGGCCTCCTGGTTTTCCAGTACATTGGTTGTAAAAATAGCGCTAAATTCGGGATACAAAGCCCGGGGCTGTCTCATTTGGGACAAGCGTTCCATGGCCTCTTTATTGGCATCGTAAGCTCGTTGCCACCGGGAGGGATCATTGTTGGGATTGAACATTGGGCTGGCCCAGGCCAGGAGTACCCGTCCCTTGAAAGCAGCAGCAGCCCCACAGGTGATGCGTCCCTGATCTTCAGGCAATGTCCATTCCCCCGGCAATCCATCAATGGCCTCGTCCAGGTCCTCTACAATTTCATCGATGGCCACTCCTGTTTTGCTCCTGGGAACATCCAATGCCTCAGAGCCCTCATAGGGATCCTGCACCTCCTTGACAATGGGTATGCCACCATAAAGCTGCACCATCTCCCAGTAGCGGTAAGCCCTGAAAAACAAAGCCTGCCCTGCCAATACCCCCTTTATGCTATCCGCTATTGAAGACCCTTCAATGCCTTCCAAAGCAATGTTGATCTTCCGGATCAACTGATACTTTTCCTTATGAAAAACAGTGACCTCATTGATATCGCTCTCCGTTACAAATCCATACAAAAGATCATTGTATTGGGTTGATGAAGAATAGGTCTCATCGGTTAACTGACTGTTATGCCCAAACGAAACACCCGGCATGTTGGATACATACAAATTATTTATATACAACTCAATGGAAGTGGCGTCCTCCCAAATGCGGTCATCCAGGGTGGTGAGGTCGTGTTTGTCTAAAACATCCTCACACGATACCCCAACGATCACAATGGCCGTTAAAGCAATTATTTTAAAGGGATGTGATTTCATGGATCGGTATATTTTTGTTAATGTTCATGGTTGCTTTCTTATCATTTAAACCCGGCATGCAAAAACTAAATCCGCAGATTGATCCCGAAGCTAAACGTTTTTAACAGGGGATAGGTATTGTAGCGTGCAATGGCGTCCTCCTTGTAATCGAACGTATTAATGGGGGACCACAAATTGGTCCCTACAAAATAAATGCGCAGCTCTGGAATCTTCCATTTTTCAGAAATGCGTTTCGGTATATTGTAGGAGATATTCAGGTTCTTCAGACGGAGTTGATACACATCTTTCATCCAGAACGTGGAAACCCACTGGTTCGTGGTTGCATAATAGGGACTTGGATACTGGGCATTGGGATTTTCCGGTGTCCAGAAGTCATTCCAGAATGCCGGAGAGTTTTCGCTGGTAGTTGGCACCGTCCGGGCCAGTTTATCCACAGCCTGATTCCAGATGCCATAGGCCATGCTGAAAAGCATGCTTATTTTCAGGTCTTTCCATCCTCCTCCCAGGCTTACATCGGTAGGCAAAAGATGTTTCCAGGAAAAGGAATCCCCTACGCGTTCCAGGTATTTCTTATCGTATTCATCAATCACCCCGTCCGGTTCAAAGACGGTTCGTGGTTCACCGGCGCTGGTATTTCCGGGGCGGCCGATATCTTCAAACAATAAACTGCCTAATCCGGCGGGACGCCCATCCACCCAATATACATGGCCCCATTTCTCCATCCATTCGTTGTTTATGGCGTCCAATTGTTCCTGGGTGCGAATGATTCCATGACTGATCAATCCTTCCTCGCGGCCTGCACCATAGGTGCTTTGACCTATCGGATAACGAAAATCGATCGGAATATACTCCGTAGGTCGCTCGATGATCCGGTTGGTTGCAAAGGAAAAATTACCGCTAATGTTCCAGTATAGTTCATTGGTTATATTGCCTCTGTAACTTATCTGCCCATCGTATCCCCAGGCTTCCAGCCTTCCCAGGTTTTCCCCGGGCATATCTCCCAGGCCGGCTGTTTCTGCAAATTCAACGGTTCGCTTATCCAGAATATCGTATTGGTAGGTATAATAAGCATCCATAGAAACACTCAGGCGACTGTCCAAAAATTTCATGTCCATACCCACATTGTGCATTTTTGATTTCTCCCAGGTTACTCCTGAACTGACCACATCGGTCTTTCCGCCAATGCCGATCCCAGGAACCGGAATATCGGTACCAAAAAGATACTTGCTGGTTGATAGGTTGTATTTCAACAGATATTCATAGGGCGAAACCGAACTGTACCCGGTTAACCCCATGGAAAAACGAAACTTCAGGAAATCGATAAAAGAGAATCTCTCTTTGACAAATTTTTCCTCTGTAGCCACCCAGCCGATCGAAACCGAAGGAAACAAACCCGCTCTTTCTCCCGGGGCAAAAAGAGTGGTTGTTTCATACCGGAATGTCGATTCAAGAAGGTACTTATCGGCATAGAAATAATTCAGCCGGAAAACAGCTCCCATGTCTCCGCTTTCACTCATGTTGCCATCGGTAAAGGGCGTTAGGAAGGCCTCCTGAAGCTCCAAACCATACGTTTGGATATCTTCCGTAAGCGCTTCGAAACCATAACTATTCCCTTCAGATTGTTCGTACGTAAAAAAGGATGATATTTCGTGGTTCCCAAATACCCGGTTATAGTTTATGCTGAGGTTTAATTGATAATTCTCCCCATGCGAATAGGATTCAGAGATTCTGTTTTTATTTTCTACCCGTTCAATGGTTTCTATTTCATCGCTTAAAACATAATGATATTCCTCGGAGGGATGTTTAAACAGGTACAAATCATACGGGATCAGATAATCTTTTGCATAACTGTTGGACTCACGGCGACTGTAGGAAGCAGAAGCCGAAAGGCCTTTTATTTTTTCGAAATCATACGACAGACGGAAGTTCAGGGTATTGCCTTTATCAACGCTACGTTTGTAGCTATTGGTTTCGAATAGATACAACGGATTAAAAGACAGATTGTTTCCTACCGGATATCCGTTGATATAAGCCGGTGTCCATTTAGGGGCCTGTAACAATTCCTGAAACAGATCCTCCATGGTATTGGATCCGACGCCTGAAATATAAGGCCGTTTGAAATCCCGGTTATCCAAAGCAATGGTAGCGGAAGCCTGCAAATGATCGGTTATATTGGCATCCAACCCCAACCGGTAGGTATACTTGCCGATTCCCATGTCGGGAAAATTGCCTTCGGTATAGACATAACTTCCTCCGGCATAGTATTTAACTTTCGAAGAACCACCTGAGACATTAATGGTATGCCTGCTTACCGATGATCGTTGCCAGGTTTCCTCCAACCAGTTAAAATCGATATTTTTTAGTGCTTCCAGGTCTTTTTCCGTGGCCCATTTGTTTGAATCTGAGGGCTCAATGTAGCGGGCATTGATGGCCCGTGCATGATCGTAGGCACTCAACATCTCGGTTTGGGTGGTGGCATCCATAATTCCGTAGCTCCCGGAATAGCTGATGCGCAATTTCCCTTCCCGGCCCCGTTTGGTTTTCACCAGGATTACCCCATTGGCTCCTTTGCTTCCATATACTGCGGCAGAGGCATCTTTCAGTACAGAAAAACTCTCGATATCGGAAGGATCGATCATATCGTAGGTACTCTGGGAGACCACAAATCCATCCACAATGTATAGAGGAGAAGGATCTTTCGCCCCCTCACCGGCACTCCCAAAAGTGGTCTCGGCACGGATTCGTATTCTTGTGGAGGCCCCTGGATTTCCAGTGGGTTGAGCAGGTGAAACGGACACCCCGGCCATGCGGCCATCCAGTAAATTCGTGAGATTCGTCACCGGAAAATCTTCAATTTCTTTGGCTTGCAAACTGGATACTGACCCTACCAAATTGGCCCGTTTTACCTCGCCGTAACCAACCACAACAATCTCATCCAGGTCGGTGATGCTCTCCTTTAAAACGACATCAATGACCGACCTGCCATTCACCGGAATCTCCTGAACATCAAAACCAATAAATGAAACCGTAAGGGTGTCGTCGGCATTTACCGTCAATGAATAGTTCCCGTCAATATCCGTTATCGTCCCGTTTAACGTATTCATCACAACAAGGTTGACACCAACCAACGACTCTCCATTCTCACTGGTCACCGTACCGGATAATTCCACCTTGCCGTTATCCTGAGAAAACAACGGAGAACCATGCATCAGAAGAGCAAATAACCCAAAGATCCATGTTGCGGTTTTCATTCCCCGCTGGAACATACTTTTCTTTCGATTCGTAGATAAATGCATTATTTTCACTTGTAGATATTTAAATTATAACATTGAGCCCACTCATAAAAGTCGTTGTATTCATTTACTGCAAAGTTCATTGGAAATGCAGAACGTCCACAAAGAATCCACAATCAACAGGAGATAACACGGCAACCTTTGTGACACCTATGTGCCCTTTACGGAACTTTCCAGACATCCTCACTCCAGAGTAATAACATGCATCATACTCCTTTCAAAGGGGGAAGGATTCCTTCTCCGCCTTCCGGCAGATGAAATCTCTTTTTGTTATTATCCCTTTTTACCGAACAATAAATCGCTCCTTCCAGTGGATTTTCCGTTTTTATTTAACCACCACTTTTGTTGTTTTCACTGCTGACGGTCCTTTTGCTTTGACAATGTAGATACCCTGAGGCATATCATCCATAGCCAGACTATTCACCTGCTGAGCCATTTTAACCCGTTTTCCAACCAAGCTGTACACTTCCACATCGGCCATTTCGGAGATTCTGATGGTTTTGTTAACACAATAGATTTTCAAATCATTATCCGGAATTTCTTTTTTGGATGAGGCGGTGTAGGTACCATATACTTTCAGGTCGTGGATCCGGGGCACCTGGCCTCCGGCTTCTCCAAACCGGAGCATCATGTTTTCGCTGTATATCGCATCCTCCCACAGCATTCCGTAGGCTGAGGGGTCACACCGGTATCCGTTGCCTGTTTTCTCCCCGGTAAACACATCCTTGGTAAAACCCTCGGTATAGCCGGCTCCTCCCGGTTGATAGCGCAGGGTATCCCATGTAGTGCCATCATCCACACTAAACTCGAGCATGACTCCCCGTTTGTTGCCCCCACAGCTGGAATGCGACCACTGGATCATTTCTACAAAGTCGATATTCCGTAAATCCACGATAAAATGCCCGTGGACCGTTGGCGGGGTTGATCCGTAGTCCCTGCTGACCTCCACAAAACCATTGGATACATTGGGTGTATTCTCACCTTGCTCTTTGAAAGCGTAGGCTGTCTGCCATTCAGGCGCAAATGCACACTGGTAAAATTCATACGTTATAGCGCTGTCTTCCGTACCCAAAACCAGCACGTTGGTGCTGAAATTGGTATAGCCATAAACCACTTCCTGAGTCACCGGATCAAGCGTGTTGTTGCTGTTTCCCATATCTGGAGTCGAATCCGAATGAAAAAACGCAAACCCCTGGAAATTTTCATCCAGAAGCAGGGGTTCGCCCGGAAAAAGGTCAATCCCCCAACCGGTGCCGGTTCCTGTGTTTAACTGAGCGGTTAAAGAACCCATTCCCAGAATTAAACAAAAACATAAAGTAAAAATCTTTTCTTTCATAGATATTCATTTTAAACAGTTAATAAGATT
Organism: uncultured Mariniphaga sp.; assembly: GCA_964408795.1. Lineage (GTDB taxonomy): Bacteria > Bacteroidota > Bacteroidia > Bacteroidales > Prolixibacteraceae > JABMQB01. Next base: position 75,981 of record CAYPAW010000100.1, read on the forward strand.
CATTTTTGTATTGTTTCTTTTTCACCTCTTTCCATCCGTAATACGTCAGCGTAAGATCCACCGGGTTGCCTTTAAAAAACAAACTGGCTACATAAGCTACAATCATCAACACTATATGGCTGTATACGCCAATCATGTATTTATGATGCGAAAAATTGGCGGAACCCAGGTCAAGGAGCAGAATTTTCTCTCCGCCTATATCGATGGGAGTCGATGTAAGCACGGCGTAGAGTGTAAAAAGAATACTTCCCAGAATTCCCACATACATTCCCTTTTTGTTGGTTTTTTTACTGAAGATCCCCAACAGGAACATCCCGGCAATTCCCCCTGAAAAGATGGCATAGAGGGTAAAGATGGTACCCAGAACCCCTTCTCCTCCGGCATACACATAAAAGAGAGCAATCCCAATGGCTCCCATTCCGGCAAGTACAATAAATAGTCTGCTCATGAACATTTGATGCTTTTCGGTACTTCCAGGTTTCCAACGAAGATAATAATCCTCGAGGCATATGGCCGACAGACAATTCAGGTCGGAATCGAGGCTTGAAAATGCAGCGGCTATTAACGCCGATAGGATCAATCCAACTACCCCCACCGGAAGCCTGGTCATAATAAAAAAGGGAAATACCGCATCGGGCTCGATATCAGCTGGCAACGCATCACCGGAAATCATATAGTAGGAAAAAAGGGCTGTGCCTATGAACATGAATAAAGCCCATACCGGGACGCTCAATAAAACACCCATTAAGGAGGCTTTTACAGCTTCTTTATCGGACTTGGCTGTTAAATAACGCTGAACAATGGTCTGATCGGTGCCGTATTTCTGAATGGCATAAAAGATGCCGTTCAGGGCCATCACGATAAAGGTAAGATGAACAAATTCCAGGTCGAAAGGGCCGAATCCAATTTTTCCGTTTTTCATGGCGACACTCCAGATCTGCCCCGGTCCTCCCTCCACCGAAAACAGAATAATGACCAGCGAAAGAATCCCCCCAACTATGAGCATGAATCCCTGCACCACATCCAGCCAGATCACCGCCTCTATGCCTCCGATCATGGTGATTGCAATGACCAGAATCCCAATGAACAAAACAATGTACAAGGTATCCAATCCAACCATCCCGGAAAGTGCCAGCGCAATCAGGTAAAAAACCGTGCCCATCTTAGCAAAATGATTGAGCACAAATCCCAGAGAGGTGTACAACCGGGCCAGAAATCCAAATCTCCGCTCAAAATATTCATACGCACTTAACCGGATCACTTTCCGGAAAAGAGGGACAATTACACTCAATATGAATACCAATACCAAAGGAACCATTAATCCCTGAACCAACCGGATCCAATTGGATGAATACCCTTCACCCGGATAGGCCAGAAAAGTAACACTGCTGATGAGGGTTGCCAGTATGGACATACCAATAGCCCAGGAGGGTATTTTTCCTCCGGCTTTAAAATAATTGTTCGTATCCTTCTGGTTCCGGGAAAAATAAAGGCCAATTCCTATGGTTAGAATAAATGATATACCAACAATGGCATAGTCAATAAAATGGATGGAAACAATATTCTCCATAAGGGTATCTAGTTGTTTTTTCTGTTATCAAAAACCACACTGTCGGGCCATGAATAACTCCCCGGCTTGGTGGTGATATTCAGGTCGGGATACCTCTCCACTTTCATCTGAATGATTCCCAAATCAAGTTCCTTATACGGAAAGAGTTTTGATATATTCAAGGACTTCAGGATGGCAGAAGTAGTAGCTCCTCCTTCAATCAACAGGTCGGTGAGACGGGTCAATGCAGACACTTTCCTGACCAGTTCGCCGATGTTATCCCGTATTCTCAGGGATAATCCCGGTTCCAGGCTGTGGGTCTGTTCAATGGATATGATAACTTTTCTGTTTTTATCCAGAGAATCAGCGATTCGCCTGGCCCATTCATCCAACAATCCGGATTTAAAATTCACATTGTTATAAATGGCTTCCGGCATGTTTAATTTCAAAACGCGCTCCTTTTTCAGGCGATCAACAATCTCCCGGCTTTTGGGATAGGTACTTCCGAAGACAAACAATGTTCGGTCGCCTAATTGAAGGTGTCCGTTGGAATTCTCTTCCTTTTTTTGGTATTTTGTACTTAACAAGACATCAAAAAAACCAGCTCCTCCGGCAGCAAGCGTTTTGTTATCCAGGGTTAATGCCCAGCGTAAAATGTCGTTTTCATTGTTTACATCCCCGACAATCAATCCTTCTTCAGGCAAACGGGAATCAACACTGCATGAATGCACGGGGCAGTATTCCTCCCCGATTATTTTCACCACCGAAGAAGATCTTATCGGAAATTCCGGGTCATTGGCAAAGGATGTTTCCGCCAAAGGAACCGAATGGATCGAATAGTACCCGTTTTGAATATTCCTTCCCATCCAGGGATTGCCCGCAATGAGTACGGCCCTTTTTTGGCCTGTCACGGTAAGCTGGCTATACAATTCAGCAGCCACATTGCCACGCAATACCGAATCAAGTTTCTTAAAAATGCTTTCAGGGTTAAGTTTTAACAGTTTCCCGGTAATTCGGTTGATCTCTTCCGAAGCTTGTTTCGGGGGAAGCGAACGGGTGTCGGAAACAATGATTAACAGGTCGGTTTTCTTCACTCCTGTCACCGTTGTTTCAATGATTACATCCAATCCATATTTCAGACCCACACCCCCTATTTCGGCAGCACCTGTAAAATCATCGGCTATTACTGAAATCATGGTCTCATCAATTCGATTTATTTTCATACATCTTCACAGCGTAATCGATGGCATACAGCAATGCTTCGGGGCTGGCTAAGCCTTTGCCGGCAATTTCAAACGCTGTTCCGTGGTCTACTGAGGTCCGGATCACAGGCAACCCCAGGGTTATGTTTACACCCTTCAGACTTTTCATGGCACCCTTTTTTTGATCCCATTCAAAGCCGGTCAGTTTAAACGGAATATGCCCCTGATCGTGATACATGGCCACACAGCCGTCGAACCTTCCTCCTTTAGCCAGTGCAAAAAGGGTATCCGGAGGAACCGGTCCTTCCACCCAATATCCTTCAGCCTTCGCCTGGTCAATCGCAGGAATAATTTCCCTGATTTCTTCATCCCCAAAGAGGCCATTGTCCCCAGCATGTGGATTTAATCCGGCCACACCGATTTTAGGGATTGAAAAACCCAGATCCTTAAGCCCTCGATGCAACAGGCGTATGACCTCCAGAATTCTCTCCTGGGTGACCAGATCACAGGCTTCCCTCAATGATACATGCGTACTTACGTGCACAATTTTTAACGCCTCGTCGGCAAGAAGCATCGTGTAGTTGGCGGTTTGCGTATAATGGGCATAGATTTCCGTATGACCGGAAAAAGGGTATCCTGCTTCATGAATCGCACGCTTGTGGATCGGGCAGGTAACGGTTCCGTCTACTGCGTTGCGCATAGCCAGATCAATGGCTTTCACCACACACCGGAATGCCACATCTCCTGCTGATGCCATAATTTTCCCATACGTTATGTTCCCGGGATCCGGCATCTCCACATGGAAAATATCCATCCTCCCAAATTCAAAAGCAGCTTCCGAAACTTCCTGTATCGTATGCAATTGCAATGTGCTTTTTAAAATACCGGCTATCTTTTCAAATATCAACGCATTCCCTATCACAAGCGGATTACAGATCTCATACACCTTCTTTTGGGCCAGTGTTTTCATAATAATCTCAGGGCCTATTCCTGCCGGATCTCCCATGGTAATCGCCAATATGGGTTTTTTTTCAGACATTCAGCTGTTGCAATCCGGTTTTTATTTTTTCACCAAAAGCTTCTTTCTCCGCACCATTCATTTCGCAAATCGGAGGCATGACATATTCCTGGCATAGATTCTTCATTGCCATGATTTGCTTTAGTGCCGCAATGGAGCGACTCAGGTCTCTTCCTGCCTGGCACCATTCGGAAATCCTATCTGTTTTCTCCTGCATTTCATTGGCCTCCCGGAGCTTGTTTGCCTTAACCGCATCGAACAACCGGCGATACAAGAGGGGAACAAAATTCGCCGTACTGGGCACTATGCCGGCTGCTCCATTTACCAAACCATAAACCGACCGGGAAGCCCATCCCACCAGGAAAACAAAATCGTCCCGTTCTTTCCAGCGTTCCAGGGATGCATCAAGTCTTTTCCGGTCGTGCTCTGAATCTTTCACCCCTATGATTTTGGGATGATGGCTTAGTTCTTCGATCACCTCAATGGGTATCGAATGGTGAACTGTTCCCGGGATATTGTAGAGCATGAGGGGACCATGCACAGCGTCTGCTAACCGGGTGAAATATTTTCTCATTTGGGAAGCATCCGAAGGGTAATAATTAGGTACTGTTGCAACCACTCCATCTACTCCGTACCCGGCATACCGTTGGGCAGCTTCCACTGCTTCGGGCAGGGAATTGCCCATGATACCAGCCATTACAGTTTCCTTCCCTCCCACTGCTGATACCGTAGCTCTTACAAGCGTTGACTTCTGATCGGCCGACAAGGAAACCCCCTCACCGGTAGTCCCTAAAATAAACGGCTTCACCCGGGAAGCTATGAAGGCATCTATGATGCATTTCACCGCCCCCACATCAACTGACAGATCCCGGTTTAAGGGACTCACCATCGGTACCACCACACCGCCGTATTTTTCTTTCGTATCCATAGAAAACAAACATTCAGAATGCATAATGTACCTAGCAGCAATCAGCCACGCCGGAAAATGAGAGAAAAACGACAAATCGGATTAAACGAAGGAATCCATGAAATGAATTACACCCCCTCCGGCTATTTGGACCGGCATCGGTTGATCCTGTAAATTACCCGCTCCGGTTTTTCATTGCAAAGAACCTCTTCTTTTTACGCCCTTCTTCAAACTCCAGCCCAGATCTCCGTTGTCCTGACAAAATAGTATTTAGCTCCCTGCAAACGTTTTTTCTGTTTCCCTCCGAAAACCAAACGTCCGCCTGTACACAGAATCATTCTTTGTAACATTGACAAAGAATAGCACTTACATTACGGATGATCAAGAATGAATAAACGCTTAGAAAAAGTGGAATGAAACCTTCATTCCACTTTTTCTAAACATCAACATAAAACTACTTTGCTATTTGAAGTTTTCCTCTTTCCACGCGATTTCCCATTTCCAGCAGATAGATATAGAATCCGCCTTTCAGGTTTTGCGTAATCACCTCAATTTCGTTCACTCCTTCGTAGAAATACTGATTTTTGCAGATATCTGTTTTCTGCCCCAGCATATTTACCAATGAAAGAGTAACAGCTGATGATTCATGCAAGGTAAACCTGAACCGTGCATTATGGGTTGCCGGATTCGGATATACAAGTACTTCATTTTCCATTTTTATTTCGGGTGATGAAGTCGAAGGTCCGGCACCAAGAACCCATTCCAGGGAACGTATCAACAAGGTATAAAAATCGTCGGTGGCATATTCGGTTTTATCGTCATCTTTTCCATAGATTCCGAGTTCATGAATACCAAACAGCACCATGCGATTCTTCAGCTGGAAGCCATCCGGCAATACCGTACCTTTGGGTGCTGCCCATAAAAAAGGATCGGTTATGGCACTGCTGTTATTTTTAGCCAACGGGATGGCACCTGTCATGTTCTGGTTCAGGTCAAAACCAACTGCAAAGATCGTTTCCGGATCCCCACAGATCGCCGTAGACCAGTCAACAACCTCATCTGCTGCAAATACATTGGTGATATAATGGGTATTATCCAGTATTCTCAACTGAGTGGTCCCGTTTTGGCAGGAACGGTCTTCGGTAAACCCAGGATACTTGTACCCGTTGGTTTTATCCACCGTGTTGTCCCCTAAGAGTACCCAGTTCCACTTATCATGACGAACAGCCAGCGGTTCCAGCATCACACAAGGAACAGGATATTGATCGGTATTGCCGAATGCCAGCACTTTACTGGAACTGCATGATTCGCCATATACGACCGCTGCGTAGGGGGAATAATCGTACCCGCCGTTTTTAACATCGTCATCGTCAACCAAAGTAACTGAGAATCCGGCAGCTTCCAGTTTGGCTATGGAAACCGAGTCACTGACTACCATTTCATCCGGTCCTTTGGCTCCTACATAAAGAATATCGTTTTCTGGTTCACCTCCTTCTTTCGAGAGGGCCCACTCTACCGAGCGCTGGAACAGTTTCAGGAAGTCTTCGGTCATGTAGCTCTTGCCCGGAGGATCGTCGTCGCCTTCTTCGTTGGCCAGCGCAAAGTTGTGGGCT
>CAYPAW010000101.1:0-57396 GCA_964408795.1 uncultured Mariniphaga sp.
AACGTCTCCGACAGAAGCCAAATTTTAACTAAACACAGTACTCTGAAAGTGGTACTGTTTTAAACCGGAAAGTGGTACCGTTTTAGACCGGCGCCGAAATGAATGGCTTTGAGAGCTGTAGAACATTGTAATTTCCCAGGTGGGCATACAGATCAGCGGAGTTGTTTTCCGTATCAATCACAGCAATTTTATTCCACTGGGTTATTCCGCTTGCCAATAAGAGCGCAGAGATCGTCTTCCCAGAACCCGATGGCCCCTGAAAGGCAAGCTTTATTTTTGCATGTTTGCGTTGCGCGTTTCTTAATTCCATTTCTATAAATTTTTAATTATCACTATCTGCATATAAAAAAAAGAAGCATCGTTTGTGATGCTCCTTTTAGATTTTACAGGACCTCGTCCATTTGGAATTTTAACTTTGGCTTTTTGTCTGCCATTGTCACCTCAGGATTGCCTTCATAAATCGCATCCTCAAGCGTTGCACCTTCGGGAACATACACCCAGCGATGCGAGAGCTCAATCACTTCGCCTGTTTCCTGATTGGTCCATTCGTACACTTCACAGGACATTCTTTGCACTGATCCAGGTAGTTTTTCACCGATGAATCCTTTCGCTGTTTCCTCATCGAAAGTTGATGGGATTGAGCATTGCTTCACTGTGGCGTAAAAATTGCCTGTTTTCGCTGCTTGCACAAGGCTTAAGCCACCTTGTAGGATGAGCGCAATAAATTCACGCCCATCTTCTTTGGCTTTTCTCAAAGCATAATCAACAATTGTTACCATAATTAAATGATTTTAAAATGTTTAAGAATTCTTTTTACCCAGGGCTCACCCCTGAGCTTGTCCAATGCAGTGAGGGGTGGCATTGGAAGTACCCATACCTCTCTCACGCATAATGCGATTAGCAGGGAGGAGAATTCCGTTGCCCCAAAAAGACATAGGGGGGGTAGGACAGACGAAAAATAAAGGGGGGTACAAAAAAAGCTATATTATATCTGAAAAAATAAAAGATTGTTGGCTTCGAAAAAAAATAACCGTTTTAATGATACCTGCGGAATAGTCACTAATGAAATTTATTATTCAGGCATCAGACAACAATAACATGCTGTATGTGAATAGTATACATAGAGGGCAAGAATAACTAAAAGGATTAGCTTATGAAATAAAAAAGCTATAAAATCACCCTGAAGCAAAATCCCACTTTCATGAGAAATTCCACACGCTAAAAACAGTGAAATCACACAATTACAATGGACATTCAGGGAATCGTCAGATGGGGATTTAACCCTTCAACAAAATAAGAAGTAAATAGCAAAGCTTTCTGGAATTCATCTTAATGCTATATCATTGCCTATATGTAAATATGCATATATTTAAAATATTAATATTTATCGGCATCAGGCACACTGCTTCTTTTTCACGCGCGAATACATTTTGCTAAAATTAAGCAACAAAAAAGTTTCAGTAATGTTACAGTAGGAAAATAAAAAAACTTCGATGTATATATGTAATATAAATATATACCGAAGTTTATCAGTACCAGGAGCGGGAATTGAATATATTTCATATCAATCTGATATTCTATAATATATGATACAAATAATAATAGTGAGTAACAAATCCGAATATTGGGATTGATTAAATTTGAATATCCTCTCCCCGCAACAGATATCCACAACTGATTTCTTTTTAAAAATCCCAAATATGTAACAAATCATTTATGGTTAATGTTTTAATGCAGGTGTTCTTTCCTTTCAGTTATATATCCTGACTGTTCCTCCTCAGATTCTATTATCTCAGCCTATTTTTCTCCAGATAAAATATTCTTCAGGACACAGGAATGGTTTTCGCCTAAAACCTCTATGTAAATATCGAGAGAATTTTTCTACATATGTAGAAATGGGTGAATGAACGAACTATTTCCAAAACGGTTGGAAAACAGCTTGTGACACCCTTCTTTTCCCATATATAGGATAAAAAACCTTTTTCGTTTTACTGGGAAATGCAAAAAAGAAAGCCCACCCCAAAAGAGGCAGGCTTTCAGGCTTGCATACTTTGCATAGTTTGCACGCTTTGTATATTTACTTTTTTTTGTATTTCCCGTATTCTGGTTGTTCCAGGTATTTTATTTCTAAAAGCCTTTTTAAATATTTATCCACAGTTCTCTTGCGTATTTTTTTAACTTTGCCAATATTAACTGCTTCTTTACGTGTAAATACCCTATTTTCAGGCAGGTCATCAAAAAAGGTTTTTAACTGCTTATTGATGGCCAGTTTACTTTCCCTGGGGAGCTTAAGAAACATTGCAAGTGCATGATCAAGATACACGTTAGAAAGCAATTGAGCCGATCTAAAATCCACATCAGAGCAGTTAATGGTGGTTGATTCACTGTTCTCTTCGGAATGCCTTAGAATGGATAATATCATGGCTATCCTGAATTGAATCAGTCCCAGCCGTTTCACTATACTGGCAGTATTCTGGTGAATGAAAGTGGTGATTTCATTCAGGTAGTCACTAAACTGTGAATCCAGTTCTTTCCACTGTTGTTCGGAGAGGTAAAAAACATGCTGTTTTTTAGAAAAATGGTCATATACAGATTTGACTTTACTACTGAATTCTTCAAAGAATTTGTTTAAATTTAACCTTTTGCTTCCCGGAGCAACACTCTTCCATGACTCAATATCATCAAATGCATAATATATCATTCTGCTAAACAGTCCGTTTTCACTTGACTGGATAAGATTCTTCACCTGCTCAGGAGTACCAGATAGGACAACTGATAATTTAGGACACTTCAATTCATAATACTCCCTGTCTTTTTTCCTTGAAGATGAAACAATTTCATGTTGAAAAGCTTTTCGGATCAGATCGGAATAGCTTCCCCAGTCCTGTTTGAAGGTATCGGACATGGTATCTGCTTCAGTTTCAAAAATAATACCAGATTCGTTATTTTCACTTAAATGCCTGATAATAGCTGATGCACTGCTGTTAGCAGGGATAAACAACAATTTCTGTTTCGGCTCCGTAAGATTAGGATTTTTAGTCTTTTCTTGAAGGTATATGTTCCAGGATTTTTTGAAGTCATTTACCTTTTTATCATGAATAGTATTAGCCAATACTCTTGCATATTTCATTCTCCCTTTAAAACTTGAAGGTGGGGCAACTATAAAACAATTTAAGTTTGGATAATATTCTTCTGATGCATACAATCCCTTAACCGTATTGAAGCACCCGCTCAACACACCGATTGCACCGGTTAAGAATACATCTTTCTCTCTTTGCCATTCAAAAACACTTGTGCACTCTTTAAGTATATCAGGTAAGTTTTGATATACTTCATCCGGAATGGTTTTAGTGGCTGATAATTCTTCATCATTTTCCTTATCTGCAAAGCGTGCAAAGTGTGCAAACCGTGCAACCTTGCCTTCAGAATTTTCGCACTTTTGGCTTTCTTGATTTGCTTTCATGGTTGTAACCTCCTGTAATTTAAAGGTTTAACTTCATGATCAGTAAGTAACTTCTGAAGCTGGGCTGAAGTAACATAGGTTTTGGAACCGATGATTACAGAAGGTAACCTTCCGTCATCTTTCCAGTTATAGATCGTCCTTTTGGTTACTTTGAACATTTTAGCCAGATCATCCATTGAATACATTTCAAGTTCCGGTTTGGAATAAAATTCCATTTCTGACAACATTTGCAGGATTCTTACCTGATTTTGTTGTATTTTCTCAAATTCAATTGCTAAATCCATGATATTAAGTTTTAGCATTACACATTTAAAACCTCCAGTCGAAAGAAGCTAAGATGGAGTTTACTCAGCTTCAATCTTCGGTTCAAAGGTGAAAAGAAATGAAATGCAAAAACAGTTGCAAAAGGGTTGCAAAAGGGTTGCAAAAGGGTTGCGCAACCCTAACATATTTCACTGTATTTCAAATTATTATGTAGTGAAAAATTTATTGAATTTTTGTCAATTTTTGTTTGAGGTTACTAAGGAGAAATTTGAATTTTTCAATGGAAGAGTTATTTGGAGAAAGAAACAAGTTTTTCAAGCTTTTAGGACTAATGTTTTCTTGATTGGATGATTTAATTGTTGATGATATATATTGATATATTTCTGTTCTATGTTTGTATTTCAATAGCTTCTCTTCGTCTAACAGTCTAAATAGTAAGGCAATATCAGATACAGACAAATTCATTTCTAGTTTCGAAAACTCATTTGTAAGATTTGAAACCTTTGAGTTTTCTTCTTTTAAATCTTTTTTCTTAATAATTGATTTCATCTCATTTATCAAATATAGAAGTATTTCCATCCGATATTTATTATAAGCAATAAACTCATCAGCAAGAGAACTCCCATTTAATTCTTGTATGTCATACTTCGCATCATACATATGTTTATAATAATCCGTCAAATATGCCGTAGGGTGGCATAAAAATTCTTTTTCATTTAGGTTTTTTTTTACGAGACTTTTTACTTCTAATTTTAGGGCATCGATATAATATTCAAGACGCTCGTTACTGATTGTATTTGAAGTACGTTCATTTTTAAATTGTAATATAATGTTCTTTGCATTTTCAAACATACCCCAATAATACTCTTTTGAACTATCAAATCCTTTATACATCAAAATTAAAAAAGGAACCTCGGTATTAACACTTGAAACGTATATGTCCTTTAAATCCTTACTGAAACAAGGATCGTGATCAATTAACTTATCAAAAAAATAATCAATGGTTGAATTCTCTTCTGCTACATGATTATCCAGAATTTTATTTAATTCATTAATCAATTTGATTGTAAAACTATGTTTTTGTTGAGAAATACGAATTATTTGCTGGAAGTATTCATCTTCTGTTTCTTCAATTTTTTTATAATGATTTAGGCCATCGTAAAAATTGATAGTTGCATTAGGCTGAAAGAAAAATATTTTATTTTTAATATTCTTTAAATCATAAGACTTAACTGATATTGAAAGTTCTTCAATCAATGACTTGATATATTTTTTAGTAACCTTATTGATAATTGCATTCTTATTTATATTAAAAATCAAATCATCAAGCTTTTTCCCAAAATTGTTTTCAAAGGAATCTAAACCTGAATAGCCTTCAAATTTTATTTTGAATTCAACAAATTCGGGAGCTGATGATTCGAAAAAAAATATTGGAGATCTATTAGTAAGAAGAGATTTTACTTCTTGTACTTTTTCATCGATTTCTTCCATTTTTTTAGCTAATAATTAAATCGTTAGCACTATCAAGAACGTCATTTTCAAAACTGTCCAGGTACACCTGTGTCGTCTCCTCTGATTCATGTCCCAATCCCTCACTGATAACTGCTGTTGCAATACCTGAACGTTTTGCTATGGTAGCCCAGCTGTGCCGGCTGACATATGTCGTTAAAGGTACATCAAGGTTTAAAATTTGGGAAATTTTTTTCAGTTTTTTGTTCATCAGTCGCATAGCATTGCGGTAGTCCAGGTATTCTTTGCCTTTTCGGTAAATGATGGGGAATATATATGATTCGGGGTCTTTCAGGTCGTTATACCGATTAATTATAGCTTTTGCCTTATCCGTGATCTTTATACTGAATTGCTGACCTGTTTTTTGCCTGGTATAGTTAATTCTGCCACTTTCGATATTTTTTACCTTCAGAAAGGCCATATCGACGAAATTCATTCCCCGGTTGTAAAAACTGAACATGAAAAGGTCTTTCCAAAACTGCAGGTTTTCTTCCTGAGAAACATCCAGATCTTCCACCAACTTTATCACATCCTTGTTAACAGCACGTTTACGGGTTTTCTGAGATTTGATTGATATATTCTTAAAAGGGTAGGAGGTCTCTTCGATAATCCCGTCCTTTATGGCCTTATTAATGATTGCTCGAAGAGTTCTCAGATACACGGAGATGCTGTTCAGGGATAGCTTTTTACTGATCTCATTTTTTTTACCTTCCCTAAAAGTAACTGTTTTCGATTCCAGGTATGATTGAAATTTTTTTACAAACTGGTAGTTTATCTCTTTCAACAGTATGTCTTTTCCATTAACAAATGCTGAAACAGAATCGCGACAATTTTTATAAACGATTGCATTTCCTCTTTTTCCAGATTTCTTGAATGTCTCAATCAGGTTGTTAGTGTAACTAAAAAACTTTTCATCGGATGAGCTGAATTTATACCTTTTCTCAATGTCAATTAATGTAAAGGGCTGATGCTTATTTTCAAAATCAGCGATGATATTTTTTATCTGCAGAACAGCATTTTTTATTCTTGACTTAATTAGCTTGTATTCAGGATGATTCTTATTCGGAGAATTGGTTTTATCATCCCATTGGTTATCTGTTGCAGAGTACTTCAGAAAGAAAATCTTTCTTTTACGATTATGGATAACCTGAATAATAATAGGATGGGTTCCGTCTTTGAGAGTTTTGTCGGTTTTTAGTCTTATTTTTACTGATGCCATAGCATAATATATTTTCCTGGGTGCAACATAGGTGCAACATTTTTTTCAAAAGTATGCATTTTCTTTCAAAATACAATATTCTGTAAATCCTTATTTATGCAGGTTTTATCGAATATACAGGAAAATCGATGAAATCAAATGAAGTAAAAATTGTGCCTTCTAAGCAGTAGGTCATGGGTTCGAATCCCGTCCGGGGTACAGAGATGCAAGCACTTGAGATATCAAGTGCTTTTTCTTTAGCTGACCGGACGGGTGAGAAGTTTATCCCGATGCGTGGAGCGATATCGGGAAATCCCGAAGCTTCCCGATTCAAAATTCTTCTTGATGAGCCAGGGAATATGCTTCTTTGTAACGTAAAATGACCGTTTTACAGATCACAATTGACTGAAAAATAGTAGGCGAATAAATTATGAAAAACGTACCTTTGATGGTAGATTCTAGGGTCCTGTACTCGACGTAATGGAGAATTTGTAACCACTATACGCCAAGGATATGTACAAGAAATATTTGGTAATAATCTGTTCATTGCTTGTTCTGGAGACATCAGGCCAGGCACAGGATTTCGATGCAAAGCTAACCGAAGCAAAAATTTCCATGATGGAAGGCCACTACGAAGTGGGATTAAATCAGTGCAAAGAGCTTATCTCAACCGGCACCGATTCAACCCAACGGTCACTCGCGTATGGCTATGCCGGTTTGGCAAGTGAAGTTCTGGGATATCTGCCGGATGCTCTCGCTTATTATTGTCAGGCGGTTTCCTACAAAGTACCGCAAATGGACGTTTACGATAAATTGATAAGTCTGTCTAAAAAAGAGAAAAACGATTCGGTTTATGAATTTGCCTTGCTCGAAAAAGCGAAGGCTTTTCCCGAGGATCAGCCGGATATTACCAAAAATCTGGCTATTCACTATGCCAACACCCAACAGTATGAGAAATTGCTGGATGCAAGCAACGCTCTTCTGAATTGGTTCCCCGAAAACACAAACTACCTCTTTTACAAAGCCGTGGCTTATCAGAACCTGAATCAGGTTGAAAAAGCAGAAACCCATTATCAGAAAGTTTTGCAGTTGGATCCTGAGCATCCCGGGGCAAATATGAGTTTCGGACTCTTGCTTTTTAACCGGGGAAGTGAAGTGTTTGAATCCAGAAAAAAAGAGTATGAAGCGAAATCGCGGCCGAACAGGGTGGATTATTCCGTTTACCGAAAAGGAATTGATCAAGGAAAGGCGCTCTACCGGCAGGCATTGCCCTATTTGTTGAAAGCGTTTGAAAGTGGTTCCTATCCTGGATTGAATAAAGCACTGTACAATATCTATGTTCGTTTGGAAGAAAATGAAAAAGCTGCCCTTTACAGGTAAGATCTGATTGGAAGGCTTTCCTTGCCTCCATCTTCCCGTTAGGGTATTCCATTTTTGATAAAAAGACCTGATTTTAAAATTGTGAAATTGGGACCATTTTTGACGGATTTCAGATTCCTAAGTTATCGCTTTGAAATTAGTTTAGCTTAATGAAATGGGTATGGACATACTATACCATCAACAAGAATGATTATAATTTTTGGTTTGCCTGGCCAATGAACAGGCAGGCATCGGAACCGGATAAAATAAGCAATTGTGATCATGTGAATAGGAAATTTTAAAAAACAAGGTTACCTATACTACCTGAATTTATGAAACAACGTTATTTCCAACACTATTTGGAAAGTATATCCTATAGCCATAGTACGGACCGTATCAGGTGGCTCTCTCTTTACTGTATTTTTCATGCATTTCAGTTTAAAAAATCTTTTGTGATCATGTATTTAAATCGACATAAGTTATGAACAGAGTAATTCGGAAACCATTCATATGTTCTCTTCTGATGGCTTGCTTTCTATCTGCAGGAATACTGGGATTTATTTCCTGTCAGGATGATTACTTGTACGATAATGAAGAGCCCGAATGGCTGGGTGAGAGTATTTATGATTATTTAAAAACCAGTGGGAATTTTAGTTATTATCTCCGGTTAATCGATGATGTAGGCTACACCTCCGTATTGCAAAAGACAGGAAGCAAAACACTTTTTGTTTCGGAAGATGCAACCTTTGAACGTTTTTTTCAGGATAATCCTTGGAACGTAAGCAGTTATGATGAGCTTTCGCTGACCCAGAAGAAGCTGATCATTAAGTTTTCGATGATTGACAATGCCTACCTGATCGAAACATTGTCGAACTATTACAATGGCACCCTACAGGAGGGAACGGCTTTGCGACGTTCAACCTCTGTTTCGGTTCTTGATTCCATTCCGTTTTTATCGGGCGATTTGCTGCCCAGGGGCCGTTTTTGGGAAAGACACCGAAACAAAGGGATTTACCTGATGAAAGACGCTAGCTCATGGCCCATGGTTCATTTTCTGGAGAAGTCTCTTGATAATGCAGGCATCGACGATGCCGATTTTCATCTGATTACGGGTGTTAACCGAATTCCCAACGATGCCCATATTTTTAATATTAAAGTCATAGAACGGGATATTACCTGTAAGAACGGATATGTTCATGTGCTGGAGGAAGTCTTGATTCCTCCGGTGAATATAGCGGAATACCTGAAGACCAATCCCGATTCAAAGATTTTTTCGGATCTGCTCGATCGCTTTTGTGCAGCCTATTACCATTCGGCGCAGACCAGTGACTACAACCAGATTCATCCCGAACATCCTATCGATTCAATTTTTGAGAAAATTTATTTTACCGATTACGACGGACAAACCCGTTATCCCGATGGTAGTCAGATTGGTACAGATCTTCTTCTGCCTTTCAACCCGGGCAGAAATGAGTACGTTTCGTCTGCAGCCAATAGTACCCTGCAGTCGGATATGGCGGCCATCTTTGCCCCTACCAATTCCGCTATGACCCACTATTTTGAAAACGGAGCAGGGGTCATATTGAAAAATCGTTTTGGCAGCTGGGAGAATACCCCTGATTACATCATCATGAAGTTGCTTAAACGACACCTTCGGGAATCTTTTCTTGAAACAGTCCCCGGTCGTTTTGAAAAGTTAGTCGATAGCAACAACTCTCCCATACCGATTGAACCGGACGATATTGCCAGTTCGTTTGTTGGATTGAATGGCGTGGTTTACAATACGAATAAAGTCTATCCTCCGGATGATTATATATCGGTATATGCTCCGGTCCTGTTAAGCGAAGATACCAGGGTATTCAACTGGGCCGTGAATGAAAACGAGTTTGACCTCTATCTGAACGCACTGAAAAGTACCTATAGCTTCTTTGTGCCCACCGATGAATTTTTTAAAAATTATATCGATCCGGTTGCGTTTGCAAAAGATATAAAGGGGGTAATGAAATATTGGTATAATACAGAAACCAATACGGTGAATGCAACCGTGTATACTTACGATCCATTGACCGGTGAGACGGGTGACTCGGTAAACACCATAACCAGTGAGTCTTTTATTCGAGCCCGTTTGTTGGATCTTTTAGACACCCACGTTGTTGTCGGCGATGTAGAATCAGGGGCTAAATACTATTTCACCAAAAACGGCAATATATTGCTGGTGGAAGGTACCGGCGCTGCATTGAAAGTACAGGCAGGATATGACATCCAAACAGGTACGGTAGTGAATGTCGTGAAGAATGGCGCTTACAGGCAGCAAAATGGCAGAACCTATTTTATCGACAAGCCACTTCAGGCACCCTTGCAATCCGTATACAAAATACTGAGTGAAACACCGGAGTTTAGCGAGTTTTTTGCCTTGCTCAGCGGATTTCCTACCTCCAAAGAACTATTTGTGAAAAAAACCAACTACTATGGCATCGACTACAATATCAAGTTCTTCAATACTTTTAATTATACCGTGTATGTACCGACCAACGAAGCCATTCAGCAAGCCATTAGCGAAGACGTGATCATGAACTGGGATCAGATCAATCGAATCAATGATACACAGCAACAAACTGAGGCCATAGAAAAATTAGAGCGTTTTTTGCGTTACCATTTCCAGGATAATTCGGTTTTCGTTGACGGTGAATCCTACTATAAGCTGTATCAAACAGCCACAATCAAGAAAAACGAGGAGGTTACGCAATTCAGGACCTACAAAGACAAATATTACAGGCTGGGGATTACCAGCGACGGTGACAACATCAAACTGGATACGGAAAATTGGGGTACAGCTCACCTAATAAAAAGCAAAGGACTGTACAACATGCTTACACGAGATTACATTTTCAGCGGTAGTCCGCAGGCTTATCTGGAAATTGACGGTACCGGTGCAGGAAGTGATTTTTCCAATTCATCCATTATTACTTCCTCTACAGCAGTTATCCACCAAATTGACAATGTTTTGAGGTTTGAATAAAATGACAACAGACATGAAATGTAAAATCGTTGGAACAATTCTGTTTTTCTGCCTGATCCTACCCTTTGTTTCGCAGGGGCAATCTTCTGCTACGAGCAATCTGGTGAGAGGAACGGTCAAATCGGCTGCCGATGGTGAAACACTCGTGGGGGCAACGGTGATTGAAACGGATGCCCAGAAAAGGATTATTAATGCAACCATTACCGATATAAACGGCCAGTATGTATTGAGAATAAAAAACCGGGAAAACAACATTGTTTTTAGTTTTGTGGGATTCCTCACACAAAGTGAAAAAATTGGTGATCGTACTGTGATTAACAAGGAGCTTAAAGAAGAGTTGCAGGTGATTTCAGACATCGTGGTAACCGCCGAGAAGAAGGTATCTGACGGAAACTTCGAGATTCCCCAGAGAGAACTGTCAACGGCTGTACAAACCATTAACACCAAAGAGTTTGAAGGGATTCAGGTAACCTCCATCGATGAAGCCCTTCAGGGCAGGATTGCTGGGTTGGATATTGTAGCGAACTCGGGCGACCTGGGGTCAGGAGCGACCATGCGGATCAGGGGAACCTCTTCGATCAATGCCAACACACAGCCTCTCATTGTGGTCAACGGCATTCCCTACGAAATTCAGATCGATGAATCCTTTGATTTTGCAGCCGCAAACGAGGAACAATATGCCAACATGTTAAGTATCAACCCCGATGATATTGAGGAAATTACGATCTTAAAGGATGCAGCTTCCACAGCCGTATGGGGATCAAAAGGTGCCAACGGGGTACTGGTGATCAAAACCAAAAAAGGGGCTAAGGGACCTACCCGCGTTCAGTATTCATACCGTTTCACCGCCGCAAAACAACCCAGAGGCCTGAAGATGCTCAATGGAGACGATTATACCATGATGATCAAACAGGCATACTTCAATCCGCAGCAGGATGAAAACGCAGCAAATGTCCGGGAATTTCTGTACGATCCGACCTTCTCGGAATACGAGAATTTTAATAACAACACCGACTGGGTAAAAGAAGTAACCCAGATCGGGTTCAAGCACGACCACTACATCAATGTTTCAGGGGGAGGCGATCGGGCAAGATACCGAATTTCAAGTGGATTCCTGAATCAAACAGGAACCGTCATCGGACAGAAAATGAGTAGAATAACATCAACAGCATACCTTGATTATTCCGTATCGGAACGGATCCGGTTCATCTCTGAATTAGCTTTCTTCTATACAGACAACGACCGGAATTACGACAATATTTTAGGAATCGCCTATGCAAAGATGCCCAATGTGAGTGTTTATCAGCAGGATTTGGAAGGGAAGAATACGGAAGTGTATTACAATATTTCGCGTTCATCCACCCTTCATGCTGATCAACGTGATATGAGAAACCCTGTGGCGCTGGCCAACCTTGCTACGAACAATCTGAAAAACTACCGCATCCGGCCGATATTCAGGTTGCAATACGACATGATGGATCCGGAGATGCAGACTCTTCGGTACAACCTGGATGTATCCTTCGATGTGAACAACGATAAAGTGAGCAAGTTTCTGCCTGCTGAAGTATCCAATGCGCCATGGAACGACAGAGCCATCAATTTAGCCGAGAGTTACGAATCGGAGAGCGTGACTGTTTTGGCCGAAAACAAAGTTACCTGGCAGCCGCAGATATTCAATCCCGATCATTCCCTGTTGGTTCAGGGCGCATTCCAGATTATTACCGGGAACAGCGCTTCACAGGGTATGGGCATCACAAATCTTCCCTCCGGGGATATCGTCGATGCTTCGGCTTACGGTTATTCAACAGGTATCTCCTCCAGTCGGTTTGCCTATCGATCCAATGCATTAACGTTTAGGGGACATTATGTATTCAAAGACCGTTATATTTTGGGGCTTACCTTTCGCAGGGATGGAAGTACGAAATTCGGTGAAAGGTACAAATACGGAAGCTTTCCGGGAATTTCAGCCAAATGGATTATTTCGGATGAACCCTTTATGCAACCGGCAAAAAAATGGTTAAGCATGCTGGCTATTCGTCCCAGTTGGGGGATCACCGGGAATCAGCCAACCGCCGAATACCTCCATTTCAGCCGTTATTCGCCCTATGGAAGTTATATGGATATGCCGGCAACCCGTCCGACAACCCTTCGACTGGCTGACTTGAGGTGGGAAAAATCCACCTCCTTCAATGTGGGTTTGGACCTTGGTTTCTTTGAAGATCGTTTTTTGTTCGATATCAATTTTTACAATAAACATACGGAGGACTTATTGTTTGAAAACTTAGGAGTTCCAAGCTCTTCGGGATTTGGCACCGTACCGGTTCAGAATGTGGGAACCATGGATAACAATGGCTGGGAATTGAACTTTTTTACCAACCGGGGAATTCGGGGAAAAGACTTCTCCATTGATTTTAACTTCAACCTGTCAAATTATGTCAATACAATTGTTGAATTGAGAGATGATATACTTACCAACTACAATGCTGACTATGATTATACAAACGGAACCTATTTATCACGAATACAGGAAGGGAATTCGTACGGATCCATCTACGGATTCCGGTATAAGGGGGTTTACCAGTACGATGAATACATGGAAGGAGTGCAGGAAAATGCTCCGGTAGCACGGGATGAAAACGGCAATGTATTTACCGATGAAGAAGGGAATCCTCTTCCGATGTATTTTGCTTACGGTAAAAGCAATGAATACAGATTCAGAGGGGGAGATGCTATTTACGAAGATATAAACAGCGATGGGAATATCGATGAACTGGATGTTGTATACCTGGGTAACTCAAACCCTAAAGTGAATGGTGGTTTTGGCTCAACCATTCGCTATAAAAACCTCTCTGTAACGGCATTTTTTAATTTCCGTTACGGGAACAAAATCGTTAACATGGCGCGGATGCATGCCGAAAGTATGTATTACCTGAATAACCAGAGTGTATCTGTTAACTGGCGGTGGAGAAAAGACGGAGATGTAACCGAAATGCCCCGTGCACTGTACCGGTATGGATACAACTGGCTGGGCAGCGACCGCTATGTGGAAGATGGCTCGTTTTTGCGAATGAAATACCTGACTTTCAACTATTCCGTTCCCAGAGAGAAACTGGATAAATACAAGTTGCATCAGGTAAGTTTTTATCTCACGATTAACAATTTATGGGTTTTGACAAAATATACTGGCGTAGATCCGGAGGTTGGCTATGGTTCGTTTGGCGTGAGTACAGATAACTCCCCAACACCCCGATCGAAAGATGCAACTTTTGGAGTTTCCGTGACATTTTAAATGACGATGAAGATGAAAAAACTAATTTCCATAGTATGGGTGGCAGGCCTTCTCATGGTATCACCGGGTTGTGCCGAATGGCTCGACATCCGGCCCGAGAGTGAGATCGTACTGGATGATTTCTGGAAAAACGAAAGCCAGGTGAACCAGGTTCTTGCTGCATGTTACCGTTCCATGACAGAAGTGGGCGTGATGAGCAGAATGCTGGTCTGGGGGGAACTGAGATCAGACAATGTAACCTATGGAAGAAACATGCCTACCGACATGTATAAAATGCTGAATGTGGATATTTCTGCTGATAACGGGTATTGTCATTGGGGTTCATTTTATACCGTGATTAACAACTGCAACAATTTTTTGCACTATGCACCGGGAGTTGTTGATCTCGATGCCAACTTTACCGAATCGAAACTTCATGCAATGGAGTCCGAGGTTCTCACCATACGGGCTCTGATGTATTTTTACCTGGTTCGCACATTTGAAAAAGTACCGTGGATTGATGAACCCAGTATCGACGATGCTCAGGATTACCGCATTCCACAGTCATCCGAAGATCTCATTCTCGACAACCTGGAGAGTGATCTGCAAACGGCTTTGCGCTACTCACGGGATAACTTTGAGACCCAAGAATATACCAAAGGGAGAATCACTACAAATGCTGTAAGAGCGCTTCTGGCTGACATCTACCTGTGGAGGGAGAAATACAGCCAATGCATAGAAATATGCGATCAGATCCTGAATGATCCCGAGACTGATCTGGAACTTGAACTCGGGGAAAATGTAATACCCAGGGTTTTTTACCAGGGGAATTCCAAAGAGAGCATTTTTGAATTGCAGTTTGATGACGACCAAATGTTCAACTGGGTGGTACGCGACTATTACGGAGATGTCGGCAATACAGCCGGTCAATGGAGTTTCCCCGGAGTATTGGTTACCGGGAAATTCAGCCCGTTCAATTATATGGTAGGTAGCGGGAAAGAGAGCAGTGAAGACCTGCGCGAAAAAGATTTTCTGCGCCAGGAAACCGGAGGCGATAAATATTATGTATTCAAATATGCCGGCGCCAGCCGAAGAGAAGATCCCACCACGGAAGTCAGCACCTATTATTACCGAAATGTTACGGCCAACTGGATCGTTTACCGCCTTTCAGAAATCTACCTCATGAAAGCCGAAGCACTGATCCAGCTCGAGACCAATACGGAAGAAGCCGTTGAACTGATCAACACGGTGTATATGAGATCCAATACAGAAGAAGATGAAAAAGGATTGATAGCTGATGATTATACTTCAAAGCTTAAACTCGATGAATTGTACATGAGAGAGCGCCAGCGCGAACTGATGTTCGAAGGAAAACGCTGGTTCGACCTGATGCGTATGGCTCGTCGTGTGGATTCACCGGCGCCGTTGCTCAGTTACGTGACAAAAAAATTCACCGGAGGAACCTCCCTGCAATCCACAAAAATGTCGGTCATGGATGCTTTATATTTGCCGGTACATACCAATGAATTAAAGGCAAACAGTGCGCTGGTGCAAAATGAATTTTATAAGGTTACCAATGAGGAATAGGATAATCCGTAAAAATGAAAAACATGAAAGTCTGTAAAACAAATCATTCGCTCTTCCACAATCGGATAGCAAAAATACGATGCAAAGGAATTTCATGGTCAACCCTTGTAGTCATTGCAATGCTGGTCCTGTTGGCTGCCTGTAACAGCGATGATGTGGGTGAGTATTATTATACGTTCACGGGTGAAACCGTAGGTCAGTATATTAAAAATCGTCCTGAGATGTATTCGGAATTTACGCATATTCTGGATACCACAGGCGTTATGGGATTGCTGAATGCCTATGGCGATTATACCTGTTTCCTGCCTGATAATGAGGCTATGATCCGGTTTTACCAAAGCAAAGAGAAAAACAGTGCAAATGATTTTTCGATTGAAGCACTGAAGAAAATTGCGTATGATCATATCATTAAAGACTTTACCATAACCACCGAGGATTTTATTGAAGGGTTTTTAACAAAACAAACCATGAGTGGCCGTTATGTGGATATTGGAATTTCTACGGATGAATCCGGTCTTGTTTACACCATAAATACAACTTCAAAAATTACGGAACGGGATATTGAGGCACATAACGGGATCATCCATGCGATCAGTGAAGTAATATCTCCTACCGAGAATACCCTGGTGGAGGCCATATCCCTTGATGGAAATTTTTCCCTCTTTTTTGAAGCCTTGCAGGCCACCGGACTTGATTATCCTATCTCTCTGATCAAAGATGAGAGCTATGTGCCTGATCCGGAATATGTAGCAATGGAAAACGCAAATACTGTATATAACTACGCAAGAGTCCGCGTTCCTCGGGAAAGGAAATATGGGTTCACCGCTTTGATGGAGAGCAACGAAACCTATGCCCAACATGATATCCATAGTTTGGATGACCTGAAAGCTTATGCAAAAGAGGTGTACGATGAAATGTATCCCGAAGATGCTTCCATTACCGATGTGACAGACAGAAAAAACAGTCTGAACCGGTTTGTGGCGTATCACCTGCTCAACAAAAAGGTTCCCATGAGGCTCTTTATTGAGAAATACGACAATACGGGAATGAATTATGAATCAACCGGTGAAACCCATTCGGTAAAGGTTGTGGATATGTACGAATACCTTGAAACCTTGTGTCCTAATACATTGTTGGAAGTTCGCACATTGCGTACAACAAATGAATACAATATTTTTAATATGATCGAAGAAACCGGACAGGCGATCCGCTTAACCGAGAATTTCGATAACGATGCGTTGAACGGGGTTTATCATGAGATTGACCATATCCTGGTCTACAACGGTGCTGTGGAGCGAATGATTTCTACCAAGCGGCTGCGAATGGATGTTTCGAGTTTCTTTCCTGAGTTTGTCAATAACAACATTCGTATAGGGAATTCTCATGTAGGCGGGGGGTTATATTCCGAGCGGTGGTTTTTACCCAATGGATATGTTGACCGGATTACGGCTTCAGCGAGAACCGAGGTTCATTACTTTAATGCAGATGACCGGTTTATGGATTACCAGGGAGACGAAATGTTTCTCTTAGGGTTGTATGATTTTGAAATTACCACATTACCCATTCCACCGGGAACCTACGAAGTGCGCTTTGGCTATCAGCCAACCCATTTACGCGGGGTGGCACAGTTGTACTGGGATGGTGTTCCAACCGGGATCCCCCTCGACCTGCGTCTTTATGCTAACGACCCGGATATCGGGTATGAGTATCCGGGTACCGATGCACGGGACCCGGAGGGATTCGAGAACGACAAGGCCATGCGCAACCGGGGGTATATGAAGGGGCCAGCCAGTTATACGGTGGTGGCAGAATGGTGGTACACAGGAGCCAGTGCCCGTATGAGCGAGGATGTTCTTCGACGAATCCTTGGTATTTATACCTTCAATGAATTCACGACACATACTTTCTCCGTGAAAGCAGTGAAATCGGGTGAGTTTATGTTTGACTACCTGGAGTTTGTTCCCCTCGAAGTATTGGAATACGAGGACATTTATTAAGATATGGCATATGAATCCTTTGTAAAGAAACAATTTTAATCGTGAGAAATGCAAGTGAAAATGAAATACAAACATTGTAAGGATTTTGTTTCCCTCCCGGCTATGATCTTTGTCTTGTTGTTTGTGGCCTGTACAAAGGAATGGGACGATCATTACGAGGAAAGTTCTTTTGACCTTCCGGACAAAACAGTGACCGAAACGATCAAAGAGCAACCGGAGCTAAGTACCTTTTTCAATCTTCTTGAGATAACCGGTTACGATGATATTCTGAATCTTTCCCAGTCATACACCGTATGGGCTCCTACCAATGATGCATTGAGTGGTTTTGATATGAGCAACCCCGAACGGGTGAAAAAAACCGTTCAGAATCACATAACCCGCAGCAGGATCACAACTTCCGGAATCGATGATTCCTATGTACGGATGCTGAACGGCAAATATGTTCGTTTTGCCAACGACCTGTCGGGATATATTTTTGGAGAAAATCATCTTACCAAAACGAATCAGCCGGCAAAAAACGGACTGATCCATGTGATCGACGGCTATGCCCTTTATGTAAATAACCTTTGGGAATACCTGGGAGAGACGGTCGGTGTAGACTCGTTGCGCGAATATATTTACGGTCAGTCGAAAAAGGTTTTTGATGCTGCTAACAGCATCGAGATCGGGGCAAATGAGGAGGGACAGGCAGTCTACGACAGTGTTTTTGTGATTTGGAATCCGGTATTAAACCGGTTGGGATCCATTGATGTGGAAGACAGTATCTATACTGCCCTTATGCCGGATAACCATGCCTGGAATGAGGCCTATTCAAGAATTGAAGGATATTTCCATTTTCCCAACGATGCCGGAAGTGTCAAACGCCAAAGAGACCTGACCCGCTTTACCATTGTTCAGGATATGCTTTACCGCGACCGGATCAGCGAACCGGAAAAACTCGACTCCCTCACATCTACCTATGGAAACAGGTTCTATAATCCCGGGGAACTGTTTAAAGACCTGGAATACGAATCGCTTAGTAACGGACTTGCATATATGACCTCTCAAATGCCTTTCGCAGATACGGCTTCCTTTGTTAAGGAAATCAGAGTGGAAGCAGAGAATACACAGGGCAGAACCAATTCGGGGAGCAATATTTTTATGCGATCCAGTTACGGAACCGAATTCACAGCTTCTGAAAACTACTATATTTTGGTTGATCCTTCATCAACGGAACCATCCGTTGAATTCTCGATTCCCAATACGCTTTCAACAAAATACAACCTGTACTGTGTGTTCGTACCGGCTAAAATTGTGGATTCCAATAATCTTACACCTACAAAGGCAAAGTTTCAGCTTACTTATATCCGACGGGAGAGTGGCAGTACCTTCATCAGACGATTTACTCCCGAGAACAACGCAACGGATCCGGAAGCCCTCACCAAAATGTTCGTTGCACAGTTCGATTTTGAGTATGCCAACATCATAGATGCAGAGTACAACCGGGTTGCTGTTAAACTGAAAGTTAGCAGCGATGTAACCCTGCAGGAAGAACAGTCCGGTGACTTCAGCCGGACAATGCGTGTCGATTGTATCATTTTGGAACCTGTCCTGGAATAGGTGCAAAATATAGAAAAGAGGAAGATGAACAGAGATATCAAATTACACAATACAATGAGAAATCATTTCGTACGAAAATTTCTGCTTTCGGTCTTACTAACCGGTATGGTGGCTATCACTACCCTGGTGTATGGACAAACCGATACAACAGAAAGGGTTGTTCCCGCGGTTACTGAAACGATACAGGAAGTAGATACATCGGCATACATCGTAAAGGGAAAGGTTCGGGATGCAAAAACCCGGGAACCCATCATGGCGGCTCAAATTCATACTCAGAATCACAAATCAGCAGCTACAACCGATGAAAAGGGAAATTTCGAGATTCAAGTCCATTCACCGGGAGAAGTATTAATCGTTGTCGCTTTTGATTACAACCAGCGTGAAGTACCGGTGCGGGGAAGAGAAAGCCTTACGATCGATCTGTATTCAGAGGTTTTCCGGGATTATTACAAAGAAATAGAAAGCCTGACAGGTCCGGTTCGTTCCTCATTTACCGTTCATGCTTCGCATGGAACGGACGATATAGGTTATCCTGTTTTTCTTTCGGTTGACAATGCCATCCAGTCCCGGTTGGGAGGCGATCTGCGTGCCTTGAGCCGGTCGGGTCAACGCGGACTGGGGGCCAGTTTGTTTATCCGGGGACTCAATTCGGTAAACATGAATGCCCAACCTCTTTTTGTGATTGACGGAGTGATCTGGAACAACTATTTCGATATATCATCGGTTCACGAAGGTTTTTTCAACAATCCGCTGAACGATATCGACATGAATGATATTGAAAGCATTACGGTGATCAAAAACGGAACATCAATTTACGGCTCCAAAGGCAGCAATGGGGTCATCGTCATCAAAACCAAACGGGGAGTGGATCTGGCTACTAAAATCGTATTCAATGCTGTGGGTGGCCTGACCGGGAAAGCATCGTCTCTGCCCATGATGGCAGGCGATCCTTTCCGTGTTTATACCACGGATCTTTTGGGAATGACCGATCTGACTTTTGAGGAGATCGGGGAACTGGACTTTTTAAATGACGATCCCACCTCGATTACCTATCCGAAGTACCACAACAACACCAATTGGGACAATGAAGTGTATCAGCAAGGCTTCACCCATAGTTACAACATCGGTGTCAGCGGGGGAGATGAGAAGGCTCTTTACTTTTTGTCACTGGGGTATTCCGGGAATCAGGGCATTGTGAAAACAACCGATCTGCAACGCCTGAGCACCCGTACCAATGCCGATTTTTTTCTTACGGACAACATAAAACTCGGGATGAATATGGGTTATTCCAGCATCGATCGCACTTTACTCGATGATGGTATCAATCCCTATACTTCCCCCACTTTCCTGGCTATGGTGAAAGCGCCATACCTGAGTCCTTATTCCTATACTCCAACGGGAACGCTGACAACAGATCTGGAAGATGCCGACGAATTTTTTATCGGTAATCCCACTGCTGTGATTGCCAATGCATTGAATACGAATAAGCATTACCGCCTTTCGATTGGTTTTAAACCGGAATTTACTCTCTCCCCTGCATGGACCCTGAGTACGCAGTTTGATTATGCCGTCGATAAATTCAAGGAAACCTATTACAGTCCGATGATTGGTGTACCCGACCGGATGCTTCCTGGCATTGGAATCTCGGAAAACGTTTTCAAAAGCCAGATAATGCGCAACGTAGCCCTTTTTGATGATACACAATTGAAGGTTGAAAAATCGATCAAAGAGGTTCATCATGTTAAAGCGATAGCAGGCATTCGCTATATTTCCAACCATTTTGAAGCAGATTATGGAGAAGGTCACAATTCAGGGTCTGATCAAAAAAGAAACCTATTGGACCAAATCATCCGAAACACGACGGGAGTCAGCAACCGTATAAAATCGATCTCCAATTACGTATTGATCGATTACGATTTTGACAATCGCTATTTTCTTTCTGCTGCTGCGGCGGTGGATGCATCCTCTCGTTTTGGCCGTGAAACCCGGGGCGGCTTCCGGTTGTTCGAGCGTAGTTGGGCTGTTTTTCCGTCGGTTCATGCAGCCTGGTTGCTCTCTTCCGAAGAATTCATGGCCCATGTAAAAGCCATCGACTGGCTGAAACTGCGCATCGGTTATGGTTATTCAGGTAATGACGACATCCATCCCTATGCCTGGAGTGCTTATCTTGAATCAACACGGTATATGGACCGGGCGAATGGATTGGTTTTAGCCAATATCGGTAATACCGAAATTCAGTGGGAAACGACAGCCAAAGCAAGCCTTGGCCTCGATGCCATTCTTTTCAACAACCGTTTGGCCTTGACGGCAGATCTTTACAGCCACAAAACTAAAAACCTGTTGTTCTTGAAATCATTGCCTGAGGTGGCAGGTAACGGATACTACTGGGGCAATGGGGGGGAATTGTCAAACAAAGGGTTTGAGCTTTCAGCCGATATGAAACTGATGAATCGCACCCGGTTCAAATGGGAACTGGGAGCCAGTATCGGACATTATACAAACCAGATTGAATCGTTACCCGACGGAGATTACATTACAACGCTTTACGGTGCAGATATTCTGACATCCGTTGGCAATCCGACCGGTGTATTTTACGGACACAAAACCCTGGGAGTTTTTACCGACGAGGAGGCTGCTGCGACGGCAAACCTTCGTAAGATCGATGAAAACGGCGTTTCACATTTCTTCAAAGCCGGGGACATGCATTTCGAGGATTTCTTCAAAGATGGCATGATTGATGATCGCGACCGTCAGATAATTGGCGATCCGAATCCCGATTTTTACGGATCGCTCAACAGCAAGATGGTTTTAATGAATTTTTCCCTGGAACTCTTTTTTACCTATTCATACGGGAATGATCTGTACAATGCCCTGCGCGCTGAGCTCGAATCGGGAAGTTTATTTATGAACCAGACCACAGCCATGCTGAACCGTTGGTTTTACGAAGGCCAGAAAACCACACAGCCCGGGGTGGCTTACCTGGATCCGATGGGCAATGCACGATTCTCCGACCGATGGATTGAAGACGGATCGTACCTGCGCTTTAAAACATTGTCACTGGGCTATACCGTTCCTCTGAAGAGCACGGTGATTGAAGGGCTCAAAGTGTGGATTTCAGCCAATAACCTCTTTACACTTACCCATTATTTGGGACGCGATCCGGAAGTATCGGTCCAAAACGATGTTTTGTACCAGGGCATCGACAATGGATTGATGCCCCTCACGAGAAATTATTTTGTTGGATTAACCATGAATCTGTAACCGGCTAACACAATTTATTTGAAAACGAGGAATTTGGAACTGTATTAAAGAAAAAAGGATGAAGACACTAAATCAAATAGCTTTCGGACTGATCATTCTGACAGGAATTGCCATGAGTTGCGATACCTTGCTGGATGCCGATTCCGACCGCATTATGTTTCCGGAAAACCATCAGATCGATTCACCCAATGACTCGATCTATTCCATGATCGGTATTTTTACCCAACTTCAGAAGCTGGCTGATCGCTATGTATTGCTCGGTGAATTGCGCGGCGACCTGATGGATATCACTGAAAATGCCGGAATTGACCTCCAGGAGATATTCAACTATGATATCTCGTCGGATAATCCGTACAATAGTCCGGAAGATTACTACGCCGTGATTAACCACTGCAATTACCTCATCAACAACATCGACACGGCTTTTACTTCCCGAGGGGAGAAATCCCTGTTCAAAGAGTATGCAGCTGCCAAGGCGATACGTGCCTGGACGTATATGCAGATAGCCCTGAATTACGGGACGGTCAAATATTATGAAAAGCCTCTTTTAACGGTGCAATCTGCACAAGCTGAATTTCCTGTCTATTCAATTTATGATCTGGTTCCTGTTTTAATTCAGGATCTTGAACCGGTAAAACATGCGGAAACACCGGGCAGTATCTCACTGGGAGCCGATATGACCAGCGAAAAGCTGTTTTTCCCAATTCATCTTTTGCTGGGCGACCTGTACCTCTGGAATGGTCAATACGAAAATGCAGCCCGTGAATATTATGCTTTAATTGAAAAGGAACAGTATGTAATCACGGACAGGTATAGTTCATCATGGTTGGTGGACAACGGTGTTTTTGTTTCGAGGGATCTGTTTGATCAGCATTACCTGGAAATTTTTGAACTTACCACCAGCGAACAAATTACATTGATTGCAGGATCAACAGAATTGGGAGAAGAGGATGAAATGTATCAAATAACCTACAGTCTGTATGAGGTAGCGCCTTCGCAGGTTGCGATCGACAAATGGGACGGGCAAACCTACTATTACAATGAAAATGCAATGATTCCCGGTGATTTGAGGGGTCCCCTTGGATCCTATGCCAACGAAGAATTTCTTTATGGTGGTTCCGGCAAGGTAAATGTGATTTTAAAATATTTATTAATGGAGAGTGAAGCCGAAGTATCAAAAGCCGTTATGGTTTACCGGGTTGCTACCCTCTACCTGCGCTATGCAGAGGCAGTAAACCGTGCCGGGAAACCCAACCTGGCTTTCGCAGTGCTGAAAAACGGGATGAATGCGGATGCTTTGGCTGCAGATTCCATCGTTCCTCGTCATGAGAAATACCGTGTTTATACCGATTCCACAGGAACTTTTATCGATTATGTGAATTTCAATCACATTGCTTTCGACGAAAATCTGGGTGTACATTCCCGGGGTTGTGGAAATGTGGAAAAGGCCACCGATTTTGTTATTCCTGCATTGAATTCCCTGGAGGATTCTATTCGATACGTGGAAGATAAAATTGTGGAAGAACTGGCCCTGGAAACCGCCTTTGAAGGAAATCGTTTTTATGACCTGATGCGGGTGGCCCTTCGCCGGAACGATCCATCGTATCTGGCCAATAGAGTGGCAGAAAAATATGACGATAACAAGGAAACGATTCGCTCAAAATTACTGGAAGAAAATAACTGGTATATCCAACCCTGATCGTTCGCAAAAATAAAGATAGGTTACCAAGTATTGTTCGCTTGAAAAGAACCGATGTTTTGTACAACTTTGCGAACAAGGGAAGCAATCGGGTGAATTGAACAAGAGAAAGGAACCGGGAAAAACTTAAATGGCCATCGTGGAAAAAGGAAAAAAGATCGTTGCAATTGTACTTATTTTCGTTTCTATTTCGGTATCCGGGCAGACGCATTGGGAAAGTATGGTTACGGAATCGGATCGTTTTGCCTATTTGGTTCCATCTTCAACTCCTGAATCCGGATGGATCCAACGGGATTTTGATGATTCTTCGTGGAGTTGTGCCTCCGGAGGGTTTGGTTATGGGGACGAGGACGATCATACCTATGTAAAATCGACTACATCGATCTATCTGAGAAGGGTCTTTGCAATCCCTTCCGGTCTGGTTGTTAAAAGGCTCTGTTTGGATATCGATTACGACGATGCGTTTGTAGCCTATTTAAATGGCAAAGAGATAGCCCGGTCTGCGAATTTGCCTTCCGGGACACCGGGTTTAACAGCGCAGCTCTCAATCGATCATGAAGCACAATTGTATTCAGGAGGCTTGCCTGACCGATTCATGCTTGATCCGGGAGATCTGGTCACAGGCGATAACATTTTAGCCGTTCAGGTATTAAACCATAGTACCAACTCTTCCGATATGTCGGCACGGATATTCCTGCATGCAGAAATAAACGGAGCAACCCTTGTTTACAGTGACCTGCCCGATTGGTTTGTGATGCCTGTTTCAGCATTGGAAAGCAATCTCCCCATAGTCATAATCAATACAGAAGGGAGAACCATCCCTGATGAACCAAAGATCATGGCTAAGATGCAGGTTGTCGATAACCTAAACAGGATCAATAGCCTGAGTGACACGGAATTTCGTTATGACGGCTCCATTGGTATTGAGATTAGGGGCAACACGTCTCAGATGTACCCCAAAAAAAGCTATACTGTGGAAACCAGGCTAAGCGATGGCTCAAACAATAATGTAGAATTATTGGGATTCCCCAAAGAAAACGACTGGGTATTTCATGGCCCTTATTCTGATAAATCATTGATGCGGAATGCATTGGCTTATCGTATAGGAAACGGTATGGGCAACTGGAATCCCCATACACGCTTTGTGGAATTAATCCTTAACGATGAATACCGCGGTGTTTACCTGGTGGTTGAGAAAATTAAAAGAGATAAAAACAGGGTGGACATTGCCAAACTGAAGCCGGAAGATCTCTCCGGCGATCAACTGACCGGAGGATACATCATAAGCATCGACAGAGACCAGGTTGGTAGCTGGAATTCCCCCATCATGGGCAGAACAGGGAGTGTTGATGTTCCTTTTTCGTATGTTGACCCGAAATACGATGAGTTGGCACCCATACAACGCGATTATATCCGTAAGTATATTACCGAGTTTGAATACATCTTAAAAGGAGAAAACTTTAAAGATCCGGAGCTGGGATACCGGGCTTACATTGATGTGGAGTCGTTTATCGATTATTTTATTATTACCGAACTGAGCCGCGATTTAGATGGCTACAGAGTCAGTGTTTATTTCCATAAAGACAAAGACAGCAAAGGAGGAAAACTGGTCATGGGTCCGTTTTGGGATTATAACATCTGCTTTGGCAATGCCAACTTTATGCAGGCCTGGTCAACATCCGGATGGGCGGAAGAAGGAATAGGGGCAGGCGATTGGTATGAAATTCCCTTTTGGTGGGATCGTTTCAGGGAAGATCCGTATTTTGAAACAATGCTTAAATACAGGTGGGAGAAACTACGTACCCATGCAATCAGCAAAAGCACCCTGAATAATTTTATTGATTCCTGTCAGAATTTACTGAAGGATGCTCAAAAACGGAATTTTGAAAAGTTTAACGTGTTACATAGTTATGTTTGGCCAAACTATTACATCGGCGGAAGCTACCAAAATGAAGTCAGTTATTTAAAAACATGGATCAATAACCGGATCAACTGGCTGGACGCCCGGATAGATGCTATTAAAGCTTCTTTTCCCAACGGTGTTGAAGAGCTGGCATGTAAAGAATATAAGGCATTGGCCTATCCCAATCCATTTAAAGAGAACTTCACTGTGGAATTTGAAATTAATACCGGCAGCAATGTAGCTGTGTTAATCAGAAATATGATGGGTCAGACCGTTACCGAAAAAACAAAAAGGTGTATGCCCGGCCGGAACGCCTTCCATTTTTCATCCGGCGAACTGGGCCCTAACGGGAATATCTTCTTTTTTACCATCCTGTTTGATAACCAAACATCCATTTCAGGTAAAATAATCAGACAATGATCCTTGGCTATAGAACCCATGGGCAGAATGCTGAAGATTGTAATTTAATTTTTAATTAGCTTCTTAACCAGAGTTTGATGGTTCGAAAGAATATGAAAAAAATAGAGCCCCCTTTTAAACGATCCTATATCCAGGTTATTCATTCCCGCCTGTAGGTCATACTCTCTTATTTTTTGACCGGATTGATTGTAAACAGTCAGCTTACCTTTGTTTTTCATGTCAAGATGAACCACATGCTGAGCCGGATTGAAATACATAACAACAAAATCTTTGTCCTGAACATCAGCCATCGAATTTGGATTCCCCTGCTGAGTAACGGTAAGGATGAACGATTCTCCTCCATTCGAAGTAACATAAATCCTGTTTCTCCTGTCTCCTGCATCAGGATTTTCTTCATAGGTAATTGTGAGCCTGTCGTTCTTAATCCCGGAAGTTTCCACTTTTATCCATGAATCGTACAAAACCGAAGCACTCCATAAGCCATTGCTTTCTACCACAATACTTCTATCGGTTCCTGCGGAATGATCAACCGTTAGTTTGGTTTCAGAGATTCCGAAAGATTCATCAAATGGAATGACATTCCATCGCTGATAATCCTGATTGGAGTTGCTCCCCAAAGAAATTCGTATATCGTTGTCGGTAGGTGCTAAAAGCCTCCAAACAACGTCTTTGGTTGAGGGATAAAGAAGGGTTTCCCCTTGAGGTGAAGTTACCATCCTGAATTTTTGATGCACGGTTCCCTCATAGTTTGAAGTAACGGATAAGGTGGTTGCATGGTTCGTTCCTCCCGCCTCCACATACATATCCGGATCGGCATAATTGGTAATGGTATATTCCCCTGTACCAAGCGACTTTAAGATCCATTTCTGAGTAAAAAATGCTGTGTCGGCCGCATATTGGTATAAGGATGTGCCTTCGCTCAGGGTATGGGAAAGAACATCCACGACTTTTTTGCTTTGTAGGTTTTCGATGGGATACACTCCTTCATCGACAAAATTCAGGGAGATAGATGGCCATCCATCCTCCTCCCAAACCAGTTTCGCCAACCCGAGGGTTGGGCCTCCCTGATTGTTAACCGCCGGATTGGGATAATATCCGTTGGGATCGTAATAATGAAATGTTACATAGTCCACTCCGTTTTCGCTGAATAAGCCAAAGTGTCCCGGCCCAAAGTAACGGTCGTCCGTTCCCCGCGAATCGTCGTGCTTTAAGACAACCGTACCTCCGCTTTGTTGATGGATGCATCGCATCGGTTTTCCCTCTTTATCATAAAAGGGTCCTCTCGGATTGGTTGATCTTCCCATCACGATATAATAGGTACTTGCTATGCCTGCGCAACATCCTCCTTTGTTATAGAAAAGATAATAATACCCGTCACGATAAAACATCGAAGCCCCTTCGCCTTCGCCATACCGACTGCCTGTCCATGAATTGGCTATACTGGTGCCCGGAAGATTCCCGGCATAGGTTTTTGGTTTTCCTGTTATCGAATCTATTTCGGTGACAACCAGTCCTTGTTCGTTGAATGAACCGTAAACCATCCAGATCTTTCCATCCGGACCTCTCATGAGCGATGGATCGATGGCATTTAAGGCCAGCCCGGGCTGGTACGACCATATTCCC
This sequence comes from uncultured Mariniphaga sp., assembly GCA_964408795.1. Classification (GTDB taxonomy): domain Bacteria; phylum Bacteroidota; class Bacteroidia; order Bacteroidales; family Prolixibacteraceae; genus JABMQB01. Next base: position 28,170 of record CAYPAW010000101.1, read on the forward strand.
AAAAAACCCATATCCACCCATTCATAATCCGGATCATAGGGGTTGAGTGTTTTATTGGTGACACATCCAATGGTGGAGGTCATGGTACCCCATTCGGAACATGAGTAATAGAGGTAATATTGATGGTTCATGTAGATGATGTCCGGAGCCCAGAAAGTTCCTTCAAATGCACTCACGTAGGTTTTGATCCAATCCGGGTAACCGGTTTTTGTAAAAGGGGTTGGTCCGGATTGCCATGAAATCAGATCTTTAGAGTAGATGCTGTAAATACCCTCTCCGGTTCCAAAAATCCAGTACGTGCTGTCGCACTCTACAATATGGGACGGATCATGAATCCCGGCAGGCCAGCTTTGTGCCGTAAGGTCCCAGGCCGTGATGCTTAAAAGAATACATAAAACCGGAATTTTGCTGTTTTTTATTCCCTTCATGCTTTGGGTAAACGAATGATGTCTCTTAATCCCTTTTTTCTGCAGGGTAAGGTAAGGAGAATTTTCCCAACGAAAAATGATAAAATGAGAAACTGAAATGCCTCTATTCAAAAAAAATGAACGAAGGAGATGAAATAAATGGGCTGTCGAAGATTCATCTCGACAGCCCATTGTATCACTTTTACTCCCCTTTATTGCAAACAACCGTGATTACATTATTATCTTGTTTTAAAGACTTTGAATGTTTTCGATTGTTTTTCAGTTTGAACTTTCATAAGATACATGCCATTGTCACGAACCGATATGGTTTCCAGACTACTTCCGATCTTTTTCTGAAGAACCCGTTTCCCCGTCAGATTGTAAACGGTGATCATACCGTTGCTTCCGTCGGTTTCCACTTTGAAGTCACCCTTTGAATAGGTTGGATATACTTTGATGTTGTCATTTATCCTTTCCACATCGGGTACATTCGTTGCAAGAACTTCATATTTATCTGCTACGGTAATTGCATCCATTGCCCCTTCGTAAATATGGAATTCATGAATATCTCCTATCCATGATGGATCTGGATATCCTCCCCGACAGAGGAGAGCGACATCCGTTGTAATTCCTGCTATGGTGGTATTCTCGGGAGTCGTTGCGAGGCTCACCATAACCCCGTCGATATACCAGGCAATGGTTGAATCGGTCAGTACACTCACGTAATGATGGGTTTCTCCCGGAGCCGGTTCCGGACCTCTGGTACCGAAGGCTCCGGCCCCTGCATCAACGGTGGTCATGCTTACGTCGTCTACCCGGGCTATGGACATCCAGTAGGATGGCCAGCCTCCCATTGTTCCGAAATACGCCAGCATAGTCCAACCGTCGTTTACTCCCGCAGTAACGAAAGCTTCGAGCGTAATCGCTGAGTACGTGTTAATTGCGATGGTTGCAGCCGGCAATTCGATATAATCTCCATCTGCTGCATTGGTGTAGGTTCCGTTCTCAATGGTTCCATTGCCCATGAGCGTTCCATCGGCACCGCCAACAACGTCGGCTGCTGTTCCATCTTCAAACGTGTAGGAATGCATTTTTGTTAGTTCTCCGGGGGTGTTAAATACGATGTTGTAGGTCTTCGTTGCAGTCTCATCTTCCGAAGTTACCACCACAGCAGCCATTCCGCTTCCTGAGGAAACATCAATGGCTCCGTCACCCATAACTGTTGCATTGGCATTTGCCGGAGTAGCCACAACATTGACGGAAGTGGTGCCTGCAGGAACGGTTACGTAATAGGTTGTTACGGAAGGATCAAACGAAGGACCTATGACCCCCAAATCAATGGTTAGTGCAGACAAATTCGCATCCGAAGCAGATAAATATTGCTGAGCACGCGCTGCAATGGTAGCAGCATCCATCTCTCCTTCGTAGATGTTGAATTCATCAATGGTTCCCATCCAGGTTGGATCGGCGTTATAACCCCCTTTGCACAACCAGGCATTTGCATTGCTCAGGTTGGCAATTGAATTTTCCCCTGATAAGGCAGCTTCTCCCACCAGGGTTCCATCGATGTACCATGCGATGGTTGAATCACCCAGTACGCTGACCACATGATGTTTGTACCCCACGCTGACCGGATCTCCGGTTACGCCTTGCTCAACGGTCCAGGGTTCAGTCAGGTTTCCACAGGAGATGGTGGTCCGGCTTTCTGTCAAGCGGTCGGGAGTGAAGAAATAACCATTTCCCCCAACGCCGTTCTCATTTCCACCAAAATAGGCCATCATGACAGCTGCGGTATTATCCACATCTGCAAAAATGAAGCCTTCCAGGGTAATGGCAGCATAGGTATTGATTGCAATATCTGCAGCCGGTAATTCGATGTAATCGCCATTGGCAGCAGCCGTATAGGCACCGTTTGCAATGGTTCCATTCCCCATCAGGGTTCCATCGGCATTTCCTACTACGTCAGCTGCTGTTCCATCGTTAAAGGTGTAGGAATGTATTAAGGTGTAAGGTGCCAGATATTCGCCGGCCTTTTCTGCAATGGTAGCAGCATCCATTTTTCCTTCATAAATATTGAATTCATCAATGGTCCCCATCCAGGTTGGATCAGCGTTATACCCTCCTTTGCATAACCAGGCATTGGCATTGCTCAGGTTGGCTATGGAGTTATTGCCGGATATGGAAGCTTCTCCCACCAAGGCTCCATCGATGTACCATGCGATGGTAGTATCACCCAGTACGCTAACCACATGATGTTTACTGCCCACGCTGACCGGATCACCGGTTACGCCTTGCTCAACGGTCCAGGGTTCAGTCAGGTTTCCACAGGAGATGGCGGTCCGGCTTTCTCCCCAGCGATCGGGAGTGAAGAAATAGCCATTTCCGCCAACGCCGTTCTCATTTCCACCAAAATAGGCCATCATGACAGCTTCGGTGTTATCCACATCGGCATAAATGAAGCCTTCCAACGTAATGGCTGAGTAGGTATTGATTGCGATATCTGCAGCCGGTAATTCGATATAATCACCGTTGGCGGCAGCCGTATAGGCGCCGTTTGCAATGGTTCCGCTTCCCATCAGGGTTCCATCGGCATTTCCTACCACATCAGCGGCTGTACCATCGTCAAAGGTGTAGGAATGCATTAAGGCAAAGTCTGCCAGATATTGCTTTGCATGTTGTGCAATGGTCGCGGCATCCATTTCTCCTTCATAGATATTAAATTTATCAATGGTCCCAACCCAGGTTGGGTCAGCATCGTATCCTCCTTTGCATAACCAGGCATTGGCATCGCTTAGGCCGGCAATGGAATTGCTCCCCGATACTTCTGCTTCTCCTACCAGGGCACCATCGATGTACCATTTGATGGAAGCATCTGTTAATATACTTACGACATGATGCTTTTCACCCACAGTGACCGGATTCCCGGTAACACCTTGCTCATTGTTCCATGGTTCCGTAATATCACCACAGGTAATGGCGGTCCGGCTTTCCGACCAGCGATCGGGGGTGAAGAAGTAACTATTTCCGCCCACTCCATTTTCATTTCCGCCAAAATAGGCCATCATGGTAGCACCGGTATTATCCACATCGGCATAAATGAAGCCTTCCAACGTAATGGCGGAGTAGGTATTGATTGCAATATCCGCAGCCGGTAATTCGATATAATCTCCGTTAGCCGTTGCTGTGTATGCTCCGTTTGCAATGGTTCCACTTCCCATCAGGATTCCATCGGCTGCTCCAACCACATCCGCTGCTGTGCCATCCTCAAAGGTATAGGAGTGCTTTAGGTTAAATTCTTTGGGTGTACTGAATTTAATGTTGTAGGTCTTGGTCGATCCATTGGTTGCAGTAACTACAATAGCAGCACTGCCACTTCCGGAGGAAACATCCACAGCCCCAGTACCTTCCACTGTTGAATTTTCATCATTCTGAACAGCAGAAACATGGACCGTGGTGGTACCCGGAGGAATCAGTACAGAATAACTGGTTACATCCGGATCAAATGCAGGAATCAATTCACCGACATCAACTGTTAATGAGGCCAGGGTTGCATCAGGGATACCTCCCAAGAAATGTATAGCACGTGCTGCAACTGTTGCTGCATCCATTTGTCCGCTGTAAATATTGTACTCATTCGTGGTTCCCAACCAGGTTGGGTCACTGTATGCTCCGTATAAAAACCAGGCATTTGAATTGCTGATGTTTCGTATTAAGTAATCGGAAGGAGTTGCTGTTTTTTGAGCCAGCGAGCCATCCACATACCAGAAAATGGTATCGTTGGTGACCACGCTAACGTAATGGTGCTCTTCACCCGTACCGGGTTCTGCTGAGACAGCCTGCCGCTCACCATCTCCCAGATTTAAAACCGCTCTGGCCTGGTTATTGTCTCCGGCAAGCGAAATAAAGAAACAATGATCACCCCCCGATGTATTTCCGAAATAAGCATACATGGTCCAGGCTGGATTGGCACCGGTAATCACATGGGCTTCCATGGTAAATGACGGATAGGTGTTTATTGCAATTTTATCTGCCGGCAGAATGATGTAATCTCCCTCTTTGGCCGAAATAAAAGTATTATCGGCAAAGGTGCCTCCATGAACTGTTCCGTCGGCATTTCCAACCTGATCGTTTGCTGTTCCGTCATCAAAAGTATACGAGTGTGTTAATGTGAGCTCGGTATCTGCCAAATAATCAATGATATATTCGCGGGTATAGCGGGGATCAGATGCGGTAACTGTAAGGGTGATGGTTCCCTCTCCGTCTGAAACATCAACGGTTCCCGCACCTGTTACCGTTGCAGTTGCATCAGCAGGTGTGGCCGTAACTTCAACAGCAGTCATGCCCGCCGGAATAATGGCAAAGAAATTTTTATACGCCGGATTAAATGCCGGATATAAAGTCACACCATTGATAGCAAGGGTATCCAGGTGAACATCATACTCAGAGATCACATCTTCCGGTAATTTGATGTTGATAACCGTCAATACGTCGTTGGCCGTGCTATGCCACTTGTCGTTAAAGAATGCCGATCCAAGCAGACCATTGTTTGTTCCCAGCATATCATCTCCCGGGTTTAACTGATTGCTTTTCACTGAGGTTATCCTGAAACGCCCCGGTTCGAACTCATGGACCATATAACGGGCACTGTCCAGATCAACGGAAGGAAGGTCGGGATACACTTCAAGGTCGTAATCATTGGCTGAGGTTCGCGAAGTAGCTATGTAGTTGCCATCCAGGTTCCGGATAAAATACTGGCCATCCACACCACTCTCTTCAAAATGCCATATTTGTGAACTATCCTGGTAAACTGCATCTGCCAGGACAATTTGATTAAAAGCTGCCCCGCTTTCGGTTGCTACCAAACCACTCATCTCATGCACCAGATAAAAATTGGTGTTGGTGGCAAAAATGGAAGTATATATTTCAACGGTATATTCCAGGGTGGCCGTACCATCTTCCGAAGTAACGGTAATCGTTGTTGATCCCATGCCATCTACCAGGGTGACTGTACCTCCGCCTGTGACGGTTGCATTGTTCCAGTTTGGAACACCTGTTACATCCACGGTAGTGGTTCCATCAGGAACAAGAGCCGTATAATGGGTCGAATCCATCAGAAAATCTCCGATCAGATTCCCTACAGATACATCAATGCTTTCCAGGGTAGCACAGGATTCTCCCTCTTCAGGGAAAATCGATACATAATAGGATTTTTCTGAAACCCCATCGAGAGCCGTTACGATCACTTCTACATCCATTCCGTCATCCTTGTTGAATGTTACAACACCCTCTTCCAACTCTACACCCAGGCCATCAAACATGGTTATGGAAACACCCCCAACAGCAGGATCTACTGAGATCGTTAACGTTGTGGTTCCGTAAGGTACGGTCACTTCGTAAATATCTGTTTCCGGATCAAAAGCCGGCTCCATGGTTCCAACGCTGATTGTCAAGGTATCCAGGGATGCATTGGTAAGGTCAAGCCCTAAATATTCACCGGCGGTCTGTGCAATGGTATGTTGGTCGAGTACGCCGTCATAAATATTAAACTCTTCCAGCCAGCAGTTATAGTTTGGATCAGGCCACCCGTCAGGACCTTTAAAGAGTTGGGCAATATCCGTGCCGAGTGTGCTGATATAATCGGCTCCATTGGTGGACGTTTCAGCAATGACAATGCCATCGAGGTAGTAGGTAAGCGCTTCGCCTGAAAGAATAGCTACCAGGTGGTGCATTTCTCCATCATCCACTTCATATCCATTCAACAGGGCGGTAATGGTAGTGGTTCCGTTATTGGCTTCTATCCGGGTTTCGGTTGCCGCCCGTGTAGGCTGAATCCAAAAACAATTGGTCCCCTGGGCTGTGCTTCCAAAGTAGGCAAGCATCGTGTATGAGGTGTTCAGCACCTCCCCCGTTTCAATAAATGCTTCCAGTGTAACAGCGCTGTAGGAGGCCAGGTCCAGGGTAACCCCATCGAAAACAACATATCCGTCTGTATCGCTGGTTGCTCCGGAAACAACACATTTGCCGTCTGCAATGGAAATGGCACTTCCCGTCATTGTTCCGTCCAGTGACCCCGCTTGATCATAAATCGTCGTTCCCTCGTAGGTCCCTTCTTCAAAGGTGTAGGAATGTTTTAATGTTGCCTGACCATACGTTCCTGTGGAAAACAGAATGCCAACAAACATTAAAAGAATCCAAAATCGATAAAGTAAATTCTTTTTCATAATCGTTTAAATTTGAGTTAGTTTTCGTTATTTTCGTTTTTAACCGTAATTTTTCAACGAAAGTTAGGGCTATTAAAATTTCCGGGTGTTCGCATTTTCGCCTTTCAATGTATACAAACTCGTCAGAAAATTTCCGAATTTCGATTGGATGGGTTTCCCTGATTTTTCCTTTACCCGGAAAGAGATCAGGGACATGAAATGGTAAAACTGCTTACGGATGAATGATCAGTTTTTTCGTTATCATTTTCTGTCCGTTGGTTAACCCAACCCAATAGATTCCGGAAGGTAAATTTGATATATTTATTTTTCCCTTGTTCCTGTTTTTGATCTCTTCCCGGAGTACCATCCTTCCATACACCGTAAAAATTCCAAGGGTTGTGGAGTGGTTCCCCTTTTCAGTATAAATCCTATAATTCAGAATATGTTTTGCTGGAACCGGGTAGATATTTAACCTTAATCTTCCTCCGGTATGGATTTCGTATTGGTTTACAGAAACTGCTGAAACCAACGCGGCAATTTCATCGTCCGGTAAGGGATAATTATAGACTCTGAAATCATCGATTAATCCATTAAAAAACGGAACAGGAGTTTGGCCCCGGCCAATGTAGTTTAATATGGGGTGAAAATCGGCTGGTTTTATTGTTATTTCTTTCGATTCATCTATTTTCTTTCCGTTAACATACATGCGGGCTCCGGCAGGGCTCAGGGATATTGCCACATGGGACCATTCTCCTGTCGGCAACGCCGGTGCATTCAGTCGTTGTTCATTTCCGCCGTTTTTGATGGCGAACCGCATTCCGGGTGTTAAATACATGGATTCATTTTGGTTGTTGCCAAAGTCGAATATGCGTTGCCAGGGGGTACCTCCCTTCCAGTATACCCAGGTTGCTACCGTGATTTCCTGTTGATTAGCCAGATGGTATGGAAGTTGTAAAAAATGGTCTTGCCCGTTCAGTGCCAGACTTTGGGTTCCGGCAATCCCCTCAATAAAAACGATATTCCCATAGGGTGCACTATGGTTTAAGTTGATTGAGCTGTCCAGGGTATTTCCTTCAAAGGGGAAATGGGCAACTAGAGCACTGTCTCCGGTGGTTGTTGCTGTTACCTCAATAGAATATTCCGAGCTGTTCAGGGATTTGTCAACCGCTTTTATTTTGTAGAAATACTGCCCGGCGGTTGTACGGGAGTTATCTACAAAAGAAGTTGTCCTGACGTTCCGTGCAATAGTGTTGTACGGCCCTTCTGCAGATTCTGAGCGAAATACCGTATATCCTGATACATCTTCTTCCGGGCTGGCAGACCATTCCAAATAAATAGATTCGGCATGGGCAGTAGCAATCAGGTTTTCCGGAGCTACTGGAGCTTCGAATTCCACAGGTGCATCCAGGTTAAGAAAACGCCATTGCTGGTTTGTATCTCCGTTTTTTTCTCTTTGCTGAATACGGGCACCTGGTGAATTCCCGGAATCAGCGACCTCCAGGCATAAGGCACTGTGGCGACTGCGAATAAAAAACCAGTCCTCTTCAGCATATTCTAAAAACCACTGTTGATTAACCCCTTTGTGGTCATCCCAGACGATGATGTTTCCCCCGTTATCCAGTGACCAATTATACACATCCAGGACTTTCCCGCTGTTTACTGCTTCTATGGTGAAATAACTAAAATCACCTCCCACCCGTGGATCTACCGGGGTAACCTTCCATTGCTGCCAGGCAGCATCTGTAGGGTTTGCCTGAATTACATAGGCTCCTGCCGATGAAGAACCTCCTGCTATTTCCATTACTTTTCCGCTGTTCCGGTTTACCAAAAGATAGGTACCCTGAATTACCGGAGGGATGTCATCCCCCCAGGTAATGGTTACCATTTTCTCTGCATTGGTCTGGCCCTGTTGATATCCGGTTCCCCCGGGAATCTCCACCTGGTATTCTCTTTGGGGTCCATGGCCATCAAAAAAAACCTCCCTGTCTTTTGAGATAAAAAGATAGGTTGTTGTGGCAGCTTGTCTTTCTGAAGATCCTACAAAGGCTTTTACCTCTCCTCCGGGATTACGGTAGACCGAAGCAGCCGTCCAGTTAGGCCGGTGTTCAGCATATGCCAATCTCCTTCCATCACTGGCTTTTACAAATTCACCGCGAGCCAGCTCCGCAGTACCCCACCATATGCCGGTTTGTAATCCATATTCCACACCGACCATAGCTTCCATCACGTTGTGTAATTCATCATTGGTTGCATGATGACCATTGGCACGCACCGCTTCATAAAAGGCGGCATAATGATCAAAACTGCCTGCCAGTTGATGGGTATTTCCTTCGTCCAACCTGCTTTTTAGTTGGTTATACCAGGGTAAGGCCTGGTCTGTATTCAGGGTATTACCTCCTGAAATCCGGATGCTGTCGAAATCCGGATTCTTCTTTAACTCACCTGCAATGTTGAAAAAATCACTGAGGGTACCCTGACCCCACCCATAATCGGGTTCATTAAAGGGCGATACGGAAACAACCGTACGCCCTGCATCCTGGTGCATCTGGGTAGTAATCGCAATCAGTTGCGCCCAGTTTTCGGCATTTCCAGAGAAAAAGGAATGTACACTGGGATGATCGCAGTTCAGGGCAACTTCTGTACGTTTATCCAGCCTTCGGTTGATTATGTCTATCCGCAGGTTGGTATTGGTGAGGGCGTCACCCTGTAACGCACCCTCTTTCAGAGGCTCGGTGGGCATGAAGGAGGATCGTACCACATCCACCCGGTCTGCCCCCATAAAAGCAATTCCCCGCCGGATATTATCTTCTGACAGCCAGGCCAGATCCAACCCCCAAATGACCGGTTTATGAACCCCCGTGTCCGATAGATCAAAAACGACTGTCCGGTCGGCAAAAGGATACGCAACCAGGTAATCGCTTGTACTGGCAATACCTTCTTCCGGAAATGGGGTTTGCCCGCTAATCCGGCCGGTTGCATTTCCCAATAATAAAAGAATGATTATGAGTTGATCTCTTAATTTCATGAATTGACGCTTAATGAATTATATCTTCATCTTAATTATTTTATCTGCAACGCAAGCAAAGCTGTAGCGAATACCGTTCAAGTAAAAGGTCTCCATTGAGTCAAATACATGCAAAAAATCAGCAATTGTAATGAAAGAAAATGGAATTTGCTTTTTATTGAAGCCAATGCTCATCTCATTAAGAAAAAAGTTTAACGAAGAATGATCTTTTCTTCTATCGTTTTTTCGGTAAATTTTACTTTTATCATATAAACTCCTGCAGGAAGGTGGTTAAGATTCAATTCTGTAACTTCCGAAGAAACAGATTCTTTGGAAAAAAGGACCTTCCCATGGATATTTGTGACCCGGATGGATCTTGCACCTGCAAATGCATATAATCTTAGGTAACAGAAGCCATTATTGGGATTTGGATAAACAACACAAGCCGGAGCTTCCATGGTATGAACAGAAGAAACATGACTGGCCACTCCGAGATAGCCCTGAGTAATGTGCGAAAGATCCCAGATCAGTCCATCACCCGGAATATCAGGTTCGATAAAATCATAGTTACCCTGAATGGAATCAGCCTCAAGAATTTTAAAATTGTCGCCCTCCAGAAAGGATGTACCGCTCACTTCTGAAATTTTCAGTGTACCACCAAGTGTTATGGTACTTAATGATTTGAGCACATCATTTTGTTCCGATGCCTTATTGATTTCAATCTCCAGCACAGGTTTATCCCCCAGGGTGACATTTTTTTCGCAACTCAGAACGCCAATTCCATCTGTCCCCGGAGAGACAATCGCTTCTTCGTCGAGTGTCAGATCACTTTTCAGAATCCCTTCACCCGCAAGTGTACCACCCCTTCGGACGACCACCGGACCATTCAAAACATTTTCTCCTTTGCGAATGCCCCCATTCAAAATGGTTAATTTGTTATTTAGATATCCACTTCCAATGAGGCTACCCTGAACGTTTACATGGCCATTCAGATTTCCGTTTGCTCTTACATTGCAGATCCCCTTTGAGTAAATTCCAACGGTTCCTTGTATGGATCCTTTTACTTCCAGCACACCTCCTGATCTGACAAACACTTCCCCTGAACCTGTAGCACTCCCGGATGTATTATTTATAGTTACAGTACCATTGTAAATGTTCGTAGTACCTGTATAATCGTTGGCATGGGTAAGGGTCCAGTTTCCGGTTCCATATTTATTAATAGTGGCATCTCCTGTAATCAATCCGGAATAAATGGCATCCTTGTTATTGTAACCAATGTTCCATATTCCGGGAGCCAGGGTTGCTTCGCTATTTCCGGAAAGGGCGCCAATTTTAGTGGCTCCTTTCAGGTTGTATGCGTACACATTGTTGTTTAATTTCACTGTGGCATTTTCATAACCATAGTGATTATTAATACGCCAGTCACCTCCATCGTTATCTGTGACTATATCAATGGTACCGGTAAATGCAGACCAGTCTCCGTTAAGATCGTTCCGTATCCATGGTGCATAGAGAATTAACTTCCCGGCACCCAAAAGTTTTCCTGTTAATGAACTTCTGCTGTCCAGTTTAAGGTTGCCGGTTTTTCTGTCGGGAACTACAATATGCCAGCTACATCCATCGGTGTATGAATAGGAATTATCATTCATAGCCAGGGTTCCGCCGTTGAATGTAACGGTATCTCCCAAGCCCGCAATATTTGCCGGATCATCCACCAGTTGGAGGGTGCCCAGATTAATGATGGTTCCGCTGTGAGAACTGCTGTTTTTTAAAGATAAGGTACCATTCCCGTTTTTTATCAATCGTCCACTTCCGCTTAAATTACCTGTAATCGTAAGATTCGCAAAGAAATTAGCAATACTTATTGCACCATCGTTCTCAGCAAGCGTAAAATCCCTGTTGGTTGACATACCGGCGTTATTGAAAATTTCCAGTTCCCCTCCATTGATCACTATATTCGAAGCCTCTGCGGACGCTGCTCCGATGCCGGATGCATAACCGGCATTCGTGAGTTCGGGAATTCTGAGCGAACCTTCTTCAATGATAGTTGAACCCGTATAGCTATTGCTGGTCATGATTGTTAATTTTCCTGATCCTCTTTTTAACAGATTTGCAGGTCCTGTAAAAGACCCTTCCCCCTGAATGGTGTAATCTTTATCAGAATCAAAAAGGAAATCACCTATGGCATATTCATCCAGCATTTCTATGTTTGTCACCAATCCCTGATCATCAAAAACCACCGAATCTCCACCCAGAAAATAATCTGCTGTTCCATTGTTTATCCAGTTAAGACGGTTAAAGAGATCCCATTTATCATCCACCGCTCCGTTCCAGACAACCCTGGCCGGAAGCCGTGTTGCTGCGACTACAAGTTTCAGTTTATTGTCCTCAAATTTCAATACATAAGGTACTCCTGAAATACCTTCTATCACAATGTCATCAAGGCTCCCGTTGAATGAACCACTTACCGTCATTAAAATATACTCCCCGGCAGAAAGTTCATCATTCAGGCGGTTGACCCTAATGGATGTCAAGCCAAGTACGGTAAGATCTCCGTTAAGTACAATCACATCATTTTTTTTCGAGATTGCTTCAACATCATCGCTCAGATCCATAAAGATCGTTGAGCGCTCATTGGTTGTCAGTGTCTCAGATATAAATAAGGTATCAGCAGACGAAACGGAATCGCTGACTATTAAACCGGCGTATTTTTCCAATACAATGCCTTTATTAAAGGTACCGTTTCCGGCAGCTGCAGCAAATCTTTTTACCAAAACCTTGCTGTTGAAAAGGATGCCGTTGTTGATAAGTTGTCCGTCCCAGACACGGGTTATTCCCTTGTAATTATTGTTATTGTTTATGGTAAGGATACCGTTTCCCCCTTTGGTAAGATCTGTTGTGCCATCCATGCTCCCTGAACCGGTAAATACATAATCAAGAGGAGATATAATCCGAACGTCTGAAGGTTTCAGGGAGCCTTCGAGGCAGATATCCATGTTGTTTTCGCCTGAAATATCAAAAAGTACACTGTCACCGTCTGCAAAGGTTGTTACGGTCTTGTTTTTCATCCAGGCAAATGTCGATTCGCTATCCCATTTCCCTGTGGACCATACTTTTTGACCGGGCAAAAGCATGGGTGCCGGAGGAATAGAGTCCATATTTGTACCAATAAAGAAAGCTGGATGGGGAGGCTGGTTATATGAATTTGGTTGCCAACCAATTGCAGCACGATATTGAGGATCGTGCATCAGCGTATACATTTTATGCGCGGTCAGATCCGTTGTTGTATACAAACGCAACGCACTGTTATCGGCCGTACGCCAGATTACTTCTTCGCGCCAGTCACCTAAAATATCAGCGCTTAATGCCGGATTCCCTTTAGTCCAGTTGTCGGATAAGGTGCCGGAGGCGTCAAGAAGCCGGTTATTGGCTCCGTTATTGTACTTGATAATTGTTCCGACACCATGATCATCATACCAGACATGATCCAGAAGTTCGCGTGTCAGATCCCCGTCCCACCATATAAAAAAATTCATTGAACCCGGTGGAGATAAATGCGCTATTATATCTCCGTTAGCACTCAAGAAAGGAAATCCTGTGGGGCCCCACATTTCCATACCAGGATAATCCGGAGTGATATCTGCACAACCAGCGCGTCCCATATCACGGCCAATATCTGTATAATGAAAAATTTCACCCGTTTGGGCATCCCGGTAATTGCCTCCGGTGGAGTTCTCCAGGCATCCGAAATATTCCAATCCATCGCGATCAGGATCAATGTCTGCTAAATGTTGTGCATCACCGTGCCCTAATCTGGTAGTGTATAATCCCTGTCCGTCATCATCAATAACCATTGAACCATAGATCACCTCATCCCTTCCGTCATAATCCACATCACCCAGGGTAAGATTATGAAAACCTTGTGCTGCATAGTCAGCATTACCGGAATCATCCGTATCGAAACGCCAGTTGCGGCCGAGATGCCCTTCCTCATAACTCCAGGATTCCAAAACGATTCTTTCATAAATCCCCCGGCTGATGACAACACTGGGTTTTTTCCCGTCCTGATAAGCGACCGTAAGCATACATTTGGTGGAACGATGTCCTCCATCCTCTTTTCCCCAATCTGTAATGTTCCCCCTGGGAATATAGGATACTCTGTCAAGTTCTTTTCCCGTTTGGCCATCCAATACAGTTAGATAATCGGGACCTTCGGTACGATAATTCATCCAGGAAATTGAGTATCTATAATTTATGATGCCATCGTTATCAGCATCCCCAATGTCATTTCCTTCACCATCGACAAAACCATCAGAGGTTCTTAATGCTACTTCAGCTTTTCCATCGCAATCAAGATCCCATACTAAAAAATTAAACTCCACATCGTTGTAAATATTTGGTCCCATGTTGACAGCCCAAAGAAACGTGCCATCCAGTTCATACGCTTCAAGATAATGATAGTCTGTTGATTCTATGCCTCCCAGGGCCAAACGTTTAACTACAATTTCGTATGCACCATCACCATCCAGATCACCCACAGAGGCATCATTTAACGCATAGGTATTGAATCCTCCGTTTATTTTTCTGACCGGAATATCGATGAAATTATTTGACCATACCGATGCTGATTCTGCAGCATTTTGTTCAATACTCTTTATTACAGTCTTGATGGAATAGGTTGAATTTGTTGTGCCGTATGAATCCAGCAAGTTACTGGCTCCGGTTATCGGAGAGCCATTCACGAGTGAACCGTCGCGATACAGGTTGTACGCAACCTTATCCCATTCTGAACCGGGTACACGCCAACTGACAAATATTCCACCTGTTGTTTCGACAGCTACCAATCCATGGTTCAACTTTTCCATATATCGCTGTGCCACTAAATCACTGCTCAACAATACGATCAGTGCACAAATTAAGATGCTCCAATGAATTTTAGTGTTTCTGCTCATTTTACAGCAACGTCTATCTCTTATCCTTGTCATTGGTTTTTTCAGGCCAATAACTTAAAATATAAAAAACTCTGCGTTGTTTTACAGGTTACCACAGCAAGGTTTTACTCCTTGACCATCCACAGAAAACATAAAGGCAACCGGTCCGTTTGTAAAGTCTTGAGGACCTTTTGGTTTTACGGAGTATCCCACCCAACATTCAAATTGCGGATCAAAGCTGCTTAGGTCTGTACCCCGTTTTACCGGTAAATGAACCGTAGCTTCTTTTCCATTAAAATCAATGTTATTCTTTTTCAGATCGGGTGATTTTATCTCTACCATCGGATCATCCATCCTTCCCCATTTTCCGATCAGACATTTCAATTCCTTTCCTGTGATTGGTATAACCGTCCCATGACGTGGGTGAAAGTTCATGCTGACATCGTGATCGATGATTTCGAAATGTTCCAAATCCCTGCTTTTGGTGAATTGATATCGCCCAGCCCCATAAACATCATACATCAGGATCCATTCATCGGAATCGTTCAGTTTGAAAACGCCCGATCCTTCCACACGAGCAGATTCTTTGTCCACACGATCCATGCCCGGATAAGTGTACCCTTCAGTAAGTTTATCTGAAATTGCCAGTTTTATTCCAGGGGTACCACTTTCCGATTTATGAAACAGATAATAGGTGTTGTCTTTCCGGATGATATCTCCATCAATGCAGGCATTATGCGTTGGATTATACAACAATTGTTTCGGGGTGGATTCCAGTTTCGTGAAATCTTCATTCGCATAAGCATAATAAATAATATCCGGATGGGTTCCTCTTCTCTTCATGGAAAAGTAAACCATGTATTTCCCAACCTTTTCGTCGTAAATGGTCTGTGGTGCCCAAACCCGGTCCACATCACCAAACTCATCCGGAAAAGTTTCAGGAATATTAATAACAGAAGTTTCCCAATTTATCAGATCCGTAGATTTCATCATTAGCATGGCATAATTATTCCATCCCATTTCAGGGACGTACAAATCCGTAGCTACCATGAAAAAGGTTTTTCCGTCGGCTCCCCGCAGAATATGCGGATCTCTTACGCCCCCGGTAGTACTGATTTTTTTTGAATCCAGAACGGGCTCATTGTTGTTCAATGCCCGGTAATGATAACCATCAAGGCTTATGGCAAAACGAATGGCTTCATCGCCGGGGCCATTCCCGGTGAAGTAGGTAAATAAATATGCTGAAAGCGCTTCATCGCCTGATTCAGACATGCTGCAGGAGTTTACAACAAGCACCATGGCAATCACCGTAAAAATCCCTAATGCTGAGTATGCTGTTTTTTTGATAAATAAACGGTTCATTGTTGTTTGTAATGCGTTATTGGATCCCATTACTGAACTATGATATTCATTTCGGCTGGTTTTAACCCATTTGCAGAGAAATGTACACGCACTTCTTCTTTTGTATCCCCCATTTTAATATAAGCGATCAACCGGCCGTGATAAACCCTGTGTTTGTTATCGGTATAATCCGACATATCCGTATTATTGCCTGCTTCCAGGCCCAGGAGACGTGCATCCCCATGAATGCGGCATGTGATCAGATCATTGGAAAGCATTGCCGGGATACCGTTTTCATCAACCACCTGCACAACCACCTGGGCAACACCCCCCTTTTTTATCGTTGTTTCACCCGAAAGAATCCGGATTGCATACGGCTGTTGGGATGTGTTGATTGCCTCCTGGCAGACCTGTTTTCCATTGTTATTCAACCCTATAACTTCCAGTTTTCCCGGGGCATAGGGAATGTCCCAGGAGATCATTCCGGTCTGCTCATCGTACGCTTTCTTTTCTCCAATGACCTTTTCGTTCAGATAGAGTATTGCCTGGTTGGCATTGGTATAACAAACAACCCGGATCATCTGTTCTTTTTGGTAATTCCAGACCGGCCAGGCATCCATCGATGGTGCACGGTATCTGCCTCTTTCTGGCACAGAATACGTTCCAAGGGTTACCATAGGCTTTTCAGACCATAAAGACCGTCTGAAATGTCCTCTGGGTTTGATAAAACCGCCAAAATTGAGCAAGCCTGAATAAAAACCACGGGATGGCCATCGACCGGATTCCCCCAGATAGTCAATGCCGGTCCACAGAAACTGGCCAAAAATAAAATCCCGGGAAGTAACTGCTTTCCAGGCTTCCAGGTCGTGTCTGTTTTCGCTGCCGAAAATTACACGATCCGGGTATTTTGCATGATCCTGATCGTATAAACTTTCCGTATAGTTGTACCCGGTTATATCCAGCGCAAACGGATAGGCAGTCTGATTCGACATGGCGATTCCTGCCAGTCCGGCAGTAACCGGCCTGGATGGATCGGTTTGCTTAACTACCTTAACCAGCCGTTTGGCGATGTCCCCTAAACGTGTAGCATTTGGAGCCTCTTCTTTGTACCCGCCAAAAATGGGTTGTGTAAAACCGGTCTCTCCACCTCCGTCCAATACCGGATGGGAATAGGGATCATTGGGATAGTCGACTTCATTGCCAATGCTCCAGGCAAATATGGAAAGGTGGTTCCGATCTCTTCGGATCATGTCTTCCAGGTCTTTCTCTCCCCACTCATCAAAAAAATCGTAGGATCCCTGGTATCCGGGAGTGCCAATATTCCATCCTTCGATCCACTTGCGTTTGGGAAATTCCCATTCATCAAAAGCTTCATCCAGGACCAGGAGACCCAGTTCATCACACAGCCGGTATACATCAGGAGCCTGCGGATTGTGGCTTGTCCGGATGGCATTAACGCCGATTTCCTTTAAGGTGAGCAAACGTCTTCTCCAGACCTCAGGAGGTACCGCTGAACCGAGAACTCCCGCATCGTGATGCAGACAGACCCCTTTTAGTTTCATCCACTCTTCGTTCAACGCAAAGCCTTTATCGGGATCGAAAACAAAGTGCCGGAACCCGGTCCGGGTAGTCGTTTCATCAACCCGTTGTCCCTGTTGATAAATCGTTGTTTTTAACGTATATAATTTTGGCGTTTCAACAGACCAGCATTCGGGAGCCTGCACATTCATGGCAGTTTGTATTTTCCCTTTCTGAAGCGCTTCCAGCGTAAGTTTATCAGAAGTTTCTTTTACACGTTTGTTGTCCGGTGCAAACAATTCATGGTGGATCGTAATTTCTGAAGCCACACCGGTTTCATTGATTGCTTCCACTTCAACTGTGAGAACATACCCATCTTTCTGTTTTTCAGGATAGGCAAAAACACCCCATGGGGCAATATGGACCGGATGGGAGCAAACCAGCCACACATTTCGATAAATACCGGATCCGGTATACCAGCGGGAGTCTGTGAACTGACTATGATCCACCCTGACGGCAACCAGGTTTTCTTCACCCAACTTCATATAAGGTGTTGCGTCATACAAAAAAGAGATGTATCCGTTAGGCCTTTTCCCCAGGGATACCCCGTTTACAAATACCTCACTGCGGTTGTAGACTCCTTCAAAATAGAGGAAGATTTTTTTTCCTGCCGAAGCATTCGGAATAAAAAGGTGCTTCCGGTACCAGCCAATCCCTCCCGGTAAATACCCTGTAGCACTGGAAAGAGTAGGACTCAATGGCTGTTGGATGCTCCAGTCATGCGGCAGGTCGATGGTTTCCCACGGACTGTCATCCAGGTTCATTCGTTCGCCGTGGTCAATATCCTTCAAGATAAACTTCCAGTTTCCATTGATTGGTTCGGCATCTCCAAATCCAACCTGGGCCGTCAGGATAGGAGCCGAAAAAAAGGCCAAAAGAAAAAACAAATACTTCATTCAAATTTTTTTATTCACTTCCGGTGAATCTTTAATGATTAACCAGGTATGCTTGTATATTCCTGATTCGCTTTGGCTGGTTTGATTTCGTTGATTGGGAATAGTAATACGAATGGCAATTACATTGTTTCCCTGATAATTCAGGTATGGATTAAGAATGGTCTGAAAGGTATTGCCTTTCAAAGAATCAACAATGGGCGTTCCGTTTACGAATATTTCTGCATGGATACAGATCCCCTCAAAATCAATTAAAATGGTCTTGTTTTCCCATGTGTGTGGAATTTTAAAATGCTTTCTATACCAACCGGTAACATAGGACAATGAATCCGTTACAGGATCCGGTTCCAAAGGAAAAAGATCCCTTTCTTCGCTCCAGTCGTGAGGCAGGTCGAGAGTCTGCCAGTTTTGATCATTAAAGTTCACTTCAGCGGCAAAAACAGCATCCCCCCGATTGAATTTCCAGTTCAGATCGAAAAGCTGTTTGTGACCCACTTCATGGGTTCGCATATTGCAATGGATAAAATTGGCTGCGATAAACAGACAAACTATGGTCCAACATCTTTCTTTGTTAATCATGCGAATTGTGCCCGGAATGTTATTTGCCTTCTTTAAAATACAGGATAAAACTATGTATTAAAGGAAGAACAAAGTATCTTGGACTCGTCATTCATCAAATAGAAACTGGTCAATCCTCAAATTGCGGAACGATTGCTCCATAACACCTTCCGGATTTTTTCATTAAATTTACACCTGGAACTGGCAGTTAGAGGAGGTAAGATGAAAAATGGTATACGGATAAGCCTGGTATGGTTTTGTTTATCCATACTTTTAAATCACACCTATGCCTTTAGAATTGATAAAATAGGAGTGGAAGAAGGTCTATCAAACAACAATGTGGTCAGTATTACCCAGGACCGGGATGGCTTTATTTGGATATGCACCAAAGACGGATTAAACCGGTTTGATTCCCATACATTTAAAATATTTAAAACCTCCGATTCGGATTCCAACTCACTTTGTAGCAATATGCTTAATTTTGTTTTTGCTGATCCGCTGGATGATGTGGTGTGGATTGCATCGGAAAAAAATGGGGTAGATGCCTATCATTATAAAACCCATCGGTTCATCCATTATGAACATGACTACCATGCTCCGGAGAAAAATGATTTGAGTGCCAATGGAGTAACCTTCATCGACAGCGATGAACAGGGGAATCTATGGTTTGCAACGTATGATGCAGGGGTGGATTGTCTAAACAGAGAAAACCAACAGTTTACCAATTACAATCCGTCCAATACACCCGGTCTGGGTTCGAATTACAATTGGTGTGTATTGTATGATACGGAGGAAAAAATTTATGTGGGACATGTCAATGACGGGTTCAGCATCCTGAACAAAAAAACCGGAACGGCGGTAAATTTTAAACATGATCCGGATGATCCGTTTTCGCTGGCAAATAATACGGTAACCAGCATTTTCAAGGATTCAGGGGATAGGATCTGGATCGGAACCCGGAACGGACTTACATTATTCGATCCTGAAACCCGGCATATGGTCAATTTCAGGGAGGATCCCCGGAATAAGCAATCGATATCCAGTAATTTTATTCAGAAAATGTGTGAAACGACCGATCACAGACTGCTGATCGGAACGGAAGGTGGTGGATTAAATATAGTAAACCTGAATGATTTGTCGTATGATTCCGATCCTTCCGATATACGATTTGAGCATATTCTGGCATCTGAAACACCGGAAGGATTATCCGGTCTGTCGGTACAAAGCGTTTTTCAGGATTCGTTTGGGAATATTTGGATGGGGGGTCTGGGTGGCGGAATTAACATAATTTCCGGCAAAGAAAGTTTCTTTCATAAAATAACATACCTTCCGTATATAGGAAATACCCATAGTTTAAAGGATAAAGCAGTACCTGATCTTTGTGTTGACAACAAGGATCAACTGTGGGTTGCGAATGAACTGGGAGGATTGGGTGTGTATAAAGATGGGGAGAAAGTAAAGCAGATAAACCAAATCCATTCTACTTACGGACAGCATTCATACCTGAGTGTATACAATGACAGCGAGAACAATTTATGGATTGGGACCAACAAAGGGAAAATATTTCGTAGTCCCAGTGCATCCGATGAGTACATAACCCTTGATTGTTTTCATGATCTGGAGAACTTCCCGGTGTATTGCTTTTATGAAGATTCCCGGAACAACCTGTGGATTGCTACGGACATAGGCTTGTACCGGTACAATTTATATACAGAGGAAGGTGAGGTCTATACAACCCATAATTCCGGATTATCGGATAATATTATCCGGGCAATTGGAGAAGATGGAGAAGGTAATTTATGGGTGGGTACCTTAATTGGAGGACTTTGTGTTTTTGATGAGCATTTTAACCTGATTCAGAATTACGGCCAGAGGTATGATTTTTATGCAGTAAACCACATCTATAAAGATTCCAAGAATAGAATGTGGATTGGCAGCCAGAACGATCTTTTCCTGATAAAAAAACCACAGACTGATTCGGTCATGCGTATTGGTAAAATTTCCGGGCTGACTGAATCCAATGTACGGGCCATTATCGAAGGTAAATCGGAAAATGAAATATGGATCAGCACCACCAATGGAATAAGCCATATTGATCTCAATACCCTGCATGTGAGCAATTTTGGTGTCAGCGATGGCATTGCCCTGGGAGATTACCTCAATGGTTCGGTGACAAAAACCGGTGACGGAAAGATATACTTCGGATCGCAAAACGGAATAACCTGGTTCGACCAGGCTTTGCAGCTATCATCCAATCCCAGTCCGAAAGCAACTTTTACCGGCTTCGGAATAACCAACAGCCGGGATTATTTTACCCAATTTACAGATATCCCTTTCAGCAATGAGATCGAGCTGAAGCATAATCAGAATTCATTTCAGATCAGTTTTAATGTGCTCGATTACTCGCTTTCGGATAAAGTGGAGTTTGTATACCAGATGGAGGGCCTTGATGATGGATGGTTTCTTGTAAATACAGGAAAAGAAGTTACGTTCAGAAATCTTAATCCCGGGAATTATGTGTTTAATCTGAAAACAAGAATTCAAAACAATGAATGGCCGGAACAGGTAAGCTCTCTGCATATCCGTATCAAACCGTCTCTGTGGTTTTCCTGGGGGATGAAAGGAATTTATCTGGCGCTTATTATTGCTTTCATTGTATATGTTGTTTTGTTCTACAAGAACAAATTGAAAATTGAGAACGATCTGCTTTTTGAAAAAAAGAGCCGTCAGAAGGAACATGATCTGAACGAAGAAAAGGTGAAATTTTTTACCAACATCACCCATGAATTACGAAGTCCGATGACGTTAATTTTAGGTCCTCTGGAAGACCTTATTGCCGACAATTCATTAAAACCTGAACAGGTAAGAAAGTTGCATCAAATTCAACGGGTCGCTAACCGGTTGCTTCAAACCGTTAATCAGATTCTGGAATTCAGAAAATCAGAAAATAAAAGCCGTAAGCTAGCTGTAATCAAGGATGACCTGGCGACATATATTTACGAAATTGGGGAGAAATACAACGATTTGAATCAAAAAAGGGAGATTGAATTCCAAACCAGGGTCCCGGATCATAAGGTGGAGATGTTTTTTGATCCGGATGTTATGGCAATCATAATAGACAATCTTTTGTCCAATGCCTTTAAATATACCAAAGAAGGATGGATTAAACTGGAGTTAAGGCATCACACCGAGGATGCTCTTGATTATACGGAAATCGAGGTTTCCGATACAGGCTACGGAATATCCGAACAGGATTTACCCTATATCTTTGACCGGTACTACCAGGCCATAGACGCATCCCATCCGGTGAAAGGTACAGGAATTGGTTTGGCACTTGTGAAAAATATGGTGGAATTGCATCAGGCTGAAATAGAAGTTACCAGCCGGGTGAACAAAGGGACTGTCTTTATAGTCAGGCTTCTGACCAATAATAGCTATCCTGATGCCATTCATTACGATCTCGGAGCGATCCAAATGGAAGAAAGCGAAGAAAATTCGAAAAACGTCATTCTGGTGGTGGATGATGATCATGAAATTGTGGAATACCTCGAAGATTCGTTGCATGAATTCTATACCGTCCTTTCGGAAGAGAACGGAAAAAAGGCTTTTGAAACGGCCTGTCAGGAGATTCCCGATGTGGTTGTCAGTGATATTATGATGCCCGTTATGGATGGGATTGAATTGTGTAAACGCATTAAACAAGACGTTAGAACCAGCCATATTCCCGTTGTTCTCTTAACCGCCAGAGGATCGTTGCACGATCAAGAAGCCGGATACGATGTAGGTGTTGATTCCTATCTGACCAAACCATTTAGCAGCAATCTGTTGAAAAGCAGACTCAAAAATATACTTGATGCAAGAAAGATGCATTCATTGGCCAATACATCTAAATTCAAGCATAAACAGGAGATATTGAATGAATCGATCGGTATTTTAGACAAGGAGTTTTTAAGAAAGTTAACCGCCGTAATTGAAGAAAACCTTGAAGACGAAGAACTCAATATTGCTCAGGTTGCCGCTCAACTCAACATGAGTCATTCTACTTTGTACAGAAAAATTAAAGCACTAACCAATTTAACGGCAAACGAATTTATCAGAAAAGTACGGATAAATTATGCTGAACAGCTTTTGCTGACGGGTCAATACAACATTTCCGAAATTATGTACAGAATCGGAATTAACAGCAGCAGTTATTTCAGGCAGTGCTTTAAGGAAGAATTTGGGATGAATCCAAGTGAATATCTTCTGAAACTCAAAGAAAACTGAGGATCCATCTTTTGAAGGGGATTTTCCGTTTGAATCTCTTTTAGGTCCGGTTTATCCAAAGCGTTTCAAGGGATCCTACCGTACTGGTTTATCGGGTTTTCACGCTCTGCTTGTTTACGGTAAATCCAGGCCGGGATACCACTGGTTCCAAATATTGGCAAAGGTTCCGTTGTTTACGATGGTCGTGAAGGCCTGCTGCCATTCATCCAGGTAGTGCTGCCGGGTATCCAGGCTAAAGGCAAGGTAGGTATCTCCTGACGACAGGATGAGTGCATTTTTTGTTTTTTCCGGATTGTACCCCCCCTTTTCGGCCAGGTAACGAATAGCTATGTCATTCAATACCGCGGCATCCACAGAGCCGTCCATCAGTTTCTCAAAGACCTCCTCCGGAGTTGCCCATGTCTGAAGGTTGGTAAACCCTGCATCGGTCAGTTCCTGTTCCGATGCCCACCCATCCGGAACTCCGATACGATCGAGTATTTTGGCATCGTTGATATCGTTGAGCTCAATATTGCTGTCAGCAACCACAAAAAAGCAGTAGTTTTTTGTACACACCGGACCGATCCAGTGAAACAGGGATTCCCGCTGGCTAGATTTGAGTGTACTGAAGACCATCGTGTTCGGAGAAAGCAATCCCTGGTTGTAGGCATCGTTCCAGTTGGTTAGCAGGATGGGTTCCTCCCTGCCGGTTTCCTGCATGAGGGCTTCTACCATCTCTACCGAACTGCCGGTCAGGTTCCCGTGGATATCCCGGTAACTCTGAGGGGGATTATCTTCTGTATAAATCGTGATCAGACCCGGAGCTTTCACGCCGGGAAGGTAGGCATCGTAAATCGTTTGTGCCGTGCCATCGATTTTCAGTTCATCCAGTTTCTCCTGCCATAGATCCACCGTTTGGGAAGATATGCCGGGGGAAAAAGCCAGATACCCCTGGATCGTGGAATGATTGTACAAGACCTTCAATTGGTTGACATCCCGTCCGTCGGCAGCTGCTATGGCTCTTGCCGGTTGGGTAAGTTCAAACACTGCATCGACGCTTCCTCCGTAGAGCGATGCAATAGCCTCATTGACCGTATTGAAATACTTCAGATTGGTAAAATCCAGATCTTCAAGGATCTCAGCCGTAGAGTAGCCCGTAACCACTCCTACGGAGGAGAGTTTTTTGGCGTCGTTAACGGATTTTATCTCCTGAGGATTTGTTTTCAACCCGGTAAAACCTGCGGTGGTGACCATTACCGGACCTGCCCATTGTAGTTGCTCCTTGCGGCCGGATGTCAGTACCGTGGTGAACAGTACGATGTCATCCGACGCTATGGTCTGCTCAAAGGCATGTTCCCAGTTGGTGGTTACTTCAATGGGTGCATCGGTACTTCCGGTTTGATTCAGAATATGAGTCACGATATCCACCGAAATTCCAACCAGCTCATTGTTTTCAAAATAGCTGTAGGGCCTGAATTCCTCACAAATGATCCGGAGTTCCTCCGGATTGTTTTCTTCTTTGAGGCAGGAAGCAAACAACAAAAGCATATATCCTATTCCTAAAGCGATGATCCATCGTTTCATACTATTCCTCATTTATGTGATGAGTTCGCAATCTTCCGTTTGCGAAGAAAAATGTTCTACTTCCCTCCAAATCGATATCCTACTGAAAGGCTGATTAGCCTGTTTTGAATGGTAAAGTTATTTTCTCTAACCGGAGAAATATTGGCCAATCCCAGTCCGTAAGACACATCAAGCTGTATGGCGTTAATTACCACCCCGGCACCAACCGATAATCCGAAATCCAGCCGCTTCATGTCGTCTTCGCTTTCGGATCCCCACTGGATGTCAGTATCCCCTTCGTTTTTGTGGGATTTTCCAGCTATTCCCATGCCGGCATAGGGACCGGCAGCTCCGTAAATACCTATGCCACCAATATCAAAAGTTGCTTTTGCTCTCAGCGGAATATCCAAATAAAAAAGATCGGTTTTGTCTTTGTATCCTTCCTCATCATAATTGAATCCCTTGACAGACAGTAGCAATCCTGTTTCAAGGGAGAGGACCTCGCCGAAAGGAAACTCCAGGGTGGGACCGATATGGAACATTGGATTCATCGTAAAATCTTCGCTCATGGTGATGTTATCGTTTTTGACGATCATATTTCCCAAATTCAAACCGGCTTTAATCCCAACGATCTGAGCAATTGTTCCTGTGGTAGTCGTCAGAAAGACAAACAGAACCAGCATCTTAGTGAAAGTCTTCATAGGTCTTCGTTTTTTTAGGTTTTGTGATGAATATTCGCGCAATAATACAAAAAATAATCTATTTACTATGACAATATGGATGAAACGAGCCCCGTTCCAGGTCATCGAAACGCGACGAATTCCATAGGCCTTGGAAATTAAACAGGAATTGATTGCGCTATATACCAGATATACAAAATTTTAAAAAAAGATGTTCACATAAAAAAGGCAGTGAAACCACTGCCTTTTTCCATCTTTCCTTATTGAATGATAAATTTTCGTATTTCCGAGACCTCTTTTCCTACAATCTTTAACAGGTAGGTTCCGGGTATCAGGTTATTTGTTGCAAGCCGGATGGTTTGTTCTCCCGAAATATTTATTTTCCGGATGACACGTCCCGAGAGATCAATAATTGAAAGATCTGTGTAGGAAGGTTCTCTCAGGTCGATGTTCAGGTTTGCAGAAGCCGGATTGGGCCATACCTTGATGTCTGATTCCTTATGGATCAGGTCAACACCGGAAACTTTTGTAACTTGAATGGTCAGGATCAAAATGTTATCGGTTTCATCCGATTCAGCCACTTCATCAAAGCAATCCACGAAGAGCGTGATATCATGCGATCCCTCGCTTAGTTTTCCTGCGATAAAGTCATTGATGTAAGTATATTCCGTCAACCCGATTCCATCGGGGTCATGAAATTCGTGCATCAGGCTATCGATATAGATACGCACATGGTAGGGTGAAGAGGCTATTTCCCCGTTGTTTTCCCATGCTGCATCAATATAGATGTTATCATTGGTTGTATACGAAGGAGCATTGGTAGATGTGCCCGGTTGGGTTGAAACCACAATGGACCCATCCCAGCTTCCGGGATGATAAGGACGCAGATTGGGCTGGTATCGTTGGATCACTGTGATGGTATCGGAATATTCATTGTCGGTTTCATTCGATTCGATCACTTCATTGTCTGCATCTACTACAAAGCGAAGGATGTGTTCCCCAACTCCCAGTTTCCCCATGTTGTAGGATTTTATCGTTTGATAGGTCATACTTTCCAGCCCTTCTGTTTCATTCCAGTACAGGGTATCCGCCGTTTCATCGATGAAGATGCGAGAAAGATGTGGTCCTGCATCAACTTCCCCAAAGTTTGCATAACAGAGGCTTAGAAACAGGTCTTCGTCGTCGTAATAGACCTCGTTGTGAGTAGTCGCTCCTTCCACACTGGAAACTACAACCGGTGCATCCCAGTTTTCCGGAGTATAAGGGGCCAGGTTGGCTACCGAAGTATTGACCGGCAATACCGTAATGGTTTTTGAATAGGTATTGTCGGCTTCATCGGATTCACTTACCTGGTTACCGGTGTCAAAGGTGAAGGAGATAGTATGGCTTCCGGCCGAAAGCGTGCCGATACTGTAATCAAGCAGGTAGTTAAAATATCCGGCCTGGGTTTCTCCAACTGACCATGTTTTAATAACAGAACCGTCTATCTTAAGCTGAGTTTCATGGGATCCGGCGGTTGTGTTTCCCACATTCATATAGGCAAAACTTACAAAGATCTCCTGGTCATCATAGATCAGGGTAGCGGTCTCGGAAGCATCCTCTTCCACCGCAACAATCAGGGGAGAGGCCCAGTTATACTGTGCAATGGGGTAGGGTGCCAGGTTGGGCAACTGGCCGGAGTTGATAACCTGAGGATGATCCGGACTGGCCCAGTTGGAGGTCAGTCCAAAATCGTCTTCGGCAGAAATGTAATACTCAATTCCCATGGTTGACGTAGGAGTTTTCAGGTCACAAGCATAGGTGTCACCGGTTGTTTTAACCATTTGCACCTCGTTGTATAATAATTCGCCTTCGTTGCGGTACCATAGAACTACGGATTCAACCCAGTTGGTAATATCCACAACCGTGGCTTCAAAGGACAAAGTAGCACCCGGACTGAAACTGGTGGTAGGTATCGTATGGGTGATTACCGGCTTTTCATTGGGCAGAATACCGATCTGAAAAGGATTGATGCTGGGATCTACCTTGGGAAGCGAGGAGGTAACCGTGCCGTCAGTAGCCGTAATGTAATAGTCTACCCCCGGATTCTGGCTTACTGAACCGGGAATGATGGCGCTCCATAAATTCCCTGAAGCATTCGTCATTGCCGCAGAAGAATAGGTGGTGCTTCCTGAATGTTTGTAATAGAGGGTTGCTCTGGTCACAAACGGTTCATGGGAGTCGGTAATCTCTGCAGTTATCGTAAATTCCTGATTTTCGGGCCACCCTTTGCTCTCCAGGTCGATAGTCTCGGATGTCCGCTCAATCTGAGGTGCTGACCCGGGAATGTAGGAACCGGTAATATCGGTTGAAGCGCCCGTCTTGCTGGTAGCATGGACCCGTACCTGTCGTTCTACCCCATCCATGGTCGGATTGGGCGAACGATAGGAAATCAGGTAATTGTTGTTCACCGAAGCAGAAATGTCACTCAGGATATCAGTAAAGGGATCTGTAATCGCATAACTGCGTCCGTTTGTTGCCGCTGCAATGTCATTCAATTCCCTGGAAGAACTGGTCGTTAACGCAAAAAGAGTGATGTAATTATTCAGACAGGCATTCTGGGCTTCCTCTTTAGTATTCCCGCCCTGAGCCGGATTTTCATCAGCCAGAATAATAAAGATCTTCTGGGATCCCGGCCTGAAATTAAATTCCTGGGCCGATTTAACAATGGACCAGTAAGCTGGTTCGGTTCCACCATCAACCCTATTCCGCAGCCAGACATCGTCCTTGAAATAGCTTATGCTACTGGTTAACTGACCGTTGTCCTCAAGAATTGGGTCTCCTCCCAGACTGGATTGCCCAAAACGGCACAATCCCAGGGCAAAATCATTCCCCGAAGTGGCCAGCTGGTTGACAAAACTTTCCATGTTGTTCCGGGCTGCATTCTGGTATTTATCAAAACTACCGCTGTTATCCACCAGAAAAATGATATCTATCAGCTTGGATCCGGAAGTGCCATTGGGCGGAATGACATTGTAGTTGGTTACAAAGGTCTCATTTTCATAGATTTCAAAATCACTCTTTAAAAGATTCGAGACCCCCTGGTCATCTTCTGTCAACAAAATATTCATATAGATATAGGGAAAATTCTGGGAGTTCAGACTATTCATCGTTCCTGTGAATCCTGCCTGCCCACTTTTGAGCATCTCCATTTGCAAAAAATCCCGTGAGGGAGATAAAGTGTAGGTTGCTTTCTTGATTTCTACGTTCTTTACGAACCATCCCTCTCCGGAAAAATTTTCATCGCTCTTCAGACGAAATGCGATCTGAACAGACTCCCCGGCATAGATGTCCAGGTAAAGAGTCGATCTTCTCCATCTGTTTTCTGAGGTGCCACTACGAAAATCAAGGATATCCCAGGTAGCTCCACCGTCTCTGGAAACCTCAACGGTACCTTCATCATACGAACTTTCGAGAGAGAAAAATTCATCGAAAGCAAGTACGATCTTTTCCCGGTTGAAGGCATTGATGCCCGGAAGCTCAATAACCGGACTTACCAGCCGGCTGTCAATACCCGGAGCGTAGAAACCGCTGAATCCGATGCCGGCACACAGGTCTTCCGTACCACTGAATTGCTCTTTTTTCCAGGGACCGGAAAACTGCCAGTTGCCAGCATCCGCCCCGGGATCGCTTTGAAAGATTGTAAGGTCACTATGGATGTAGGAACTGAGCGTGCGACTCATCTCAGGCATTCCGTTTAGCTGGCCTTTGGGAAGGCGTTCTGAATCATTGTCCTGAGCAAACAGGTACAATGGATAAATGGCTAATAGAAGTATAATTTTTTTCAT